>JBAUWJ010000138.1:0-1961 GCA_049583715.1 Arenicellales bacterium | reverse complement strand
CTGCAGCGCCAGCAGCCCCGGATGACTCGGTACCGCGGCCAGGCCTCGCTCGATGATCCGGCGCGCCAGCGCCGTCTGGCCCTCGTCGAGCATCACCGCGGCTGCCTTCTCGTAGACGTCTCCGATCCTGTTCATCCCGGCCCGGGCCTCCGTGTTGTGGGCGTCCATGGCCAGGACCTGCTGGTAGACCATCCGGGCATTGTGACCCTCGGGCGCCACGAGATTGGAGGCGGCCATATACTGCTCCGCCTGCTTCAGCAGTTGCGCCACCTCGCTCGACGTCGAATTCTCTGCACCGGCACTCTCGTTGGCCGACGCCACCGTGGTATTCCCGCCTGACTTGTCGGACCCGGATGTCAAGGACGCTATGAATTCATTCACGTTCTCGGTGACTTTGTTTGTCTTCGTGCTCGATGCGGCAGCCGGCTGCGCTGTCGCGACCTGTGAACCCTCGCCTCCTTGCTTCTGCTCTGTTGCGGGCGCCTTTTCAGCACCTTGAGATTGTGCCTGTTGAGTTCCCGAGGACTCTGGGGCGACTTGTGTTTGGGCGTTCGAGCCTTGGCTTGCCGTTCCCTGCGTTTGTTCTGCGGCCTGGGTCTGTTGCGAGGCTTGCGCCTGCCGGGCTGCTTGCGCGGCTTGGGCTGTCTGAGTGCCCTGGGTCTGCTGTGCGGCCTGCGAGACCTTCGTGCTCTGCGCAGGTTCGGCAACGGGTTGTGTCGCCGTCACTCCAGCCTGAGACCCGGCAGTCGAAGCCGAAGCGGCCTGGGCCTGCGCGGCTGCCGGCGCTTTCTCGGCGCCCCGGGCCTCCTTCGTTGTCCCAGCGCTTGCCGCTCCTTGCGTTTGGCCGCCTGCCGCCGAAGCTCGAGCGGTGGATGGGGGCGTGACCGGTGTGGATGCCGAAACCGTCTGTGCGCCGGGTTCCGTTGCCTCCCTGGTAGTCTTCCCGGATGCCGGCGCCTCAGCTTCGGGTGGAGTCGAGGTTCCGGCGCTCGCGACAGCCTGACCGCCAGCTCCGGCCGGGGACGCCTGCGCGGCGCCGGATTGGGTCTTGGCGGGTGCTTTGGTGGGCCCGGTCTGCTCAGCTTCGAGTTTTGCCTGGCGCTTCGCCTTTTCTTTCGAGATCAGGTCGCGGGCGCCCTGAAGGGCTGGGTCGCCCGGGTAAACCTGGGCGGCGCCGTTGAGATACTCGTTCGCCGCTTTGAGCTCGGCGGACTCGGCGGCGTGTTTCGACGCCGACAACAGCGCCGCGAACAATTTGTCCATGCCTGCCCGGGCGTCTTCGCTCGTTGGATCCAGCTTCATCGCCGCGCGCAGGTGGGTGAGCGCGTTGTCATCCGCGGGCGCGGTATAGCGCCCGGCGGCGATGGCCCGCTGCGCCGCGTCTATCTGTCCCTGGATCGCAAGCTGTTGCTTTCGGGCCTGCTCCTGCTTCATCTGGATGGCGAGCCGCTTTTCGTGCTGATTGTGGACAAACCACCATCCCGCTCCGGCAACGATCAGCAGCAAGGCGGCGATCCCCCCCATCAAGCCGGCGCGTCGACCACCTCGTCCCTCGCGCCCGAGAATCACCGTCGGACGCACAGGCGCGACCGGGACTGTTGCATCTGCCGGACGGCCGATGGCCTCCGATATGGGCAATCTGACCGTCGACCCGGCGCCCGCGGGTTGCGTCTGGACGGACTGTCCCGGCACCGGCGGCTCGGCCCGGCCCTGAATGCATGGCAACACCTCGTCGACGGACTGGGGCCTCTCGTGGGCTGCGGGACGCAGCATCCAGTCGATGGAGCGTAGCAGCACTTCGCTGTACTGGCCTTGGCCCGCTTCCACGGCCGGCTGAAGGGGATCGACCTTGATGCCGGGGTGCCTGGTGATCGCGTCGACGGGCGGCTTGCCCGTGATGCAGGTATACATGGTGCCGCCGATGGCATAGAGATCGGTCCACGCACCCAACTCTCCGTTCA
>JBAUWJ010000137.1:0-3354 GCA_049583715.1 Arenicellales bacterium | reverse complement strand
GTTTTCGTCGGTGAGCTCCTTTGTGGGTGTGCGTGCCTGCTTCTCTATGGGAGCGGGCGATTCCGCGGGCTCGCTGGTGGGAACGCCGAGGTCGGCGAACTTGCGGGCGCCGGGGATGACTTTGGTTTGGTTGGAAATGCGGGACGGACCACGGTTATGGAGACTGTAGCAGTAGCCAAGACGAGGATCTGAGGGAGATCAATCATTCGCAAGGAGGTTGACCATGCCGGGAAGGACTCGCCTTGCTATCGCCGGGACTCCCTGGCACATCGTCTGGAAATGGGGGAAATGGGGGACGGACCACGGTTTGTAGGCGGCCGTAGCAGTAGCCGGGACGAGAGACTGAGGGGATCGATCCAGTTATTCACAGGGAGGTTGACCATGCCGAGAAGGCCCCGCCTTGCCATTGCCGGGATTCCCTGGCACATCGTCCAAAGGGGTAACAATCGAAGCGCATGCTTTTTTCGCGATGAAGACTATCGATGCTACCTGGAGACGTTGGAGCAGCAGGCACGGAAGTTCGCATGCGATGTTCACGCTTACGTGTTGATGACCAATCATGTTCATCTGTTGCTGACGCCCGCGGAAAAGGAAAGTGCATCGCTGATGATGAAGCACTTGAATCAGCGGTACGTACAGTACGTCAACCGGATATACCGCCGGACGGGGACCCTTTGGGAAGGGCGTTTCCACTCCTGCTTGACCCAAGAGGACCGGTACGTGCTGGCGTGCTATCGCTATATCGAGATGAATCCGGTGAGGGCGAAGATGGTGGCTGATCCGGCGGCGTACCCGTGGTCCAGCTATCGAGTGAATGCCCTGGGCGGTCCTTCGGACCTGATTAGTGAGCACGGTGCGTACGCGGGATTGGGCGGCGACCTGGATGAGCGGAGGGCGACATACCGGGCGCTGTTCGATGTGGGTATGGAGGGCAACATGACTGAGGATATCAGAGTCGCGACGCACGGAAACTATGCCCTTGGCAGCGAGCGATTCCGGAGGCAGGTAGAGCGGGTGCTTACGCGGCGGGCGACCCCGGGTCAGCCAGGACGACCGAAACGAAAGCTGGCCAGATAGAGGCGGAACACCCAAAAACGTGGTGCGTCCCCATTTACGCATAAAGATACCCGGTGATTTTCCAACTGTTGAGGCGGCAAAAGCAGTATGTGGGAATTAGGAATGAAAAGACTACTAGGGGTTGGTGTGATGATCGCTTCTGCGATCATGGTTTACTTTCTTCACGTCACGCTCAAGGGAGAGACGATCCCGTTGGTGTTGCTTTTGATTTCAGTGTTTCTTGTCGTAGTAGACTACCAGAGGCGATACTTCTACCTTGCTGGGTTAGTCTCTTATCCATTAGTAACGGCAATTAATGTTGCAGCAGCCGGAACCCAATCCCTATATCCGATAGTCATATTCTATGAGTTGTCGATGATCGCTATGATCCTGTTTGGTATATTCCTAGGAGCAAGAGCGAAGAACTGGTTAGATGCGAGAAGAGGCAACGAGAAGAGATCGGATAATAGATGAAGTCTTGAGGGACTCATGGGATCGGATCGTTTGCGAGGAGGTAACCAGGCCCGGAAGCCCGCCCTTGCCATCAGCAGCAGACCTTTTCTGCGCGGCATTCGAAAATGTTGGCGCGGGGAAGAAGAACTCAAGACGGTATTTTGGATCTACTATGCGCTGGTTGTAGTGTTGATGGGTATGGCAATCGCTTTCTTGGGGCCCCTCTATCTACAACTCGGACTACCCGTCTTGCTTCTGGGCATTATTGTCGGCGGACCAGTGGCAGCATACAGTGTCTGGATAACGGTCTCGCTGTGGAGGTGCGCATATAACTCGAGTGAGCGAATATGGGGTCATCTGGTAAGGGTGTGGGTGGGGTCATGCTGGTGAGTTACGCTGTGAAGTTTTGCCACTTGTGAGGGCCGCTGTCGGAATGAATTCCGACCCACATTTTCCATTTCTCGGGGCCGTGCGGATCGGATTCTTCGTGAGCATGGACGATTTGACGCGGTTCAGTCAGCGTCTTCGTCGGTGAGCTCCTTTGTGGGAGTGCGTGCCTGCTTCTCTATGGGCGTGGGGGATTCCGCGGGCTCGCTGGTGGGAACGCCGAGGTCGGCGAACTTGCGGGCGCCGGGGATGACTTTGGTTTCGAAGGAGCCGACGAGGCGGTTGTACTGGGCTACGCTGGAGTCGAGTTGTCGGCCGAGCTTGGCGATGTGGTCGGTGAGGGTGTTGAGCCGGCGGTACAGGTCCTCGCCGATCTCGCGGATCTGCTCGGCGTTCTTGTTCAGAGTCTCCTGCCGCCAACCGTAGGCGATGGCCCGCAGCAGGGCCACCAGACTGGTTGGCGTCGCGAGGATGACTTTCTGGGCCAGGGAATCCTCGAGCAAAGTGTGGTCCTGGTCCAGGGCTGCGCTCAGGAACTGGTCGCCGGGTATGAAGAGCACGACGAACTCCGGGGCGTCCGTGAACTGCTCCCAGTAGCGCTTGCTGGCCAGCTCCTTGACCCGGGTGCGAATGTGGCGCGCGTGCTGGACGAGGAAGGCGGTCCGCGGTCCCGGGTCGGTGGCTTCCACGGCGCTCAAATAGGCGTCAAGGGGCGTCTTTACGTCGACGACCACCTGCCGCCCGGCGGGCATGCGCACGACCATGTCCGGGCGGCGCCAGCCGTCTTCGGTGTTCGTGTGGACCTGCTCCGAGAAGTCGCAGTGCTCGACCATCCCCGCCAGCTCGGCCAGGCGGCGCAGGGTCAGCTCCCCCCATTGGCCGCGCACCTCGGGCCTCCGCAGGGCCTGCACCAGGTTGCGGGTCTCGCCCTGAAGGGCACGCTGGGTCTCGACCAGCGATTCCAGGTGCTGGGTGAGCACGCCGTGGGTCTGGCGGCGGTCCTTCTCGAGCTGCTGGATTTCCCTGCGGGTCTGCTCCAGGGCTTCGCGGATGGGCTTCACCAGATCCTCCACCGCCTTTTCGCGCACTTCGAGATCACCTTTCGCCTGGGCCTGCAGCCTGCCAAACGACTGCTGCGCCAGCTCGAGGAACATGCGGTTGTTGCGTTCCAGGGCGGTATGGGAGAGGTTGGCGAAGCTCTGCTCCATGGTCTCGAGGCGCCGGCGCGCTGTCTCTTTCTCCTGCTCGAGATCGTAGTGGGCGCGTACGAGCTTTCTCCGGTACGTGAGGCTGCCGGCGAGCCAGCCCACCAGGATCCCGAGGACCGCGGCGGCCGCGGGCAGTGCCACGGGGTACTGGTGCAAGAGCGCCGTGATGGAGGGCAGGGCGTCCAAGCTCAGGCCACCCAGTCGATGATTTCCGCCGGCTCCCTGACCAGACCCGTCGCACCCCACTCGG
>JBAUWJ010000136.1:0-29659 GCA_049583715.1 Arenicellales bacterium | reverse complement strand
GCCTTGCCCTGGGCCGTGAAGATTCTGGCGTTCTCCTGAAGGAGGTCTTTTCTCTCCATGCCGGGGCCACGCGGCTTGGCGCCGATCAACAACGCGTAGTCGACATCCCCGAATCCCTTCTCCGCGTCATCGGTTGCCACAACGTCCTGCAGCAGCGGGAACGCGCAGTCGTCCAACTCCATGACAATACCCTTGAGCGCGTCAAGCGCCGGAGTAATCTCCAGCAACTGCAGTATCACGGGCTGGTCGTGACCCAGCATGTCGCCTGCGGCGATACGGAACAAGGTGGCATAGCTGATCTGACCCGCGGCCCCGGTGACCGCTACGCGAACGGGTGTCTTCATGGTGTTCCTCAACAGGTTTCGGCGAATGAGCAAGAGCGCCAACGATGCGGTCTCGAGCATTCCGCCCGATCCGGCTCCTCGCGGCGGCCCGGAAGTCGGTCACACAGTCTAACGCTTAGAGAAGGCCGCCGCCAGAACCGTTGGTGGCGTGGCAATGCAGACGACGAGAGCCCCGTGATCTCGAAGACGACCGTGGCGCAACGCGCAGGGTCACGGCTCGCAGCGCGTGTTGGCGGCGCGGCAAAGACCGCGTAGTCCGAGCCCGGCGCTCCAGGGGGACGACCTGCACACATGCCCGCCAAGCTGGAGCCTGTGGCGCGGCTCTGTTAAGATTGGCCGCTCGGGGAGAACGTCCAATGATCGAGTCTTGGTTCGGCGGCACGCGTGCCGGAATTCCAAAATCTCGCTGTCAACGCACACGTATGAACCGGGAGGTGAGCGGCGCCTTCCCGGCTGGAGCTCGCCCAGCGACACCTGACTCCCGTAGCCCGGGAGGTGACGTATCATCGGGGCAGGACATTGATCACCGTGCAGCCTCCGGAGAAAAGGCCGCTAGCGACGTGCCGGGCGTCAAGAGCCTTCGAGTTTCCGACCTCGTTGAGACGTTTCGGTTGCTCTTCCTGCTACTCCCCTCCTGGGTAGTCCCCGAACGATACTTGAAACCCCTTTCGAGGTTGCTGGCAACTCTGTCGACTGGTACCAGATGCCATGCCGAGATCCGGGCGGGGCTCGGCATGGCTTTCCGTGATTCCGGCAAGCCGGGGCCGAAGCAGATTGCGGACGAGGTCACGGCCAACCAGTACGAGCTGCGCCTGCAAGTACTGCGCTGCTACCGCCCCGCAGGGTGGTGTCCCCGGATCGTCGTCCAGGGCCGGGAGCACCTCGATCGGGCCATGGAACGCGGACGCGGTGCGGTGTTGTGGGTTAGTCATTTCGTCTTTCATGGACTGATCTTCGAGATGGGAATGAAGCAGCGCGGGTACGAGCTGATTCACGTGAGCCGGCTGGAGCACGGGTTCTCCAAGACGAAGTACGGCATCGCGGTCCTCAACCCGGTCCGGACCTTCATAGAGAACAAGTACCTTGGGAAACGCGTCATCCTGAACGAACAGTCCCGCCTGGCATTCGCCCGTGACCTGCTCGGGTACCTGCACGCGAACGAGCCGGTATCGATGACGGTCGGAGCCTGGGAAGGCAAACAGGTGATGACGATCCCACTGTTCGGCCACCGATACCGGGTCGCAACCGGAGCGATAACCGCAGCCGCGCGCGCGGGCGCACCGCTGCTCCCGGTCTTTCCGGTGTGGGAACATAGCGAGCAGTGCTTTCGAGTTGCCATAGAGCCGCCGCTGCCCGTGTCGGGGCGCGCAACCAAAGCAGACATGCTCGAATCGGCGTCGAAGTCCTATGCCGGGCTCCTCGAGCCCTACATCAAGACGTACCCCGGCCAGTGGCGGGGATGGCGATACCTGTACTAATGGGTGCTCCACCGCCTGAGCCTCCCGGCACCCGCGGGATGACCGACGCACGGATCATGCCGGCCTACTTGTTGAGCACCCGGTGGCTGAGGTCTTTTCGCGACTATCTCGACCGCCGAATGGCGCACCTTGAGGCGGAAATTCCGCAGGAGCTGCTGGCGGCCTGTCGCGCGTTTCTCACGAATCCCCTGAAGCTGTGGCCGGCAATCCGATGGTTCCTGCGCGCTTCGCCCGCGCATCACCCGGCCCCGGAGACAGGGATCACCCTGGACATGTTCCAGGAGGAACCCCTCCGTGCGCGACAGGAAGACATGAATGAACGACGGGAGCTCAAGGCGTCTATTGACGCTCTGCGAGCGAGCTTTGACCACTACCAACGCCAGCCGGGAGCAGCCCTCGCCAGGCGCATACGACGGACTACCGTGTCGCGGCGCAACGTACTGCGCGTACCTGCTCTGGCGATCAGGTATCTCCTGTCGCCCGAGTCTCCGAGGGACCGAAGGCGGCGAAGCATCAATATAGACATCACGGTAAACTCGTCGCACCGAGACTCGTTTCCGGAGATCGGCGTCATCGCCCCTCCCTGGCTCAGCCGGATGTTTTCGTTCGAGAACGTCGATCCTCCCCGGCGCGCGCTCGAGTCGCCGTCGGTTATCATCTTCTGTTGCGGTCTCGATGACTGCAGCGATGACGCACTGCGCCCCTGGTTGGAGAGCGGCACCGGCACGGAGCCGCGGCGCATATTCTGGCACTACGGGGGGAGACTTACCGGGCGCCAGATAGAGGTAGCCAGGCGCTGCGATCACGTGTTCGCCGCACACCCTTCCCTGAAGAGCGAGCTCGAATCCGAGCTCTCCACCCCGGTCGACCATCTCGCGCCCGCGGTCCAGCCCAGGCTCCACAATCCGATAGGCCGCGCAAAACGACCGGGCGAACTGGACCGGTTCGATAAGGAATACGGCCGCGGCGTTCCGACGCCGTGGCGGAAGCTGATCCTGACGGCCCTCGGCCTGGCCGAGGGCGAGGCCGGCGGACAGGAAGACTCCGTGGGCCCGGCGAGTGACTGGATGGACCGGGAGATGTCCTTGGCGGCGAAGATGTACGTGGAGACCAGACATATTCTTTCATGCGAAACAATGAGGCGGCGGATGGAAGCGTTCGGCCGGGCCTGCGGCTTGCCGGTCAAGCCTCTCCAGGAACCGTCGATCTCCGTCCTGATAGCGACGAAAAGGCCGGAAAAGATAGGCCGCGTCTTTCAAGTGGTATCCGGTCAGACCTATCAGAACCTGGAGCTGATCCTCGTTCTGCACGGAGACGGGTTCGATGAGCGGGAGATTGGGAGGAAATTCGACGATTTCGGGTTGAGGGGCAGGTATCTTCGCGCCCCCTCAGCCTGGAGTCTGGGGGAATGCCTGCGGTACGGCTGCGAGCACACCAACGGATCGGTGATCACGAAGATGGACGACGACAACATGTACGGCCCCGGGTATCTGGCCGACATGGCAATGATGCTGGACTGCTCGGAGGCGGTGGTAGTCGGGAAGAGACGAACGTTCACCTACCTCGAGGACAGCGGAGCCATGAAAATACACAGAGGACCGGAGTATGACTACACGACCGGTGCCTTGAGCGGCGCGACGATAACGTTCAAAAGAGAGTTACTGGACGAGATCGGCTGGAGGGCCCTTCAGGATGGGGAGGATGTGGCGTTCTGCGCCGACTGTTTCAATGCGGGTATACCGGTCCTTTCAGGAAGCAGGTTCAATTTCGTCACCGTAAGGAGCGCCAACGGCGATCACACAAGTGAAGTTTCGGAAGAGCAGTACAAGAGAAGGTTCCGGGACCTGCCCGCGGCCGCGCGTCCTGCCGACGTACTTCTCTGACCAGGGTGAACGCGGCGGCCGGGTGCATCACCCCGCCGCCGCTCAACTCAGGCTCGCGATCAGGTCTCCGATGAAGCGCTCGCACTCGGCGAGCTGGCGGATCTCCACGAATTCGTCCGGGGTGTGCGCCTGGCTGATGGAGCCCGGCCCGCACACCACCGACTGAATCCCGGTACTGCTGAATCCTCCCGCCTCGGTGGCGAACCCCACCTTCTTGATGCGATCCCTGGCAGCCAGCCGGCGCACCAGCTCGACGACCTCGTCACTCTCATTGCCGGCCAGACCGATGATATGCGACAGCTCCTTCCACTGGAACTCCACGGTGTGCTCACCCGAGCGCATCTCCGGCTCCACCTGCTCGCGGGCGAATCGCTTGACCTCTTCGAGCATGGCAACGGGATCTTCCTGTGGCAGCGTCCGGAACTCGAATTCGAAGCAGCACTCGGCGGGCACGATATTGAGCATGGTGCCGCCATGCACGACTCCCGTGTGGATGGTCGAGTGCGGGACGTCGAAATCCTCGTCGAATGGTCCGTTCTCGCGCCTGTCGCGGGCCATATCCGCCAGGAACCCGATGACCCTCGCCGCGGCGTTGACGGCGTTGACACCGCTCGGCGCCAGGGCCGAGTGGCAGGCCCATCCCTTCACGCGGCAGCTCATGCCCATCTTGCCCTTATGTGCGGTCACCACATCCATGCTGGTGGGTTCTCCGACGATACAGGAACGCGGCCTGGTCGCCTGTCCCGCCAGGTACTCCAGCAGCGTCCATACGCCAACGCAGCCCACCTCCTCGTCGTGCGAGACGCACAGGTGTATGGGCTCGCGCAGCGGCGCCTCGAGCATCGCCGGAACGGCTGCAAGCACCACTGCGATGAACCCTTTCATATCGGTGGTGCCGCGCCCGTAGAGAAGGTCGCCCTCGCGGCTCACGGTCCAGGGGTCGCGAGTCCAGTCCTGACCCTCCACCGCGACCACGTCGCTGTGACCCGACAGGGCCACGCCGCCTCCGCTTTCCGGCCCGACGATGGCATAGAGGTTGGCCTTGGTCTTATCGCCGTTGTAGTCGACGTAGGGCTTGAGGCCGAAGCCCTTGAGCAGCTCGTAGACGTAATCGATCAGCTCGAGATTGCTCAGGCGGCTGGTGGTATTGAACGAAACGAGCCTCGAGAGCAGATCGAGCGTCTCGGACGACACGGACTTACCGGCGACGTTATGGGATGAAACCGACATTGTGCTCACCCTTGTCCGAAGCGCCGGCCGCCCTGGTCGAGATATTCCTTCTCGCTCTTCGAAGAGGGTCGGCCCAATAGCGCATTGCGGTGTGGAAACCTGCCGAAGCGCTCCACCAGATCATGGTGAAGCACGGCGTGTTCATAGACATTCATTGCGTAAGCCTCGAACGACGGTGGGGCGACGCTCTTCAGCGCCCCGAACAGCGCGAGGCTGCGTCGTTGAACGTTCAGATCTTCGGAATGCTGAAAGGGCATATACAGGAAGGCGCGCTCCACGACATACAGCTTTGAATCGAATTCCCGTTCAACACACTCCGTGGAATGAGCCAGCGCCCGCTCGTCGTTGGCGAACGCCTGTGCAGTGCCACGATACAGATTGCGTGTAAGCTGGTCCAGCAGCAGGATCAGTGCCAGCGCTGAGCGGGGCTCGGCCATCCAGTCCTCCAGCTCGCCGGCGGTGGCCCGTGTGTGCAGGGCGTCGAAGCGCTCGCGCATCTCGCGGTCCTGACTCCGTGTCGGCGAGAACCAGAGCTTGTTGCGCTGTTCGACGTTAGCCGCGTCCAAGGGATCACCGAACCAGAAATCCAGCAGATCCGCCGCCTCGGCGGCCGGCAACTCACTGTAGACGTCGTTCGACATTCGTGACATTAGGCACCTGCTGAAGCTTCGACAACACCCGGCTCACAGTCTGTATGCCGGACACTTCCACCGTCAAATCGATGTGAGCGATGTGATCGCGCTTGTCGACATTGGTCGTGACACCGACCACGTTGATCTGCTCATCCGCCAGGATGTTGGTAACGTCCCGCAGCAGGCCGTGCCGGTCGTAGGCCGTCAGGGCGATGTTCACGGGGTAGTGCTCACCCGCATCCGTACCCCATTGCACCTCCACCAGCCGATGGGGCGCGTCCGTGCGTTGGTGCAGCACGTTGCTGCAATCCTGCCTGTGGATGCTGACGCCGCGCCCGCGGGTGATGAAGCCCACGATGGGCTCGCCCGGAACCGGGCGGCAGCAGGCCGCCACGTGGGTCAGGAGGTTGCCCACGCCATGGATCCTGAACTCGCCGGGCGTCTCGCGGGCCGGCCCGTGCCGGACCGGCTCAGGCACCGTCCTGGAAGACTCGACCGGCCCGGAGAGCTCTTGAGCGGCGGCGACCACACGGGCGGGCTTGAGCTCCCCTTCCGCCAGCAGGCGCAGCATGTCCTCGACCTTGTCGTAGCCGAGCTTCGAGGCGAGCTTTTCGTGCTTGACCGCCGACAGACCGACGCGTTGCAGCTCGCGGGTCAGCATCTGCCGGCCCGACGCCACGTTCTCACCCGCGTGCTCCTGCTTGAACCAGCGCTGGATTCGCGAACGGGCCCGGGACGTCTTGACGTAGCCGGCATCGGGCCTCAGCCAGTCGCGGCTGGGACCTCCCGTCTTGACGGTAAGGATCTCCACCTGCTCGGCGTTCCTGAGGCGGTAGGTCAGCGGCACGATGCGTCCGTTCACCTTCGCTCCCCGGCAGCGGTGGCCCACCTCGGTGTGGATCGCGTACGCCAGATCGATCGGTGTCGAGCCGGCCGGCAGATCAATGACGGCGCCCTTCGGCGTAAACACGTAGATCTGGTCTTCGAACACGTCCGTCTTGACGCTCTCCATGAAGTCCGCCGCGTCGGCGACCTCGTCCCGCCATTCCAGAAGCTGGCGCAGCCAGGCCACCTTGCGCTCGAGACTCTGGTCCGTCTTGCCGCCCTCCTTGTAGCGCCAGTGCGCCGCCACGCCCAGCTCGTTGTGCTCATGCATCTCGTGGGTACGGATCTGGACCTCCACGAACTTCCCCTCCGGGCCGACGATTGCGGTGTGGATGGAACGGTAGTCGTTGTCCTTGGGGGTCGCGATGTAGTCGTCGAATTCGCCGGCAATATGAGGCCAGAGGGTGTGTACGATACCGAGTGCGGCATAGCAGTCCCCGACACCCTTCGTGAGGATCCTGACGGCGCGCACATCGAAGATACGGTCGAACGCCACGTCCTTGCGCTGCATCTTGTTCCAGATACTGTAGATATGCTTGGGGCGGCCGTACACTTCGGCCTCGATGCCGGCCCGTTTCAGCTCGGAGTCGAGCCGCTTGATGAGCGACTCGATATATCTTTCCCGGTCGGCCCGCTTCTCGGCGAGGCGCGCCGCGATATCGTGATAGTCCCTGGGATTGAGGTAGCGCAGGGACAGATCCTCGAGCTCCCACTTGAGCTGCCACACGCCGAGACGATTGGCGAGCGGCGCGAAGATATCCAGGGTTTCCCGCGCGATGCGGCGCTGCTTGTCCTCCGGCAGCGCCTTCAGAGTACGCATGTTGTGCAGGCGGTCGGCGAGCTTCACCAGCACCACACGGACGTCCTCCACCATGGCGAGCAGCATCTTCCTCAGGCTCTCGGTGCGTACCGACTCCTGGATGCGGTCGGGAGACGCGCCGGTGAACTCGTGTATCACGTCCATCTTGGTCACGCCCTCGACCAACCTGGCGACTTCCGGTCCGAAGTCTTCCCGGATGTCGTCTATGCCGACGTCGGTGTCCTCGACCACATCGTGGAGCAAGGCCGCGGCCACCGCCTGGGCGTCCAGCTTGAGCTCGTTGGCGATCGTGGCCACAGCCAGGGCGTGGCTGACGAAGGGCTCCCCCGACGCCCGGAGCTGGCCCTGGTGGGCCCGGCCCGCAAAGCGCGCGGCCCGGGCGATGAGGTCCAGGTCGACCCCGCTATGCAGACTGGCGGCAGTGCGCAGCCATGCCTCGACGTCGACGGGCCCGTCGCCGCCTTGGAGCACGGTTTGCGTGGAAGAGGTCACCATCGTTCATATCCGCCGGCCGATGCCGGCGCGCTTTCGACAATGTAGCCGGGTTGCCCATCGGAGGTCCATCGGCTTGCAAAGGCGTCCATTTTCCAATATCCATCAATGAGTTGCGTGGGCCGCGCGGGGCCGCCCGCGGGGCCCGGCAGCACCGATCCGGCGCAGGCAGCGGTCGGGGCTCGCTTCGATCAGGTCCGACTTCTGGAAGACATTACATGGATGCTACGCCAAAGCAATTCAACTTGGCGGCCGGGTCGAAGCCCTCCTTCATCGAAGCAGTGCTTTCATGCGTCCTTGAACACCTGCTCGTACCTGGCGGCGACGACATCCCAGGAGAAGTTCTCGCCGATGTAGCCTGCGCCACGCCGGCCGAGTTTGTCGCGGAGCTGGGGGTCTTCCCGCAGGCGCACAACGGCGTGGACGATTGCCTGCGCATCCTTTTGAGGCACGATCAGACCGTTGACCTCGTCCTTAACGATATCCTCGATACCCCCCGTGCCGGTGGCGATGACCGGCAACCCGGAAGCCGATGCCTCGGCTAATGCGACCCCGAATGCCTCCCGCCAACCGTTCTCGATTTCAACGGATGGACCAACGAAAACATCTGCCTTGGAGTAATATTCAGCGAGGCGGTCCTGCTGAATCCAGCCAACCAGTGTGATGACATCATCCAGTTCGTGCTGCTTGATATACCTGGCAATGTCATCATGGGCCGAGCCATTTCCAACAATGTTCAGGTGCGCCTGGAAACCTCGTTGCCTGAGCACCTTCATTGCCTCACACAGGTAGCCGAGCCCCTTTTCTTCCACTACGCGCCCGACAAACAGCAATTCAAATGTCTCTCCTTCCTCACGCGTGCGCGATGTTTTGAAACTGGTGATATCGACACCCATTGGAATAACGCGATACTCCCGCCGATACAACTCTTCACAGGCCTCCCTGGTGGCTGAGCTGTTGACGACGACAGCGTCCGCGCGCTTCAGTGCAAAACGTTTCAGCTTGCGCATGACAGCGCCGTTCAGAGTAAACACATCCGCGCCGTGGATGGATATGACTACCTTGCACCTGAATACCGGCCTGAGCAGCACGGCAACAAAGCCCTGGGGAATCAGCCAATGCGCGTTGATGACGGGCCGCTCGCTGCGTATGCACACCCAGAACGTCGTCCAGAGCTCGCTCCATACGTAGAACAGAACTTTGACCGAATACGACTTGTCCTTCCTGAACTCACCGTACGCAATGTTCTCCCGGCTGTATGGGATGAAGTAACGAAATCGCCGGACGCACACATTGTTCGCCGGGTTGCGCTCTTTGCGTTGCGCGCCCTTGTAGTGCGGAGCGATGACGCATACGTTCCGGAACTTGTCCGACATCCGGTTTACGAAGTTTTCGACGAAGTTGGGCACTGCGTCGTTGGCCCAGCGCGGGTAGGTAGACGCGAGAACGACGAGGGTCGTGTTCTTGAGTTCCTGCATCCCTCAAAGATACCAGAGACACGTGCGGTCGCCGTATTGCGGATCCGGTCGCAAGAGCGACTGTTAGGGCCTTCCGGTACCTTGCGACGCCGTGTGGCGGGGTCTTCAATCAGGTCCGTACCAGGCAGGTTCCCCCGTGGATACGAGGCCGGATCGAGCCAACCCGGCGAGAGATGGAGAGATGAAGCGGGCGGAGGACCGGGGCTCAGCCCCGGCCGCGGAGCTCCGCCTGGACCTGCTCCCAGCTCGTGTGGCGCACGTCGCGGCCCTTCACGAGGTAAATCACGTACTCGCAGATGTTGCCCGCGCGATCCCCGATGCGCTCGAGAGCCCGCGCCGAGAAGATTACCTCCAGGGTCCTCGGAATGTGCCGGGGATCCTCCATCATCAGGGTGATCATCTGTCGCATGATGCTCTCGTACTCTTTGTCCAGCTCCGTGTCCTGCTCACGGGTCTCCATGGCGGCCACGACGTCGGTGCGCGCGAAGGCGTCCAGCGCGCGTCTGAGCATGTGCTTTGCCATGTCGCCGAGGTGGCGGAGCTCACGGTACTCGCCCCGCGGGCGGTCGCGCTGGGCGAGCTGCACCGCCATGCGCCCGATGCGCTCGGCCTCGTCGCCCATGCGCTCCAGGTCGGTGATGGTCTTGATCACCGCCAGCACGAAACGCAGGTCATTGGCGATGGGCTGGCGCCGGGCCAGAATCTGGCTGCACTCCTCGTCGATCTCGACCTCCAGGGCGTTGATCTGGTAGTCCCCGTTCAACACCTTCTCGCCCAGGCTGCTGTCGCCGGTGGTGATCGCGGTGATCGCGTCGGAGAGCTGCTGCTCCACCAGGCCGCCCATGGCCAGGACCTTGGAGCGCACGTCCTCGAGCTCGGCGTTGTAGCGCTTGACTGTGTGATGACCGATGTCCAGGCTGTCGGAGCTCATGATCAGGTGCCTCGGAAATGGGCGATGGGGTGAAAAGCAGTGAAAGGTCCGTTGCGAATATTACGCGTGGTTTTGACGCTAGCAGCCCGTTGTTAAGGAAATATGACCACGCCGGGCGCGATCCGGAGCATTATCTTATAAAGACCCGTCGAATTGAACCCAAGGGCGCCATGGTCGTGGATGAAGCGGTAAGCCCGTTGCCTCCGGGCCGCGTCGCATCCCCCGGCGCGACGCGGTCGTACCGACGCAATACCTCTTGACCTGGGTCATAGAGCGACCCGGGCGGGAAGCGTAAAAAGCTCCGTTCGAATCCCGCTTCGGAGGCGGAGCCTGGCCCATGCTCTACAATTCCACCACTGCCGCATCAAAGACGACGCGCAAGGCTCGTTCGGACGGTGCCGCCCTGGTTCTGGGTCTCGGTAACACGCTGCTGGGAGACGACGGCGTGGGGATACACGTCGTCCGCAGGCTGCGAAGAAGCGCGGGTTCGGCGCGGGGCGTGCGCTTCCTCGACGGCGGGACGTTGAGCCCTTCCCTGCTGGAAGCCATCGAAAAGGCCTCGGTTCTGATCGTGGTAAGTGCCGCGCAACTCGACGAGCGAGCGGGAAGCGTCCGGGTTTTCCGGGAAGAAACGATGGACCGGTTCCTGCGCGCAGGGCGGTCCCGCAGCGTTCACGAAGCGAGCCTGCTGGAGCTCCTCGACACGGCGAGAGTCGCCAATCGCCTGCCTTCAAAACGCGCCTTCGTGGGCATACAGCCGCAGCGGATGGGTTGGGGCACGGAGCTGTCGCCCCCGGTCTCCACCGGGCTGCCGCTTGCCGAAAATCATGTCAGATCGCTGCTTGCCCGCTATGGTGACCACGCTGCGGTTTCAAACATCCCCTCCGCCCTTCGAGCGGCGCACCCACGCCAGCCCGTCCGGGCGGCAAGAGGGGCCTGAAAGACAGTTCGGTCAGTATCGCGGGCCACGGTTTCCCGAGACCATCATCGGTGTCCATCCCACTGAGGGAATCGCCGGAGCTCACACTCTCGCCGCCGGGAAGATGCCTCAGACAGCGCCCTCCTCCGCCGGCCGGATGACTCGGCGCAGTCTTGCCTTCCGCTATGCTACAGACGCGCCAGGATGCCGGTCCGCACCAGGCGCGCGCAGACCTCGCTGACCTCGCCCCCCAGCGGCCGGTCCCACTCGAGCACGGGCATCAGCTCGCGGACACCGGTATACGCGGCCGCCACGGCGGGCGGCAGCGTGTCCCGCACGCCAGCCAGGTCAATGGCCTGCGCCGCCGTCGCGGCCTCTATGGCCAGCACCTGCTCGAGATGTCCGATGAGCCGCTGCAGCTTCTTCGCGGCGAAAGGCGCATTCGCCATCGTGTCCTCGACACCCGACGCTCCCGCACTCAGCTCCGCGGGGGTCGCCATCGCATCGTGGCGGATTTGCGCCAGCAGCGCATCGGCCGTCTTCATCAACGGCGCGAAGCCCGAGCCGCCTGGCCAGTGCGGTGACAGAGCACCGGGCAGTCCGGCATATTCGCCCGCCATCATCCGGGAGCAGCGGCCGACGGCCCCCAGGGCGGCGTGAGACAGCGCCTGACCCGCCGCATCCAGCGCCACCGTCAGCAGGGGCATCTGGAAGTTGCCGGTGGACAAGGCGGTGCCGTCCTCCACGAGGACCAGCGGATTCTCGCCCGCACCGTTCAGCTCCGCGTCCAGCGCGGACCGCAGGAGATCGAACGCAGCGAAGCCGGCACCGTGGGTCGGCGCCAGGCAGCGAAACGAGAGGGGGTCCTGCAGGCGGCGCGGCCCGTCCGGGCGAAACAGGCGACTGCCCTGAAGGCGGCGCCGCATTCCCTCCGCGGCCTGCTCTTGTCCCGGCTGCGGCCTCGCGGCCGAGACCCGGGCGTCCAGTGGCGAGGGATTGCCTCGATATCCCTCCATGGACATGGCGGCGGTGGTCTGCGCCGTTTCCAGGGCGCGCAGCGCGTCGACCAGCGCCAGCGCGCTGCGAGCCGCCGTGAAGGCGCTGCTGCTGCACAGGACCAGACCGTCCTTCGGACCGGGCTCCAGCGGCGCTATGCCGTTGGCCTCCAGAACGGCACGCGCCGGCCGCGAAGCCGCGCCGACCCAACGGGCGCCCGGATCGACAAAAGCCCCTTCCCCTATCAGCGCGAGCCCGAGGTGCGCCATGACGCACAAGTCGCTGGAGCCGATGGACGCCGTCTCGGGCATCTCCGGGATCAGGCCCGCGTTGAGCACCTCGAGCAACGTCTCGACAACCGCGCGGGAGGCGCCGGCGCCGCCGATGCTCAGGGTGTTGAGCCGGATCACCATGAGAGCACGGACGACGTCCGCCGGCAGAGGCTCACCCATGGCGCCGGACCGGCCGCGAATGGTGTTACGGGAGAAGTCCGCTAGGATCTCCCGGGGAAGCCGCTCGTTGGCCCGGCTCCCCAACCCGTTGGTCACCCCGTACAAGGGGGTGCCCGAATCGATGGCCTGCTCCACGATCCGCCGCCCCGCTTCGATCCGTTGCCAGGCCTCCGGCGCCAGCGACGCCTTCGCGCCTCGGCGCGCCGCGCGTTCCACCCTCTCGGCGGTCAGGGAGCGGCCGGTCAGGGTGATCTGCTCCGGCTCGGATACCGGGGGCGCGGGGTCGGTTGATGAGTGGTCTTGCTTCATACGTCGTGGAGACCGTGAATTTACCAGCGGCGGCGCCGCGAGGAAATACGAGTCTGACCGGCGAGCGATCCCTCGTCGTGCGCTCATCCCGATATGCAGAATGAGGTCAGGAACCTGGGTCGAGTGGGTGGTGAGGTGGCGGTGTTCAGGACCGCCCTCACCCCGGCCCTCTCCCACCAGCGGGAGAGGGAGTCCTTCGCCGGCTGAGTCAACAGCCTTTCCGTACCCAGTCCTCTTCACGGCTTTTGCAACCCTTCTCCAGAGGGAGAGAACTCTTTACGGCGCCTTCCTCAGGACCGAGAGACAACAGCTCCCACTATCCGCCCGAGCCCACCGCGCTCCTCCTGCGCCGTTGAGTCAGCTCCGGGGGAAATACACACTCGAAGGTCGACCCCTTGCCCAGCTCGCTGCGTACGTCCAGCCTGGCCTTGTGGCGCATCAGGACATGCTTGACGATTGCGAGGCCCAGGCCCGTGCCGCCGAGCTCCCGCGAACGCGCCTGGTCGACACGGTAGAAACGCTCCGTCAGCCTCGGAATATGCTCGGGTGCGATGCCGATCCCGGTGTCGGTCACGGAGAAACGCGCGCCGCCGCCGGGCCGCAGGGACCAGGCGATGCCGACCTTCCCACCCTCTTCCGTGTAGCTGACGGCGTTGAAGACGATGTTCGAGAAGGCGCTGTAGAGCTCGTTGAAGTTGCCGAGCAGGGTCAGGTCCCCTTCGATATCGACTTCAAACTCGTGCCGGTTATGGCTGAGCTCCCTGGCTTCCGAAATGACGGAACGAATCAGGGAAGGTACGTCCACGGGCTGTAGCGACTCCGGCTCGCGCCCGGTTTCGAGATTGGAAAGGGCAAGCAGGTCCTCGACGATCGAGCACATCCGGTCGGTCTGCTGGTCGATCTGCGCCAGCGGCTTGTGCCATTTCTCGTTGGCGACCGAGTCGTCGATGAGGTTCTCGACGTAGCCCTTGATGACCGTCAACGGCGATTTCAGTTCGTGGGAAACATTGGCAATGAAATCCTGGCGCATCCGTTCCAACCGGCGCAGCCTCGACGTGTCCCGCGCCAGCAGCAGGCGCTTGTCCAGGTCGCCGTACGGCACGACCGTGATCGACAGCGTCACTTCAGGGTCGGCTGGCGAGACGATGTCCAGGGGAACGTCGAAGCGCTCCTTCTCCAGGTACGCCACGAACTGGGGCACACGGATCAGGTTCTTGATGGGCCGGCCGAGATCCTGGGGCTCGCGCAGCCCCAGCAGGCGCCGCGCGGCGTCGTTGATCAACTCGATCGCGCCGTGCCGATCGAATGCCACCGCCGCGTCCGGCAGGGCGCGTGCCACCTGGCGGTACTTGTCCATCTGCCGCTCGAGCGCTTCGCCTCGAGCTGTGAGCTGCCCCATTCGGGATTCCACCTGGTGATAGACGTCCCGCCATACGCCGGAGGTTTCCGGGAAGGAACCGGCGACCCGGTTTCGGGCGCGCAGCCAACGGACAAGCTTATAGGCCTGGCGCAGATGCCAGGCGAGGTAGGCCGCCAGCGCGACGGAAACCAGCAGAGGCGCGTCGCCGACGGCCAGTCCCAGGCCGAAGGAGGCGGCAACAATCAGAACGATCCGCCAGAGCTCGCCGCGCCACTCGGGGTTCACGAGTCGAGTTGCTGAGAGAACCGGTATCCCGATCCGTGGACGGTCTGAATGTACCTGTCGTAGCCCGATGCCGACAGCACCTTCCTCAGGCGGCGGATGTGCACGTCCACCGTCCTTTCCTCGATGTAGATGTTGCGCCCCCACACCCGGTCCAGAAGCTGGGCGCGGTCGAAGACGCGCTCGGGGTGGGACATGAAGAAATGCAACAGCTTGAATTCCGTCGGACCGAGCTTCACGGGCTCGCCGCCGGCCGTCACCCGATGGCTGGCGGGATCGAGGACCAGGGCACTGATGGTGATCGGGTGCTGGCCGCCATGGACGTTGACCCGCCGCAGCACCGCACGGATCCGCGCGATCAGCTCCCGCGTCGAGAACGGCTTGCTGACATAGTCGTCCACACCGGAGTCGAAACCGCGCACTTTGTCGTGCTCCTCACCCTTGGCCGTGAGCATGATGATGGGCACTTCGCTGGTGGTGTCTTCCCGCTTCAGGCGCCGGGCGAACTCGATGCCGCTCTGGCCCGGCAGCATCCAGTCGAGGAGAATCATGTCCGGCAGGTGGTCGCCGATCTTCTTCATCGCCGATTCCGAGTCGCTGCACTCTTCGACCTCGTAGTCGGCGCTGCGCAGTGTGGAAGCCACCATGTCCCGGATGGCGATATCGTCTTCCACGATCAGGATGGATTGTTGCAAGGTCGGGCCCCGTGGCAGTTGAGTTCGCGCGTATTTGAGCCGAATTTTATTACAAATCGGTGACAGGCAATATCATAAGTACCGGTTTTTTATAGCCAATTCCGGGGACGCCGCCGCGTGGCGACCCCTGCTCACATACCGGTTCGGCCGTGCTCCGGTTCCCGTGTCACATCCCGGTAATCGACGACCTCTCGCAGCACGGCGGTGGCGAACCGGCCCCGGCCCAGGGTGAATGCCAATTGCAGGATGCCTTCGTCCTCTTCCAGCCGCCACTCCAGATCGCGTACCGCGCAGCGCGTGGCGCGCCGTTCCATCTTCAGTCCGTGCCGGACCAGAAGTTCGCGCCAGGCCTCGAAGCCCTGCATCACCTCCTCTTCCACACGCGCCGCCTCACCGGACGCCGGGCTCGGCCCCGAGCCGTACAACGGAGCCGTCGGATGCAGATCCATGGCGGCGACGCGGTCCGCTATCGCGGGGTCGTCATCCGGCGCGGCGAACCCGCTGCGGGTGCCATCCAGGTTCACATACTCGCCCGGCAAGGCGATATTCCACGTTCCGCGCCGTACCCGCTCATCGAGAACGCGGTTGAAGAGATCGGAACGGATCGCGGAGAGGGTCATGCTTCGCTGGGGTCGCGGCAGGCGGCCTCCCACCGCGAGGGCTGCGGCGTTCTCGGTGTAGCGCAGGCCGAATCTCTGTTCCCCGAAATAGTTCGGAACGCCTTCCGAGCGAACTCTCTGGAGCCTCCCATCGAGATCCCCACCATCAAACCCGTCCAGCACGACCCTTATCACGAATCGGTTGGCTCGATGTGCGCCGCGCCTGAGCTTCCTGCGGTGCCGGCGGCACTCCAGGACGCGAACACCGGGATGGGTGAAAGCCTGCCATTCGATGCCCGGTGCATGCGGGACGCTGAACCACTGCAGGCACGAGGCGTGCTTGTCCTTGAGACCACAGTAACCCACCTCGCGGGTCCGAGCTCCCGCATGGGCGGCCAGGGCGCGGGCCACTTCGACGGTGTTGCAGCCGGTCTTCTCCACGCGCAGCAATACATGGGGCCCGTCTCCCGAAGCCTCGAAGCCCAGCCACTCGTCCACCCGGAAATCCCCGGGGCGCACCCGGATGCGGCCGCCGGCGCCGGGCCTACCCCAGGCCCGGGCCGGATGCCAATCCTCACCCAAAGAGCGCACTTGTCACCTCCGTGAGAACGTCAGTCCGGCCCGCGCGGGTGATGCCGTCAACACTTCGGCACGCGGAGCGTCGCCGGGACTTGTCATGCGTCCATCCTGAAACCAGGGACTCAAACATGGCATGAACACTTCATATCGTTTTCAAACCTGACCCCTCGGGCACTTTGCCGGCCGGGTTCGTGGTATCTTTCGTCACGGCGGGCCCGGCACGCTGATTACAGTCGACCCGCTCGGTACAACGCAACCGGGACCGCCGCCTCGAGTCTGCACGAACAGTACCTCAAAGGGGGCGGAATGAGCCTGGACATCCCGATTGTTATCGAACCCACGGCGCTGCAGGCGTTCCTCGGGCGCGACGATCTCGTTGTCGTGGACCTCGGTAAGCCGGAGACCTATGCTCAGGCACACGTTCCCGGTGCCGTGAGAATGGAGTACGGCTCGCTGGTGCGCGGCGACCGCCCGGCGCCCGGTCATCTGCCCGACCCCGACGCCTTCTCCCGGGCGTTGTCCGAAGCCGGGATCACCCGCAGCCATACGGTCGTGGCGTACGACGAGGAGGGGGGCGGAAAGGCATGCCGCCTCGTCTGGAACCTGCACACGGCCGGCCACTTCCGGGCTTCGATTCTCGACGGCGGCATCCACGCGTGGGCGGCGGAAGGTCTCCCGGTCAGCACAGAGCCTGTCACACCCCGGCGCAGCGATTACGGCCCGATCGAGTACTCGAGGGCGGTGGTCGCAGTGCGCGACGAGATCCTGGAGCGACTCGGCGACCCGGCCCTGGCCTTGCTGGACGCTCGCTCACCGGAGGAATACGCCGGGACGAACGTGCGCGCCGCCAAAGGCGGCCATATTCCCGGCGCGGTCAACCTGAACTGGATGGACTGTATAGACCGCGCCAATGCCGCCAGGCTCCTGCCGGATGACACCCTGCGCAGGATGCTGGACGAGCGTGGCATCACCGAGGACAAGGACGTGGTCGCCTACTGCCATACCCACCACCGCTCGGCTCACAGCTACGTGATGCTCAAGCACCTGGGTTTTCCGTCCGTCAAGGGCTACGCCGGCTCCTGGTCGGAGTGGGGCAACGATCCGGAGACGCCGGTGGAGAGCTGAGGCCGCAAGACGGGGCCGGCGGACGATTCAAGATGCAAGATGAATCCCAGTCCCTCACGGACGACGAGCTGCTCGCCGAGATCGCGTCTTTACGCGACGGACAGCGCTCGGTCATTCTCGCCACGACAGCGCCGGATGGCGAGCCTCTCGCCAGCTATGCCCCTTACGTCAGGACCACCGAGGGTTGGTTCCTGGTATTTCTGAGCAGTCTTGCCCGTCACTGCCGCGACCTCCTCGAGACCCGGCGTGCCAGCGTGTTGTTCATCGAGCCGGAGACCGAGGCCCCACAGGTGTTCGCCCGACGCCGCCTGACCTGCCGCTGCACCGCGGTCGAGATACCGCGCGGGTCCTCCGGCTTCGACGAGGGGGTGACATTATTGGCCGAGCGCTTCGGGGGAATCGTCGACACGCTGCGCGCACTGTCGGACTTCCGGCTCTTCCGGTTGGAGCCGGTGAGCGCGCTCTACGTTCGAGGCTTCGGGCAGGCCTTCGAGCTGAAGGGAACGGGACTGTCGAAACCGTTCCACGTGCGCCCGCGGGCGCAAGGTGCCAGCCCCCCGACGGGAGCGGACGGAGAGACCCGGTAAATCCACGTTCGTCGCACCTTGGGCTGCGCCTCCGGTCCTGCCGACTCTCGCGCAGGGGGGCACCGATCGTCTCGTATGGCCGCGACCTTCCCTGCCCCGGCACCGGGGTCCTCATCGGGAGGCGGCTGTCAGTAAACCGTGAATACGCGACGTTTCACACGTCGCGAGCCAGGCGGCCGGGCGCCGCGCGGCGGGCTCTGTGTGTTGCACGCTGTCACAGGTTGACGGCATCGATTGATTCAGTCACTGACGTTGCGACCGGTTCCGACAGGCGCAAGGAGTCCCAACCATGAAAGCAAGATCGATGGAAGGCCATGAGGTGGAGCTGACCGAGGACATCATCAATGCCTTCAGGGCGCGCCTGAAGGGTCATCTGTGCCTGGAGGGCGAGCCTGGATACGAGGACTCCAGGATCGTCTGGAACGCGATGATCAACAGAAGACCCGCAATCGTCGTGCGGTGCCTGGGGACCGCTGACGTGATCGCCGGTGTGCAGTTTGCCCGCGAGCATGATCTCCTTATCTGCGTGAAGGGAGGCGGACACAATATCGCCGGTCTGGCCTCAGCGGACGGCGCCCTGATGCTCGATATGTCGGCGATGCGCGGCGTCTGGGTGGATCCAGCCCGGAAGGCGGCGGGCGCCCAGCCGGGCTGCCTGCTCGGCGATATCGACAGGGAGACGCAGTTGCATGGACTGGCGGCCGTGCTCGGCTTCGTCTCCGCCACGGGCGCGGCAGGACTCACCCTGGGCGGCGGTTTCGGGTACTTGACGCGCAGGTATGGATGGACGGCGGACAATGTCGAAGGGATGGACGTGGTGACGGCCGGGGGACGCCTGGTGCGCGCGAGCAACCGGGAAAATCCCGACCTGTTCTGGGGACTCAGGGGCGGGGGCGGCAACTTCGGCGTGGTGACCGGGATCGATTACAGGCTCCATCCGGTCGGCCCGGAGATCGTCGGCGGAGTCGTCGCCTGGCCCGCCGACCAGGCTCCCGGCGTCCTGGAGCTGTACCGGGAGCTGTCGGAGCAGGCGCCGCGCGAGCTGACCCTCGTCGCCCTGATGCGCCCGGCGCCGCCCGCGCCCTGGCTTCCCAAGGAGTGGCACGGCAAGCTCATCGTCGGCGTGCTGGCGTGCTACAGCGGCGATCCCTCGGAAGGCGAAAGGCTCGTGGCCCCGATCAAGTCCTTCGGCCGACCGATCGGCGATGTGCTGGTGAGACGGCCGTACATCCAGCAGCAGTCGCTGCTCGATGCCACCCAGCCCAAGGGTCGGCGGTGCTACTGGAAGAGCGAGTATCTCCCGAAGGTGGAGCCCGAGCTGTGCGCAAGGGTCATCGAGAACGCCCGTGGCATCGGATCACCCCACTCGGCGATCATCCTGTTTCAGATCGAGGGCGCGCTCAACGAGCTCGACGAAAAGCATTCTCCCGCCGGGAACCGCGATGCACGCTACGTACTGACCCTGCCCGGTGCCTGGGAGAAGCCCGAGGACGACGAAGCCAATATCGCCTGGGTACGCGGGGCCTGGAGCGACATGAAGCGCTTTTCGACCGGCGGGACGTATCTCAACTTCCTGACCCAGGACGAGGGTCCTGAACGCACGGAAGCGGCCCTCGGCGGCCATATGAGGCGGCTCGCTGAAATCAAGGCCGCCTGGGACCCCGACAACGTCTTTCGAATGAACCGCAACATCAAGCCGGGGCTCGCGGGAACCCGGTGATCCGACCACCGGAGGCTCGACGTATTGACGTCGGCAGATATGTCTATTATTCTCGACATATGGACATGTATTCCGCCGTCAAGGCTCTCGCCGCCCTCTCGCAGGAAAGCCGCCTGCAGACGTTCAGGCTGCTGGTCCGTTGCGGCCCCAAGGGCATGCCCGCCGGCGAGATCGCGCGCAGCCTGGAAGCGCCGCACAACACCATGTCCTCGCATCTCGGCATCCTGGTGAACGCGGGGCTCGTGAGCTCACATCGCGAAGGCCGCTCCATCATTTACCACATCGATTTCGACGGCGCGCGCGCCCTGCTCTCCTTCCTGATGGAAGACTGCTGCCAGGGCCGGCCCGAAGTGTGCGCCCCCATGCTGGACAGCATCCTGCCCGGATGCTGCACCCCAACGAAGGTCAAAGGAGAACGAAATGAAGCGCCTGCACGTTAATCTGGCGGTCAGCGACCTGGAGGCTTCCGTCCGCTTCTACACCTCATTGTTCGACGCGCCGCCGACCGTCCTCAAGAGTGACTATGCCAAGTGGATGATGGACGACCCGCGCGTCAACTTCGCGCTCAGCACGCGCGGCACCCGCAAGGGAGTGGATCATCTCGGCGTGCAGGTGGAAAACGAAGACGAGCTGAACGAGCTTTACACACGCTTGAGGAACACTGCGGCGCCGGTGCTCGAGCAGGGCGAGACGACTTGTTGTTATGCCCGTTCCGAGAAGAATTGGATCGTGGACCCGGAAGGCATCGCCTGGGAAACGTTCCTGACCAAAGGCGAAAGCCCGGTCTACGGCAGCGACGACCCCCGGATATCGAGTGCCGGCTCGGCCTGCTGCGCGAATGCGCCGCGCGAGGACGGAGCGGCCTCGGCGTGCTGCGATGCCGGTGGGCAATCGTGATTGCGACGCGGGTCGAACCGCTCACGCGACCCAAAACTGTGGAAGACTGGCTATGACCGAGGCAGAGAAGACCTACAACGTCCTGTTTCTCTGCACCGGCAACTCGGCGCGCAGCATCCTCGGCGAGGCGATTCTCAATCGCCTGGGAAGCGGTCGCTTCAGGGCCTGCAGCGCGGGAAGCCGCCCAACCGGGCGGGTGAACCCCAATGCAATCAACCTGTTGAAGCGCCTCGAGTATCCAACCGAAGGACTTCGTTCGAAATCCTGGGATGAATTCGCCAGGCCGGGGGCCCCGCAAATGGACTTCATCTTCACGGTCTGCGACAACGCCGCCGGGGAAAGCTGCCCCGTCTGGCCGGGGCATCCGATGACGGCGCACTGGGGGATACCCGACCCCGCGGCTGTCGAGGGCTCCGAGGCCGAAGTCGCCCTCGCCTTCGCTGACGCCTATCGCCTGTTGAAGAACCGCATCGGCCTTTTCATGAACCTGCCGATCGCGTCCCTGGACGAGCTCAGCCTGCGCGGCCGGCTCGCCGAAATCGGCCGGACCCTGCCTGAAAGTGCCTGACTCCTCCCGGATCGGTGCTCCCAGGAAGGAGCATGTCCCCGGCGACGGGCACGAGAACCCCACCGGAGGCGCGGTCAGGCCGGCCATGAGCCCGTTCGAGCGCTACCTGACGCTCTGGGTCGCGGCCTGCATTGTCGCAGGCATCGCACTGGGGCGCCTGCTGCCGGCGCTGTTTCACGCCATCGGCAGCGCCCAGATCGCCAGGGTCAATCTTCCCGTGGCGGTCCTGATCTGGCTGATGATCATACCGATGCTGATCAAGATCGATTTTGCCGCCCTGGGGAAGATCGGGCGTCACTGGCGGGGCATCGGCGTCACTCTGTTCGTCAACTGGGCGGTCAAGCCGTTCTCCATGGCCGCCCTTGCCTGGTTGTTCATCGGTGTCATCTTCAGGCGGTATCTGCCGGCGGATCAGATCGATTCGTACATCGCCGGCCTGATCCTTCTGGCAGCCGCTCCCTGCACGGCCATGGTGTTCGTGTGGAGCGAACTGTCGGACGGCGAGCCGCACTTCACCCTGAGCCAGGTGGCGCTCAACGACGTGATCATGGTCTTCGCGTTCGCGCCCATTGTCGGCCTCCTGCTCGGCCTCTCCTCGATCACGGTGCCGTGGCAGACGCTGCTCCTGTCGGTAGGCTTATACATCGTCGTGCCCGTGCTCCTCGCCCAGCTCATCCGGCGTCTCGTGTTGTCGAAAGGCGGCGCGGCGCGGCTGCGCGACCTTCTGGCGCGCCTGCAGTCGGTCTCCCTCGCGGCGCTGCTGTTGACGCTGGTCCTGCTGTTCGGGTTCCAGGGGCAGCAGATCATCGCGCAGCCGCTGATCATCGCCCTCCTGGCGGTGCCGATCCTGATCCAGGTCTATTTCAACTCCGGCCTGGCCTACCTGCTCAACCGGGCGGCGGGCGAGGCGCACTGTGTCGCGGCGCCCTCGGCCCTGATCGGTGCCAGCAACTTCTTCGAGCTGGCGGTTGCGGCGGCGATCAGCCTGTTCGGATTCTCATCGGGAGCGGCGCTGGCCACGGTCGTCGGTGTGCTGATCGAGGTGCCGGTCATGCTGAGCGTCGTGCGATTCGTCAACAACACGCGGCGCTGGTACGAGAAGGGCGGAAACGTCATACGCAACAACACCAATCCAAGGCAGGTTATGTAGCGCCCCGGGAGCCAAGCCGGTCCGTGAATTGCCCGCAACATGATCGAGCCGGTCTCCGCAGGGCTCACGGGCCGCGCAGGCACCCTCGCGAACCGAGCTGTCCGTGAGCCTCGATTTTCCGACCATCGGCGTCCTTCGGGATGTATCATTGGCTCGGAGGAGAACGCTCATGCTCCGTCGACATCTTGCAAATCTCAAACGCTTGGCAAAGGGCGGCGACGCATCCAGTGGATCCGGCTCGCAGGATACCGTAATCCTCGACGCCGGCGAGCCGGGTGATACCTCCGTGCCCGCCGTGGCGGAGCTCCGTGAAGGGCAAATCGTCCGGGGACGTCACGCCTACCGGCTGCGTGAATTGATCGGCAGCGGGGGCGTCGGCGTGGTCTGGACGGCCGACTGCGTCGAGACTGACAACGATGCGCCGGATATTCCTCCCGAGCTCGTCGCCATCAAGCTTTTCAAGCTGTCTTCCGGGGGTGAGGGCGGCTCGTTCCTGCGCCGGGAGCTCGCCGCTCTTCGATCCATGCGTTCCCAATCCGTGCCGCGCGTCTACGACTGGGCAATCAACAGCCAACTGTCGTTCTTCGTCATGGACTACTATCACCACGGAACACTGGCCGATGACTTGAGCACGGGAAGCCGGTTCGATGACGAACAGACATGGAGGTTCCTTTCGGACATGCTGCGGACCCTTCAGATCGCCCATCGCGCCGCAATACTGCACCTGGACATCAAGCCGTCGAACATCATGCGGGACGCCGCGGGCGGCTACAAGCTGATCGATTTCGGGATCGCGCAGGCCACCCAGGCGTTTGACGGACCCGGCCTGTCGGTGGGAGCCGGGTCCCGCGGTTATCAGGCACCCGAGCAGCGCCGGCTGGAGCTGCACCGGGTGGATACGCGCACCGATCTCTGGGCCTTGGGGGCGACAGCGTGGGCCCTGCGAGCCGGCTGCGACCTCACGCGTCAACCGGGCAAGCTCAAGTCGGACGCTTCCGGCGACGAGCCGTCCCTGCCGTCACTGTCGACCGAGTGCTCGGACGTGTCTCCCCAACTCGATGAGCTGATCGCCGCCCTGGTGCGCGAGGACCAGGAGTCACGCCCGGGAGCGGCCGCGACGGTGCTGGAAGAGATCAAAGCGATCACCGGCATGTCATTACCCGAGGAACAAGCCGGGGCGCAGCCTCGTGCGAGCACGGACGAAGAGATCGACGCCGTCATCGAGGGTCTGATGGACCCGTTGTGGTCGTCGCTGTGCAGTCGACCGGATTTCCGTCGCTATATCGCCAAGTTCGAGGAAGGAGACTACCTGTGCCGTGAAGGAGAATCGTCCCACGACGCTTTCGTGTTGCTGTCGGGAAAGGTCCGGGTCGAAAAAGCGGGACGTACGATCGAGGCGGCCGACCGTGAAGGGACTTTCATCGGCGAGATTTCCGCCTTGACCGGCACGTCTCGCGCGGCTTCAGCGCGAGCCGACGGCACGCTCTGGACGTGCATGTTCAATGCGGCGGAGTTCGAGCGCCTGCTGGCGGCGCATCCGTCGATGGGTATCCGCCTGCTCAAGCTCCTGGCCGAGCGCATGATTGTGGCCAGCCGGGCAATGCACCAAGCGCA
This sequence comes from Arenicellales bacterium, assembly GCA_049583715.1. Taxonomy (GTDB): domain Bacteria; phylum Pseudomonadota; class Gammaproteobacteria; order Arenicellales; family JAANXG01; genus JAANXG01. The sequence continues at coordinate 5,634 of JBAUWJ010000136.1, read as the reverse complement.
TCCCGCCACCGAGTAAGGACAGATTGTCGCAAAGGGTTCCCTCGTCCTGAGGCGTGCCGCAAACAGCTCCCTCTCCCTTCGGGAGAGGGATGGGGTGAGGGGCAGCTCCTGGCAGCGCTCTCACCCCGAGAGAACCGATGCAAAGTCGCCGACGAATGGAAGACTCTTGCGGCTCTGCGGGGAGCCGCCGATATCGGGTTCAGGACCGTAGTGGACGCAGCTAGAAATCGGTGGGCGAGCCGCCCTCGGCCTTGCGCCGCTCGACGGCTGCCTGCGGCGCCTCGATCGACGCGGTGCGGCGGACTCCCGCCCGCTCATGCCCCCTGGTCCTGTCGCTCCTGATGCAGATCCAGAACGACCTTGCAGGCCTGTCCGGCGTTCAACGCCTTGAATCCCTTCTCGAAGTCCTCGAACGCGATCCGCTGGGTAATCACGGGCGTGATGTCCAGTCCGCTGTCCAGCATTGCGATGGTCTTGTGCCAGGTCTCGAACATTTCGCGACCGTATATCCCCTTGATGGTGATGCCTTTGAAAATCGCGTCGTTCAGATCGATCGTCGGCGGCTCCGCGTACAGCCCGAGCAGAGCGAGCTTACCGCCGTGCATCAATCCGCCAATCTGGTCCGCCAATGCGCTGGCACTGCCGGACATCTCCAGGCCGACGTCGAAGCCCTCCCGCATCTCGAGCTCGGCCATGACATTCTTGAGATCCATGCGGTCCGCCCGCACGGCGCGGCTGGCGCCCATGCGCTCGGCCAGCGACAGCCGGCCGTCGTTGATGTCCGTCACCACGATGTGGCGCGCGCCGACGTGGCGGGCGACCGCCGCCGCCATCACACCGATCGGCCCGGCACCGGTGATCAGCACGTCCTCGCCGACGAGATCGAACGACAGGGCCGTATGCACCGCATTGCCCAAGGGGTCGAGCAGTGCCGCGATGTCGTCCGGAATATCGTCCGGCAGCGGGTACGCGTTCACCGCCGGTATGGAGACGTACTCCGCGAAGGCTCCGGGGCGATTGACGCCTACGCCCTGTGTGTCCTTGCAAAGATGGCCTCGCCCGGCCCGGCAGTTGCGGCAGACACCGCACATGATATGGCCTTCTCCCGAGACACGTTGGCCGGGCGCGACGGTTCTTACCGCGCTGCCAACCTGCTCGATGACACCGACGTATTCATGGCCGACCACCATGGGCACCGGCACCGCACTCTGGGCCCACTTGTCCCAGTTGTAGATGTGAAGGTCGGTGCCGCAGATTGCCGCCTTGTTCACCCGTATCAGGACATCGCTCGGGCCTGGAACGGGTTTGTCGACCTGCTCCAGCCAAAGGCCGGGAGCGGCTTTGCGCTTGACCAGGGCCTTCAAAGGACGGCACCCGGCATGCGCCGCTCGAGCACACTGCTTGTCATTGAATCACTCCGGTTGTGAGGCCGGCGCGGGCGAAGGCCGCGGCGGCCCGTTCCAGTTGCTCCTCGGTGTGCGCCGCGCTCATCTGGGTGCGCACGCGGGCCTGGCCTTGCGGCACTACCGGATAGGAGAACGCGGTGACGTAGATCCCCTCCTCCATCAGTGCGGATGCAAACTGCTGCGCTTTGCGGGCGTCGCCGATCATGACGGGGATGATCGGATGCTCGCCCGGAACCAAATCGAACCCCGAAGCGCCGAGGCGCTCGCGGAACAAGCGCGCGTTGCCGTGCAGGCGCCGCTGAAGGGAATCATCCCGCTCGATCAGATCCAGGGCCCGGATCGTCGCCGCCACGATACACGGCGCCATCGAGTTCGAGAACAGGTACGGCCGCGCCCGCTGACGCAACAGCGCCACCAGCGGGCCCGGACCGGCAACGAAACCGCCGCTGGCGCCGCCGAGGGCCTTCCCGAACGTGCTGCTGATGAGCTGTACGCGCCCGGCGACGCCGCAGTGCGAAGGCGTCCCCCTGCCCCGCTCGCCGAGCACCCCGGTGGCGTGGCTGTCATCGACCATCACCAGGGCATCGTAGCGCTCGGCCAGGTCGCAGATCCCCTCGAGATTGGCGGCGATACCATCCATGGAGAACACACCGTCGGTCACCACCAGCCGGTGTCGCGCATCGCCCGCCTCCTTCAGGCGGGCCTCCAGCTCGCTCATGTCGTTGTTGGCGTAGCGGAACCGCTTCGCCTTGCAGAGACGAATTCCATCGATGATCGAGGCGTGGTTCAGGGCATCGGAGATCACCGCGTCGTCCGGTCCCAGCAAGGCTTCGAAGACGCCGCCGTTGGCGTCGAAGCAGGACGAGAACAGTATGGCGTCCTCGGTGCCGAGAAACGCGCTGACGCGTTTCTCCAGCTCCTTGTGGAGATCCTGGGTGCCGCAGATGAAGCGTACGGACGCCATGCCCAGACCGTGGCTGTCCAGCGCCGACTTGGCGGCGTCAATGAGCTCGGGATTGTCGGCGAGCCCGAGATAGTTGTTCGCGCAGAGGTTCAGCTCCTCACCCTGGCCGGAAATTTCGACCAGGGCGGACTGGGGCGAGAGCATCACGCGCTCATTCTTATAGAGGCCCTGGTCGCGAATGGAGTGCAGGGTCTGTTCGGCGGCTTGAATCAGCGACGTGGACATCGCGTTCTCCCCGATGGTTCAGTAAATGAAACTTTCATCCACTATATTAAACACAACGCCTCCCGGGCTGCAATATGCTATCGCGCCTCCATGCCCTTTCCCCAGGGGGGGACCCACGCCGGCCATGGCTCTCCTCCCACCGCGACCACCACCGTCTCAGCTCCCGGCCTTGTACTGCCCGGGCAGAGCCACCAGCAGCAGACCCTTGGACTCTCCGTCGTGGGCGTTGCTCAATGTGTGGGGCCGGTCGGCCCGGTAGCGCAGGGTGTCGCCCGCCCGTGCCGTCACGGACTTTCCCGCCGTGCTCACCTCCACTGCCCCGGTAAGACAGGAGAAATGCTCGAATGTGCCTGCCGCGTGAGCGTCGGAAACCAGCTTGCCACCGGTCGCCAGTGTCATCTCGTACCACTCCACCGGCAGGACGGTTCTCGTGGGGCTGAGCATTCGCAGCTCGCACAGACCATCCTCGCTGCGCCGGGTCGGCGACGAGTAGGCGTGCTCGTGCTGGATGACCTCCCGCTCTTCGCCCTGCCGGCCGAGGAGATTCAAGTCCAGGCCCAGCACCTGGCTCAGGTTCCACACGACCGCGAAAGTAGGATTGACCTGGCCGCGCTCTATCTGGGACAGCATCGACTTGGACACGCCGCAGCGCTCGGCCAGTCGCTCCAGCGTCAAGCCCCTCAGGCGACGGGCCTCGTGAACGGCCTGCCCGATGTGGGGACTGCGGGCGATGGAGCTGGTCGTGGGCGGCAAACGATCAAATCCGTTGGAAAGCCCCGATTCTAGTCCATAACGGCCGGGCGGATAAGACGGGTCCGCCGCTGCGTTCTCCAACCCTCGTCAGGTCCAGTGACCCGCGCTTCGGGGGGGTGGCGCGTAAAGCGTGTACAGCAATCTCTCTTCCTGCCGGATGCGCTGCGACAGAATGAGGACAATATCGGCAAGGTGGTATTCGAAGTGATCGACGTTGTCGTGGTCGACGCCGCACTCGCTGTAGATCGCGACGAATTGGTTGACCCTTCTGCGGATGTCGACCATCTCCAATCTCATGCTGCGCGCGAGCCGGCGCTTCATCGGGGTCAACACCGGATACTTCGCGAGGTAAGCATACAGGGCAAGATCCTCGGCCAGCAGGTGTTCCTGCAGTGCCCGTTTGAACCGTCTCAGCGCCTCGGCCAGATTGTCGAAATCACACACCGCCGCCCGGCCCCGGCAATCGGCCAGCAAGCGCATCAGCAGCCGGTGCTCCGCCGTCAAGCGCTCGATGAGACTGGCATCATAGACGGTCTTCGCGGTAGGGGCCCGCTGGCCGTCCGCGACGTCCTCGTCGGGCTGTTGCCGGCGCCGGCGGCGATTGAAGAGTCCCATAAGTCCGGTACGTCCACGGCGCCCGTCGGCACCTGCGATGAGAATTCCCTCCGGCTCGCGCCGGAAATTCCGTCACCCCCACCGCGCTGCGGCGCTCCTCGGTCAAGCATAGACGAAAATCCCGCCTCCTCAAGCAACAGGCCGGAGCTCAGTAAACACGCAGTTGCACGGCGATGGGAGCCACAAGCCGCCGGACCTCAGAAGGCGTAACCCTGGAGGAGCGCGCGCCCTTTGACGCTGACGAAAAGCCGGTGAGAGCCCAGATACTTGTTGGCGTATTGCTGCTCCGCCGGCCGTTCGCAATCATGAACGAACACGGCGCCTCCCCGAGCCACCAACCTGGACGCCGCAAAAATGCTCTTCATCCGACCCGGTGCCTCTCGACCCGCGTACTCTTCGTAGTTGTCGTGCCCTGGCGGCCCGTCAACCAGAATGACGTCCCACCGCCTCGAGGTGACCTCTTCAGGGAGGTCGAGATGGAGGCGGTCGGGCTCATCCAGGAGCTGGATCCACTGTGAAAGCCGCGTCCCATACTCCGTCAGGAAGACCCTGGCGCACCTGAGCTTCGCCCTGACGCTTTCGGCCCATACGGGATCATCCTCGATGAACGCCGTCGTGCCCCCTTGATTCACGTCCTCCCACAAGGTCGAATCGTTGCCACAGCCGAAGACGAGCAATGCGCAGCCAGGACGCGACTTGATCGCGCGCACGATGGCCAGCACCTCGTCCGCTCGCATCTGCACACCCTCGGTCTTCGCTAACATCCCTTCGACATCAGCCAACGAAGAATGTCGATCATTCGGCCGCGGCGCTCCCCGGCCTTGCTCGAAGTCGTCGAGATGCTCGCTGTACGTCTTCCAGGTGACCAGGTTGCTGGTCTCGCCGAATGGCCAAAGATCGTCGTGGTGGCGCCGCTCGCCGCCGAGACGCGTGCTGAGATCGTCGATGAGGGAGAGAAACCGCCGCCGCTCGGGCTCGATTTTGGCGAGCGCACGGTCGCGGACGTACTCACGCGGGATATTCCGCTCCCTCATTCTCTGCACCGCTTCCCAGACCGAAGTTGAGTTCGGTTCGCAAATCGTGCAGATTTCGTGATCGAAATAGACGTCACGTCCGCCGATGCTGGGCGTGCTCACGACCGGCAGTCCGGCGAGCATGTATTCCATCGACGCGTAGTTCGATCCCTCGGCGCGAGAGAGGCAAAGGCCGACGGCAGCGCGGTTCAAACCCTCATTGACGGCGTCCGGCGGCAAACGAACGGGGAGACCGTCTTCGACAGGGTTCAACAAGGCATGGTCAGGATGGCGGGAGAGTGTATCAGCGAGCAGGGTACGCTGCCCTTCGTTTGTCCCGCTCAATTTCGTCGCGAAGGAGATGTAAGCGACGCGCGGAATCTTGCTTGCGAGCTCATGGTGCTTCCGGGGGTCGAAGCGCGCGTTGTAGACGGCGTCGAACTCGACTCGAGTGTCCGGGAGGGGGTGGAAGATCTTCTCGGACACCGTGAAGTTCTTGTTCAGCAGGCGCGCGTCGAGCCCTGCAAACAGCAATTGATCCCTCTCGCCGGCCGTGTTGCAGAGGAAGACGAGCTCATGTGACGGGTATCTTTCCTGATGCTGCCCGGCGGCCTCGATGACACGGGCCGCTCCGCTCCTGTTCTCGAGCGTCCAACAC
>JBAUWJ010000135.1:0-72884 GCA_049583715.1 Arenicellales bacterium | reverse complement strand
GGACCACCCTCACCCTGACCCTCTCCCGCCAGCGGGAGAGGGAATGCTTCCTCTGCTCCACCTCGACGGGTGTACCGAGGGGCTCCCTCCCCCTCCGGGAGAGGCCTGGGGTGAGGGGGCGGTGTTTGGGACCACCCTCACCCTGACCCTCTCCCGCCAGCGGGAGAGGGAATGCTTCTTCCTCTGCTCCACCTCGACGGGTGTACCGAGGGGCTCCCTCCCCCTCCGGGAGAGGGCTGGGGTGAGGGGGCAGCGTCTGGGACCACCCTCGCCCTGACCCTCTTCGCCAGCGGGAGAGGGAGTCCGCTCCTGTGGCTCGGCCGGTCTGGCTCCCGGCGATCTCCGGCACTCCCCACATCCGAAGTGGGTCGGCCGGATCCCGCTCCCGGCGATCTCCGGCACTCCCCACATCCCTGTGGGTCGGAATTCATTCCGACAAAATAACCCTACTGCTGCTCCGGCGACCATCGGCCGAGCAGGCGGGGCAGGTTGCCGAAGCGGCCGATCAGCCCGAAGACCACCAGCGCCACGGTCACGAACAGCACGGCCACCGACGCCATGACCGGTGTGTAGCCGTAGCGCAGGCTGTTGAAGATCTTGATCGGCAGCGTCTCCACGGTGAAACCCGCGACCATGTAGGCGATGATGTACTCGTTGAGGCTGAGCACGAAGGCGAAGGCGTAGCCCGAGATGATGTAGGGACGGATCAGGGGCAGCACGATGGTGGTGAATACCTGCCGCTCGTTCGCCCCCATGGTCTGCGCCGCCTCCACCATCGCCTTGTCCGTGGACTCCAGGCCCAAAGATATCGTCATCAGCGGCAACGTGACCAGAAAGATGCCGTGGGCGACGATGTCGTTCTCGATCCGCCCGTAATGGCCGATCGAAGCCCAGAAGATCATGAAGCCGAGCGCCGTGATCACCGGCGGCAGCATGAACGGCGCGACGCCGAGGCCGTAGAGCACCTTCGCGTAGGACAGCCCGTAGCGCCACAGTGCATAGGCGAGCGGCAGGGCGATGGAGATGGAGATCAGACCGGCGCAGGTCGCGATCACCACGCTGTTCTGTATCGGATGAAGCCAGGCGTGCTGGGTCAGCATCTCGACGTACCATCGCAGAGAGAAACCCTCGGGCGGAAAGAACAGGAGTTTCTTGGCGTTGACCGACACGCCCAGCATGACCACCAGCGGCGCACACAGGAACAGTGCCACGAGCCCGAAGAAACAGTTGCGCAGCAGCCTGCTCATGACGCCGGCACCCGCCGGCGGCCGACGAAGAACGTCAGCCCGATCAGCGCCAGGCTTGTGAGCAGCAGGAACACCGCCAGGGCGGCGGCGAAGGGTACGTTCGACTGGTAGATCGCCTGATCGGTGATCAGCACCGACAGGGTCCAGTGCTCGGGCCGTCCGAGTATCTGGGGAATCAGGTAGACGCCCAGCGAGAACACGAACACCAGGATCAGCGCGCCCACGATGGCCGTGCGCAGCACGGGCACCACCACGGTGAAGAACGCACGCACCGGTGAGGCGCCGAGACTGCGCGCCGCCTCCGTCAGCTCGCGGTCCAGACGGGACACGGACGGATACAGCATGAGCACCGTGTAGGGCAGGGTGAGATAGCAGAAGCCGAACATCACCGCGACGAAGCCGGGCGACCAGGATTCCGGGTGGTCCATGATTCCCAGCCACACCAGCACGTTCGATACGCCGGCGGTCCGAGACAGCAGCAGCGACCAGGAGAAGGCGATAATGACCTCGGACAAGGACAGCACGCTGAGCAGGAACACCAGCCAGAAGGTCTGCGCGCGTCGGGTCAGGCGCGTGAGCAGGTAGGTAAACGGAAACCCGATGCTGACGCTGACGATGGCCACGAGCACCGCGAGATACAGCGAGAAGACGAGATGATCGACGAACAGCGGCGAGAAGAAGCGGGCGTAGTTTGCAAGCTCGAAGCCCGGGCGGTAGAAGGCACTCTGGACGCGGTGGAAGAAACTCACCGCCACCATGATCGAGAACGGGACGACGAAGAACACCAGCAGCATGAGGCCCGGGTAGGCCAGCAGCCAGTGCCGGCCCCCGGGCTGGTCGACGGCGCCGCTCCCGGAGCGTGTCATCGGGCCAGCACCACGCAGGCCTCGGCGGGCAGCTCGACTGTCACCCGGTCCCCGCGCTCGAGGTCGGGCCGCTCGCGCGGCGTCATGTGGCTCACGATGCGGATGCCGGCGCAGTCGACGTAGATCTCCACGCTCTGGCCGACGTCGCGCACGAACTCGATCTCGCCGGTGATGCGGTTCTCACCGGCCTGCTCGCCCGGATAGAGGTGGACATCCTCGGGACGCACCGAAAGGGTCGCGGCCGCACCCGCTGAAAGCCCTTCGGGGATGCCGGCCGCGCGCAGGCTGTGGTCCCTCATCCTGAGGTGTGTGCCGTCGGCCACCTGCGCTTCGAGGAGATTGCTGGTGCCGATGAACTCGGCAACGAAGGCGTTGGCCGGCCGCCGGTAGATCTCCAGCGGCGAACCGAGCTGCTCGATGCGCCCGTCGTTCATCACCGCGACGAGATCGGACATGGTCATCGCCTCGCGCTGGTCGTGGGTCACGAGGATAGTGGTGACCTTCACCCGCTGCTGCAGCAGGCGCAACTCGATCTGCATCTCCTCACGCAGCTTGGCGTCGAGCGCCGAGAGCGGCTCGTCCAATAGGAAGAGTCTCGGCTCGATGGCCAGCGCCCGCGCGATGGCCACACGTTGGCGCTGGCCGCCCGAGAGCTGGCTGATGTGGCGTCCGCCCATGCCGGGCAGGCGGACCAGCTCCAGGAGCTCCCCGGCCTTGGCGCGCCGCTCCGCCTTGCCCTGGCCTCGAAGGCGCAGGCTGTAGGCGATGTTCTCCGTGACGTCCAGGTGTGGGAACAGGGCGAGCGACTGGAACACCATGCCGAGGTTCCGGCGGTGGGCCGGAACTCGGCTGATGTCCTCGCCACCGAGCCGTATGCGCCCGGCGCTCGGCTGCTCGAGCCCCGCGATCAGCCGCAGCAGCGTGGTCTTGCCGCAGCCGGACGGGCCGAGGAAGCACACCAGTTGTCCTTCTGGAATCTCCAGGTCGACGTCGTCGACCGCGGTCACCGAGCCGAAGTGCTTGGTGACCCCTTCGAGGGACAGCGCCAGCATGGATAGAACGAGGTGGTTCGGGAAGGCTGGGCCGGCGGAGGAGTGCTCCGCCGGCCGTGAGCCGTCAGGCGCCGGTGATCATGGACGTCCAGTGGTCCGAGATCCAGTCGCCCTTCTCGAGATACATCTTGTACTCGGGGATGATGGGCGTCTTCTCGCTGGCGACCTCCGCGAACTCCTTGTCGGTGAGATCGAGGTATTTGCGCTCGACCGTCGGTGCAGTGCGTACGTTGCGCGAGAGCTTGGCCTGGATGTCCGGTCGGCACATGTAATTGATGAAGACATGCGCCTCGTCGAGCTTCTTGGAGGCCTTGGACACGGACCAGGAGCCGGAATCCAGCACGCCGCCTTCCTTGGGGAAGGTGGAGCGCACCGGGAAGCCGTCCTTCGCGGCCAGGCCGGTGACGTCGTGGTAGTACTGTCCCATGGGGATCTCGCCGCTTTGCAGGGCCTGCTGGAACTGTCCCTCGTCGCGGTACCACAGCTTGACGTTCGGCTTCACCTCGCTGAGCTTCTTCAGCACTTTCAGGATGCCGTCCTCGGTGCCGAGGATGTCCTTGCCGCCGAAATAAGTGGTGGCGGTGATCTCGAGCAGGAAGGAGTTGGTGGCGAGCGCCAGCAGCCCGAGGCGATTCTTGTTCGCCGGATCCCAGAAGGCCATCCAGCTCTCGGGCGCGGTGGGATAGACCTTGGTGTTGGTCACCAGGGTGATGTACCAGGACACGGCGCCGATGCCGGCGATACCGCCGTCCTTGTACTCCTGGACGAAATTCGGGAGCAGGTATTTCTTATTGGGGATCTTGCTGCCGTCGAGCGGCGCCCAGAGCTTGGCGTTCTCGCCCTTCTGCCGCGGCACCTGCGCCATCATGGAGACGTCCGCGGGGGCCTCCCCGGCGCGCGCCGCGTTCTGGAGCTGCACCAGCCAGGCCTCGCCGGTGGGCTCGGACACGGAGTCGATCTGGATGCCGGTCTCCTTGGTGAAGTCCGGATAGATGTGCTTGTCGAAGGAATCCTTGAAATACCCGCCGTAGGTACCGACCTTCAGGCTCTGCGCGGCACGCGAGCGCCTCGGCAGAATACCGACCGCGGCACCCGCCGCGATGGCGCTGGTCCCGGCCAGGAAACGGCGGCGGGAGGTGTTGAGTTGGCTTTTGCTCATGGCGATATGCCTCTTGTGGCGGTTGTTGTTGAGATAGTGTCCCCATGCTACAGGATTGGCTCGCAGTCCCCAAGAAGGTCGCCTCTCGCCCTGTGAAAGGCCTCACGGGATCGCCCTGCCTCGCGCTTCGCGCCCACGTATCTGAGGCCTCGCAGTTCCGTCTTCCCTAAGGGGGAGAGATCTGCGTTTGAAATCCACTGTTGCCGAGCCTCGGCAATTCCCTCTCCCCAAAGGAGTAGAAGGCGAGGGTGAGGGGGACCAACAATCGCGCATGCACCTCATTCCCCCTCCGGGACAAGCCGAGGATGTGCTACCGTGAACCCCCTTCTCGCTACCAGCACCACAATGCACGAAAGATTCCTGGAAGACCTGCAACCAGGCCAGACCTTCACCTCGGCACGCATACGGCTCGACGCCGAAGCCATCAAGCGCTTCGCCGCCGAGTACGACCCCCAGCCTTTTCACCTCGACGAGCAGGCTGCGCTCGACTCGATGTTCCAGGGCCTTGCGGCGAGCGGCTGGCACACCGCGGCACTGACGATGCGTCTCGTCGTCGAGAGCGACTTCAAGCCCGCGGGCGGCGTGATCGGAGCGAGTCTCGACGAGCTGCGATGGCCGCGCCCGGTCCGGCCCGGAGACGAGCTGCATGCGGAGATCGAAGTCCTCGAAATACGTCCCTCGAGATCCCGCCCGCACCAGGGATTCGTCAAGGTCAAGGCCACCACCTTGAATCAGGCGGGCGAGGAGGTCCAGGTCTATGTCGGAAATCTCGTCGTGCTGCGCCGCGGATGAGAGCGGCGGACCATCAATATCACTATCGCTCAACAGGCCGCCCTTCGCGGCGACCGGGCCGCAGCGTGAAAGTCGAAAGACCGAAAATGCGGAGGTATCGACAATGATCCATACGCGTCTGTGCGATATCCTGGAAATCGAGCATCCGATCATCAGCGCCCCCATGTCGGGCACGGCCACGGCCGAGCTGGCTGCCGCGGTGTCGGAGGCCGGCGGCCTGGGCATGATCGGAGCGTGGCCGGCCAAGGGCCCGGACTGGTTGCGGGAGCAAATCCGCTTTGCGCGCGAGCGCACTCGAGCGCCATTCGGCGTCGGCTTCATCTCTTCGGCACCCAATGTCGCCGAGTTGGTGCAGGTGGCGATGGAGGAACGGGTGCCGGTAATCAGCCATTCATTCTCCGACCCGACTCCGTATGTCGCCGCCGCCCACGAGGCCGGCATCAAGGTCCTGGCGCAGGTTCAGAAGGTATCGCATGCCAGGAAGGTGGCGGCGGGCGGCGTCGATGTGATCACGGCTCAGGGTACCGAGGCCGGCGGTCATACGGGATACAGTGGGACACTGCCGCTGGTGCCGGCGGTTATCGATGCGGTGGGAGACATTCCTGTGGTCGCAGCCGGTGGTATCGCCGATGGTCGCGGGCTCGCCGCCATGCTCATGCTGGGCGCCGAAGGTGTATGGCTTGGGACGCGTTTCGTGATGAGCCGGGAGGCGATAGGTGCAGACTGGCTGAAGCAGCGCGCCGTGGAAGCAAGTACCGATGACACGATTCTGACCAAAGCCTACGACTTCACCTGGGATGCGCCATTTCCAAGAGACATTGGCGACCGCGTTCTAAAGAACGAATTTACCGCGCAGTGGCACGGGCGGCGCGATGACGAAGTGGCAACCCATCGTGAAGAGCTCACAAAGAAACTGCTCGCCGCCACGGACGCCGGAGACGCGAGGACCGCCAGCGTCCAGGTCGGAAACGCCACCGGACTGGTGTCGAGCGTGGAACCGGCAGGCGACATCGTGCGCCGGCTCATCGAAGACGCCGAGACGATCCTCCGCAACCGACCCGGCAGGCTCTTGAAGGACTGAAGTGCCACGATATTTCCTCTGCTCAGCGAGGGTGCCGCAATAGCCCGGTGACCGCTGAAGACTTCGCACGATATCTCTATCCAAACGAAGCTGCCCCTCTCCCAGCGGGAGAGGGAGTGGAGTCCCCTCTCCCTCTGGGAGGGCTAGGGTGAGGGCAATTGCTATGCGGCCTCGGGACGACCCGTTTGGTACCCACCCCTGCTTGGAACCGGGAAGGGAGAAAAATGCGACGTCAAGTGCTGCCCCCTCACCCAAACCAGGAGACCTCCCCGTGAGATCGGGATCGCCCGGTAGCGTTGAGGTGGAGGCCGCCGCGTTCTGCCGATCAGGTACGCGGGTCGGACAAGTCTGCAGCATAACGGGCTTGAACGATTGTTCTATCGGGAGACGGCTGCGGGCATCTTCTCACCTGCTCAACATGTGAGCTATCCTTGCTCGCGGTTGCCTTGAGCAGGCACCGCCAGGCGGTCGGCTCCAACAGCCGTGAACTACCGATAGGAGGTTGTCATGCACGCCATCCGCATCGATCGCAACAAGCACCTGGCCGAAGAGCCCCACACCGGCCACAACCGTTATCACCCGGACATCGAGCCCGTGCTGGAGGTGGGCGAAGGCGAGGACGTGGTCCTCGAAACCCGGGATGCCATCGACGGGTATCTCAAGCCCGGCACCACCGAAGAGGCCTTCGGCACCATTGATGACGGCGCCATTCATCCCCTCACCGGTCCGGTGTTCGTCAAGGGCGTGAAGCCCGGCGACGTCCTGGAGATCGAGTTCCTGGACATCGAGCCCCAGCCCTTCGGCTTCAGTTGCATCTTTCCCGGCCTCGGGTTCCTGCGCGACGTGATGACCGAGCCTTTCCTGGTGCACTGGAAGATCGCCGACGGCTGGGCGACCTCGGAGCAGATTCCCGGCGTGCGCATCCCGGGGGCTTCCTTCATGGGCGTGTCCGCCGTCGCCCCGTCCGCGAAAAAGCTCGAGGAGTGGGCCGAGCGTGAGAAGCGGTGGATGCAGCACGGTGGTCTGGTATTCCCGCCCGACCCGCAGGGTGCCGTCCCGGGAGGCGCGTGCGGCCTCAATGGACTGCGCACTCTGCCGCCCCGGGAGAACGGCGGCAACTTCGACGTCAAGCAGATGAGCCGGGGCGCGAAGCTGTTCCTCCCCGTCTTCGTCGAGGGTGGCCTGTTCTCCACGGGCGATGCGCATTTCGCCCAGGGCGATGGCGAGGTGTGCGTGACAGCCGTGGAGATGGGCGCCACCTGCGCCGTGCGTTTCCGTCGCCACGCGGGACTGGCCGGGAAGCGCAGCTTCCAGGCCCCCGTGTTCACCCGCGACGACTACTTCATAGACCCGGTCCACGCCGCTCCCCGGCGCTTCCTCGGCGTCATGGGCATGCCGCTCAACGCCGAGGGCGAGAACGAAGGTGAGAACCTGACCCTCGCCTGCCGCAATGCCGTGCTCAACATGATGGAGCTGCTCCAGGAACGCGGCTTCACGCGCAACCAGGCCTACGTCATCTGCAGTGTGGCCGTGGACCTGCGCGTGAGCAACGTCGTGGACGTGCCCAACTACGTGGTCTCGGCGCTGCTGCCGGAAGCGATTTTCGGGTGAACCGGCAACGAGCCTTGCCAATGCGCTTGATACCGGTCGCGAGGACGGCACGGATCGGATCGAAGATCGTGGCGCCTCTGTCCTTCGACGTGGTATCTTGGTTTACAGGAGACGCCAGCGAAGTGAGCCAGGATCCGAGGCAACCAGCTATCATCCGAGGGAAAACAGCATGACTCCAATCAATACAGCGCGACTGCTCCTTACCCTCTCTCCCTTCGCCATTCCTTCAATGGCAATTGGCGAATCCACTGTCTCTCCCGAAGACGCCATCAACCACGTAGGAGAGCACGCCATGGTCTGCGGGAAAGTTGCGAGTACCAAGCAATTCGCGAAGTCCGCGGGTCGCGCTTTGTTCTTGCATCTGGATCGCGCGTTCCCGACACAGGTATTCGCGGCCCAGATCCCGGGCCGCAAACTCTCTGACTTTCCCTACGATCCCAAGTCACTGAACGGTCAGAATATTTGTGTCAAGGGCATGATTAGGAACCCGAGAGGCACGGCCACGATAGTCGTTCAGAACCCATCCCAGATATCGAAGCAATAGGCGGAGCGAAGCCGGCGCCTGGCTGACCATAATGAGCATCAATCCGCGCGAGCTGGACCACGTGGTGCTTCGGGTCAGCGATGTCGAGAAGTCGCTGCGATTCTATTGCGACGTCCTCGGCTGCACGGAGGAGCGCCGCTCCGCGAAGCTCGGCCTGATTCAGCTACGGGCGGGCAGGAGCTTGATCGACCTCGTCGATGTCGGTGGCGAGATTGGCAGGCAAGGCGGTCCCGCGCCCGGCAGGCAGGGCCACAACCTGGACCACCTGTGTATCCGCGTTGATCCGTTCGACGATGCGGCCATCCGCGAGCACCTGGCCGCGCACGGTTTCGAGGCCGGGTCGACGCAGACCCGTTACGGCGCCGAAGGCAACGGCCCTTCCATCTACATCACAGACCCGGAAGGCAACGTGGTGGAGCTGAAAGGACCGCCAGACTGATGCTGCAGGACGAGCAACCGCGAGACTCATGAATGTCCAGGCTGCGGGTACAAAGCTTCGCGATATCCATCGACGGCTACGGCGCCGGTCCGAACCAGGACCTGCAGAATCCGCTCGGCGTCAGGGGCCCGGAACTGATGGAATGGTTCTTCCATACGCGGGTATGGCGGCGGATGCAGGGCCAGGAGGACGGGGAGACGGGCGTCGACAACCACATGGCGGAGCGCGGCTTTCAGGGAATCGGTGCCTGGATCCTCGGGCGCAACATGTTCGGCCCCGTTCGCGGTCCCTGGCCCGACGAGAGCTGGAAAGGATGGTGGGGCGAGGAGCCGCCCTACCACACACCCGTCTTCGTGTTGACTCACTACGCCCGGGCGCCCCTGGAGATGGCCGGAGGCACGGTGTTCCATTTTGTCACCGGTGGCATTCACGCCGCCCTGGAGCAGGCGGCCGCCGCGGCGGGTGATCATGATGTCCGCCTCGGCGGGGGCGTGGCCACGATCCGGCAGTATTTACGCGCCGGCTTGATCGACGAGCTGCATCTCGCTGTCCGGCCGATCCTCCTCGGCTCGGGCGAGCAGCTGTGGCGGGACATCGATATGCACGCGCGGGGTTACGAGTGCGCAGAGTCCGTCGCGGGGGAGCGCGCGACGCACCTCTTGATTCGCAGGAGAAGGTGACGCGTGCTGTTCCGTGCAACAGAGTGTGCATCACGGAGCTGATGCCGAGGGATAAGCAACGGCGACAGATATGAGTATCCGGGCTGCGGGTGCAAAGAGACCACCACATAGCGATCCCGAGAGCGTGTTTCGGGGAGGGATCCGGACTCGCGCTGCGAGGACGTGATTTAGCCTCGCGCAGTAGATTCCAAGCGAACCCCTCAAATGGCTGTTCGCCGAGAATCAAGCCCGTGTACTGGCAAGTTTCTGTCTAGTACACTATTCACGTACTTCACAGCGGGACCTGCGGGAATAAGCAGTGGAACTCATTGGCCTTTTCTCCGGGGGAAATGGGGACGGACCACGGTTATAATTCCATTCAGGCATCAAGAACGTGGTGCGTCCCCATTTCCCGATCGTCCTCACGTTATGTCGTCGAACGCCACCGGCGGATGGGGCCGCCGGTCGACGTTGAGCTGAAACAGGTCCGGCCGGCCGTAGTGGCCGGTGACGTCCAGGGATTTGCGTGCCCGACGGGCCTTCTCGACGTCGATCTCGGCGAACAATAGGTCCTTTTCCTGGTGCAGAGGACCCGCGACGATACCGCCGTGTGGCCTGACCACGACCGCATCCCCGGGATTGATCCATTCGTCGCCGGTGAAGAGCGTGTCCCGACCCGGGAAGTCCGAGGGAACATCGGAGGCCTGCAGGGCGGTTGCCGACGACAGGACCCAGCATCCCCCTTCGCGGGCGATGTGGTTCATCGAAGCGATCCAGGTATCTCCGCAGTCCCAGGTGGGCGCGACATAGATCTCTATATTCTGAGCGTAGAGGGCGTGACGCGCCAGCGGCATATAGCTTTCCCAGCAAATCAAAGTTCCGATTCGACCGGCGGGCGTCTCGACTACCCTCAATCCGCTGGCATCACCGAATCCCCAGACCATGCGCTCCGGGTTAGTGGGCATCATCTTGCGGTGCCGGTTGAGAATTTCCCCCTCCGGACCGATCACCGCCACGGAATTGAACAAGGTCGTGCCGCTGAACGCGGAGTCGACCTCGTGGAAACCAATCACGACCACCGCCGCCTTTTCGCGGGCCGCTTCGCGTAGGGGCGCCAGCCCGTCCTTCGCCAGGTCCACGGCATTGGCGCGCAGCCGGGCGTGGATCTCGTTACCGAGCTCGGCATCCCTGCCCGGCCGCAGCCTCCATATCCAGGTGGGATAGCCGGGCAGGAAAGCTTCGGGAAACACGATCAGCCGCGCGCCCTTGGCGGCGGCCCGCTCGATGGTTTCAACAGCCAAGTCGAGACTGGCGCGCAGGTCGAGCAACACCGGGGGCCGCTGGCTCACGGCAGCTTTGAGCGTCATGGTCGTTTCTCCATCACGGCGGATCACGAGGTCGCCTGGACAGGCGGAGTCAAGCGCCCAGGTCGGGTGGTTGCCCCGGCTCCGATGCGTCCAGACCCATGAGCCGCGCCTTGAGCACCTCGTCGGTCAGCTCCGCGAGTTCGCGCTCGGCGCCGATGCGGGTGGACGCGGCCATCAGCGCCTGGCGGATCTCGTCGGTGCCGCGGGCGGCGAAAAGGAGGTAGTGGGCGCCGTAGGAGGCCTGCTGCACGGCCACGTCCCAGGTCTGGCCGTCTTCGCTCGTGATGGTGCGCATGAGCGGGCGTTCGGGTCTGTGAATGGGCGCCCATCATAGCACCCGTAGCGTGACCGGCGATCCGCGTCAGGCGTCCGCGCGGCGCAGCCAGAGGCGCGCGAACGGTTTGATGGTGAGGCCCTGGACGATGATGGAGAAGATCACCACTACATAGGTGGCCATCAGCAGGAGGTTCTTCTCCGGAAAGGGCGGCAGGGAGAGGACCAGTGCGACGGAGATGCCGCCGCGCAGGCCGCCCCAGGTCATGATGGGCAGGGCGCCGCCGGTGAAGGGGCGCTTGAAGCGCAGCGATCCGATGATGCCACCGAGTGTGATAAAGCGGGCGAGCAGCACCAGGGGCACGCTGGCGAGGCCGATCACGAGCGCCGTCGGGTGGTAGGTGACGGTGAAGATCTCCATGCCGATGATGAGGAACAGCACGGCGTTGAGGATCTCGTCGATCATCCGCCAGAACTTGATGACGTGATCGCGAGTGGTCTCGGACATGCCGTAGGCGACGCCGTGGCTGCCGATGAACAGGCCGGCGACGACGACGGCGATGGGCCCGCTGACATGCAGGCGGTGGGCGAGGGCGTAGGTGCCCATCACCAGGGCCAGGGTCAGCAGGACTTCCAGGCTGTAGTCGTCGATGCGTTTCATGGCCGTGAACACCAGCCAGCCGGCGACCCCGCCGAGCACCGCGCCGCCGACGGCTTCCAGCAGGAACAATGAGGCCACGTCTCCGGCACCGAGCGGGTGCGATCCGGAGCTGCCGAACGCGAGCGCGGCCACGATGAGGAATACGACGTAGCCGGAACCGTCGTTGAACAGCGACTCACCGGCGATCTTTGCTTCCAGTGATTCGGGGACGCCGGCGTCCTTCAGCACGCTCAATACCGCCACCGGGTCGGTGGGTGAGATGAGGGCGCCGAACACCAGAGCGACGAGGAACGGCACGCCGGACAGCCATTGAAATCCAAGCGCCACGAGAAATGCCGACGCGACCACGCCCACGCTCGCGGCCAGGGCGATCACCCACCGGTTGATGCGCAGCGATTCGAGGTCCACGTGCAGCGCGCCCGCGAACAAGAGGAAGCCGAGCATGCCGTGCATGAATGCTTCGTTCAGATCGAAGTTTTGCACCCGCTCCCGCACGAGTGTGGCCAGGCCGAGCTCCGGAAAGAGCGCGTGCAGTCCCATGATGGCGAAAGAGGTGCCCAGCGCAATCACCACCAGGCCGATGGTCTGTGGCAGTCGCAGGAGAAAATAGTTGAGCACCCCGAACAGCGCGGCGAGGCACACCAGTACGCTGGCAAGCTCGAGTTCCGTCATAAGATTGTCCGCCGGTATGTCGCCGCCATTCTACACGACCGCCCCTGATGCCAGGCCGCTGCGGCGCGTCTGTTAGTATGCGCGCTTCGTCCTTCCACCAGGTGCGGCACTCATCGACGGGAGCACGGCATGAAGTCAGGCGCATCGGTATTGAGCTACGCGGTGCGACCGCGTGCGATCGGGTACTACCTGGCCCAGT
The DNA here is from genome assembly GCA_049583715.1 of Arenicellales bacterium. Taxonomy (GTDB): domain Bacteria; phylum Pseudomonadota; class Gammaproteobacteria; order Arenicellales; family JAANXG01; genus JAANXG01. Next base: position 60,262 of record JBAUWJ010000135.1, on the reverse strand, counting down.
TGCTGGTCGTGCTGGCTGCCCTGACACTCGTCCCGCTGCTGGTCTCGCTCTATTACGGCGACTACGCGTTCACCTGGCGGCTCGGCGCCGTCGCGATCCTGCTCGTGCTCGCCGGTGCGCCGCTGCTGCGCCTGCCGGCGCCCACCGAGATCCGCACCAACGAAGCCCTCGTCGTGGTCGCGCTGACGTTCGTCGTCGCTTCGCTGCTGATGAGCTATCCGCTGGCGGCGGGCGGCCTGACCGCCATCGACGCCTGGCTCGAATCCGTTTCGGGCGTGACGACCACGGGACTGTCGACCGTGGCACGGCCCTCCGGGGAACCGCACACTTTCCTGTTCCTGCGCTCCTTCATGCAGTGGTTTGGTGGTCTCGGGATCGTGGTGTTGTCCCTTGCCCTGCTGACGGGCCACCACATGGCCGCGCACCGGCTCGTCCAGCCCGGGGCCGACGAGCCGCTCGCGACCACGGCGCGCACCCACGCGCGGCGCATGCTCGATGTCTACCTGGTACTGACGGCGTGCGGCATTGCCTTGCTCTGGGCACTCGGCCTGAACGGTTTCGATGCCATCGTGCACGTCATGTCGGCGGTATCCACCGGCGGGTTCTCTTCCTTCGACGGCAACCTGGGCGGCATGGCCGGCTGGGCGCCGCGCTTTGCCGTCGTCATCCTCGGTTTCTGTGGCACCCTGCCGCTGGTGCTCTACTACCGGGCGTTTCACGGAGAATGGCGCGTGGCGCTGCAGGACGTGGAGCTTCGCGGGCTGGTCACCGCGGTCATACTGGTTGGTGCCCTGATGAGCGGGCTGCTCTTCGCCGGAGCCGGACTGGGCGGCAGGCAATCCATCGCCAACGGCCTGCTGCTCGGCCTGTCGGCGCAGACCACGGCGGGGTTCGCCAGCCTCAGGATCGCGCAGCTCGGTGCGGCGGCGAAGCTGGTGCTGATCCTGGCCATGGCGGTGGGCGGCGGCGTCGGATCAACGGCCGGGGGCATCAAGATGCTGCGACTCATGATTCTGCTGCGGCTTGTCCAGGTCACGGTGCGGCGCACGGCCGCAGCCACCCATGCCGTGGTGGAGCCGCGCCTCGCCGGCCGGGTGCTCGAGCAGGACGACATCGCCCGCGCCGCGCTGTTGATGTTTCTCTTCTTCCTCGTGGTGCTGCTGTCGTGGCTGGTGTTCGTCGCCTGGGGCTACGCACCCATCGACGCGTTGTTCGAGGTGACCTCGGCGGCGGCTACCGCAGGCCTGTCGACGGGCATTACGGCGGCGACGCTGGCGACCCCGCTCAAAGTGCTGCTGGGCCTGGATATGCTGCTTGGCCGGTTGGAAATCGTTGCACTGCTCGTACTATTCTACCCGCCGACCTGGTTTGGCAAGCGGGGTGAGGCACAATGAGAGCGGTATTCGTCGGAGCGGGCTCGCTGGCGGTGATGACGGCACGGCTGTTGCTGGCACGCGGGCACGAAGTGGTCATCGTCGAGAGCGACAAGGCGCGAATCGATGTGCTGACCCAGGAGCTGGACTGCGGCCTGCTGCACGGCGACGGCAGCAAGCCTGCCATTCTGCGCGAGGCCAATCCGGGTGAGAGCGATGTCCTGTACTGTCTCACCGGCAACGACCAGGCGAATATCATCGCCAGCCTGGTGGGCCGCTCGCTGGGCTTCGGGCGCGTGATCACCAAGATCGAGGATGCCGAATTCGAGCATATCTGCATCGAGCTGGGCCTCGAGAACACTATCATTCCGGCGCGCACCATCGGGCGCTATCTTGCGGACATGTTCGAGGGCAGGGATCCCCTGGAGCTGTCCACCATGATCCGCGACGAAGCACGGGTGTTCTCGTTCGTCGCGCGCAAGGAGGACGAGATGCAGGTCGATGCGCTCGAGCTGCCCAAGGACAGCCGGGTGATCTGCATTTACCGTGACAACAAGTTCCTGCTGGCGGAGCACGATACCGCGCTGAAGAGCGGCGACGAGGTCGTGATCATCACCCGCCGCGACAGCTTGGGCGAGCTGACGGCGCGCTGGAGCGCGGAGAAGGACTCCGGGCGCTGAAACCGGCTTTCGGCCGCCGTCAACCGGTCGGTGGGGAGCCGATATAGTCGGGCTTGCGCAGCGGTACGCCCTTGTGGCGAAGGATGTCGTAAGTCGTGACGACGTGGAAATAGAAGTTCGGCAGCGCGAAGTAATGCACGTAGCGGTGAAGGCGCACTTTCTCCGAGGACAGAAAAGTGTCGACCTCCTTTTCCGCCGAGTCCTCGATATCGGCCGGGTCGATGGACTTGAGATACCGCGCCACCTGTTCCAGGCTCGCGTACAGGTCGCCGGCGCTCTTCTCGTCGTAGCCCATCTCCGGCGGCGCCTTTCCGGAAAGGTTGCCGGCCGCTTCCAGAGACATGAAGTACGCATAGCCCACCTGCTGCGTCAGGGTGAACATGTCGGGCGCCAGGCGGGCTTCCAGCAGCTCATTCATGGCGATTCCCTTATCGTCTGAATACTGCTCGGCCTTCAGCAGGAACGCGCGTATCCTGTTCAGGCCGTGTACAAAGACGGGGATCGTTGCGTCGTACAGCGTGTTCATGCGCACACCTCGCACGGTTTTCGAGAAAGTGTCGCGGGTCGGACGGCTTCGGCTTTCCCTGAAGGAGCAGCCGAAAGCCCGGAGGGTGAGTAGGGTAGTCCCATTGGCGGCGCGGCTACAATCCGGGATCGTACAGCACTGCCACGGGGCACGGACTTGGCGGTTGGAGGCTTTGACCGTGGCCCGGGTGCAGCCGAAATGGCATCGGATGAGCGAATATTGGTGCTACCGGGTTGAGCTGGAACGTCAGTAGAATGGCCCGCAGAATAGCCAGCGACGACATTGGAGGCGGGTATGAAGTGGCGCCGGCAGTCGAAAATCGGCATCGGTACGAGATACGAAGCTGAACGGGACGACGAGAATGCGACAACTCCACCAAGATGATGGATCCCCTTTCCCGCTCTCGCGAGCGGCTCGGTGAATGTGCGAGTCCAAACCCGCCCGCACCCCAGCCCTCTCGACTCTGGTCCGTTGGAGGGTGTCGCAAGCTCAAATGGCGGGGCCCGCTGGTGTCATTGCGAGGCGGCGCAGCCGACGCGGCAATCCAGAAACCCACGTCCAGCCTGGCCTCGGTTTCTGGATTGCTTCGTCGCCTTCGGCTCCTCGCAATGACGGCAGGGTGGCGTTGAGCTTCGTAACACGCTCCGTTGGCGGGACGACTTCAGGGAATGGAGGAGGCAGGGCGAAGCATGGAGCCAGAGCCGGGAGGGACGGGGTGAAGGTGGTAGTCGAGCAGTGTCCCTCACTTCTGCTTGAGGCAGAATGTCTATGACGATGGCAGTATGGGTAGACTGACCACACATGTGCTGGACACTGCGCAGGGGAAGCCTGGCACGGGCATATCGGTGCGCTTGTTCCGAATAACGCGGGCGGGGCGCGATTTGATCGGGGAGACAAGCACCAATGCCGACGGCCGCACAGGCGCACCGCTGCTCGACGAAACGTCGTTCGCGAAAGGCACCTACGAGCTGGAGTTCGACGTTGCCGCTTACTTCGCCGAACAGTCCGTGCCGACCGCCGATCCGCCTTTCCTGGATCGTGTCACGCTCCGATTTTCCATTGCGGCCGACGAGCATTACCATGTGCCCCTGCTGGTCTCGCCGTGGAGCTACTCCACCTATCGGGGCAGTTGACGGACCCATGAAGCAAGCTCTTCGACATTCGATACGATTCGTGCTCGACGGTGAAACGCGGGTCATCGACGATGTCGACCCGAATCGCACGGTGCTGCAATACCTTCGCGAGGACCTGCAGCGCACCGGCAGCAAGGAAGGCTGCGCGGAGGGTGACTGCGGCGCCTGCACAGTCGTGGTCGGCGAGCTGCACGGCGACGGCATTCGCTACCAGGCCGTCAACGCTTGTATCCAGTTCCTGCCCACCCTGGACGGCAAGGCCTTGTTCACGGTCGAAAGCCTGAGCGCTCCCGGTGCGCCGCCGCATCCCGTGCAGCAGGCGATGGTGGACTGCCACGGCTCACAGTGCGGCTTTTGCACGCCGGGCTTCGTCATGTCTTTGTTCGCGCTCTACAAGCGCGGGGAATTTCCGGGACGCCGCGGCGTGGACGACGCGTTGGCCGGCAATCTCTGCCGCTGCACGGGCTACCGGCCGATCATCGACGCCGCAAGACGTATGTATGAGCTCGGGGCGCAGCTCGACAGTGGCACCGTGAATCTCCTGACGGCGCCCGCCGGCCAATCCACGCCGGACGAGCAGGCATTGGTGGAGCGACTGCGCTCGCTGCAGTCCGTCGACACCCTGGTCATCGAAGGCACCGGCCGGACGTATCACGCGCCGTCGAGCCTCGACGCCCTGCTCGAGATCGCGGACGGGCATCCCGATGCGACGCTGCTCGCCGGCGGCACCGACGTGGGCCTGTGGGTCACCAAGCAGTACCGCGATCTGGACGACGTCGTCTATGTCGGCAACGTGACGGAGCTGAAGCAGGTCGCGAGGACGGACACCCACCTCGAGATTGGCGCCGCGGTATCGCTGAGCGACGCTTTCCCCCACATCCTGGAAGAGTACCCGGAATTCGAGGAGCTGTTCCTGCGCTTCGCCTCGCCCCCCATCCGCAACACCGGGACCCTCGGCGGCAACGTCGCCAATGGCTCGCCCATCGGAGACACCATGCCCGCCCTGATGGCCGTGGGCGCCAGTGTCGTCGTGAGTTCGGCCCGGGGGTGCCGCGAGCTGGCCTTGGAGGACTTCTATATCGACTACCAGAAGAACGCCAGGCAGCCCGGCGAGGTGCTCGAGTGCGTGCGCGTGCCGCTTCGCCGGGACGAGATGCAGCTTGCCGCCTATAAGGTCTCCAAGCGCTTCGACCAGGACATCTCCGCAGTCTGTGCCGCATTCTCCCTGCAGATCGAGGACGGTCGGGTCGCGGCGTTCCGCGCCGGCTTCGGCGGTGTCGCGGCGATCCCGAAGCGGGCGTCGGCCTGCGAGCAGGCGTTGGCGGGCAAGCCCTGGGACGAGGCAGCCATCCAGACGGCCATGGCGGCGCTGGACCGCGACTTCACGCCCTTGACGGACATGCGCGCCGGCGAGGCTTATCGGAGGAAGGTGTCGAGGAACCTGCTGTACCGCTTCTACCTGCAGACCGCCGGCGAGCCGCGAGAAGACAACGAACAGGTATACGCCTATGGAAGGTGAGATCCGCGCTCCCAAGGGCGTCAAAGGCGCCGTCGGCGAGCAGTACCCCCACGACAGCAGCCGCCTGCACGTCAGTGGCCATGCCTGGTACACGGACGATATCCCCGAGCCCAAAGGACTGCTGCACGCGGCCGTCGGGATGAGCCGCGTGGCCCACGGGCGGATCGCGTCAATGAATCTCGACGCCGTTCGCGAGATGCCGGGCGTGGTGGAGGTCTGCACGGCCTCCGACATTTGCGGCGAGAACAACTTCGGGCCGGTGGTGCACGACGATCCGATCCTGGCCGTGGACACCGTGCAGTACGCGGGTCAGGCGATGTTCGCCGTGGCGGCGGACACCGTCGACCACGCACGCCGCGCGGCGCGCAAGGCGAACATCGATATCGAGACGCTCGATCCGGTCCTGGATCTCGACGACGCGCTGAAGCGTCAATCGCTGGTGCTGCCGAGCCAGACGATCCGCCGGGGCGACCCGGACGGCGCATTGAGCCGTGCGAAGCACCGATTGAACGGCCGCCTGGAGCTGGGCGGCCAGGACCAGTTTTACCTCGAGGGCCAGATCGCGATGGCGATCCCCAGGGAAGGTGGCGACATGTTCGTCTACAGCTCCTCCCAGCATCCCGGCGAGGTGCAGCACCTGGTAGCCGCCGCCCTCGGCCTCGAGGCCAAGGACGTGGTCGTGGAGTGCCGGCGCATGGGCGGCGCGTTCGGCGGCAAGGAGAGCCAGGCGGCGCAGATGGCCTGCATCGCCGCGCTGCTGGCACAGAAGACCGGCAGGCCGGTGAAGTTTCGGATGGACCGCGACGACGACATGCTCATGACCGGCAAACGCCACGATTACGTCATCTACTACGACGCCGGCTTCAACGACGAAGGAATCATCGAGGGCGTGAAGTTCGAGTTCCTGTCGCGCTGCGGCGTGTCGGTGGACCTGTCCGGCGCGGTCAACGACCGCACCATGTTCCACTGCGACAACGCCTACTATCTCGAGAACCTGGAAGTGGTCAGTCACCGCTTGAGGACCAACACCGTCTCCAACACCGCGTTCCGCGGCTTCGGCGGCCCCCAGGGCATGTTCGCCGTGGAGTACGTTATCGACGAGGTGGCCCGCCATCTCGGCCGCGACCCGCTCGACGTCCGCAAGGCCAACTTCTACGGCGTCGAGGACCGGAACGTCACCCACTACGGGCAGACCATCGAGGACAATGTCATCCACGATATCTTCGGGGACCTCGAGCAAAGCTCGGAGTACCGGCGGCGCCGCGAGGCGGTCCGTGAGTTCAACCACGGCCACAAGGTGCTGAAGAAGGGCATCGCCATGACGCCGGTGAAGTTCGGCATCTCCTTCACGGCCACGCATCTCAACCAGGCCGGCGCGCTGCTCAGCATTTACACCGACGGCACCGTTCACCTCAACCACGGCGGCACGGAGATGGGGCAGGGCCTGTTCACCAAGGTGGCGCAGGTGGTCGCCCAGGAGCTGCAGATCGACATCGACCGCATCAAGATCACGGCGTCGGATACCAGCAAGGTGCCGAACGCCTCCGCGACGGCGGCATCCAGCGGCTCCGACCTGAACGGCAAGGCCGCGCAGGCCGCGGCGCGGACCATCAAGCAGCGGCTCGTCAAGTTCGCCTGCCACCAGTACAAGGTGCCGGCCGCCGAGGTGCGCTTCGAGGACAACCACGTCGTCGCCGGCGAGGCGTGCATCGGCTTTGCCGATTTCGTGCGGTCCGCCTGGATGGCGCGGGTCTCGCTGTCCTCGACCGGCTTCTACCGCACGCCGAAGATCCACTACGACAAGGACACCCTCACCGGCAGGCCGTTCTACTACTTCGCTTACGGCGCGGCCGTGGCCGAGGTCGTGATCGACACCCTGACCGGCGAGTACCGCACCACCCGCATCGACATCCTCCACGACTGCGGCAAGTCGCTGAATCCCGCCATCGATCTCGGCCAGGTGGAGGGCGGCTTCATCCAGGGCATGGGCTGGCTCACCAGCGAGGAGCTGTGGTGGGACGGGAAGGGGGAGCTCAAGACCCACGCGCCGTCCACCTACAAGATCCCGACCTGCTCGGACCTGCCGGTGGACTTCCGCGTGAAGCTCATGGAGTCGGCCGCCAACCGCGAGGAGACGATTCATCGCTCGAAGGCCGTCGGCGAGCCGCCGCTGATGCTGGGAATATCGGTATTCCAGGCCATCAAGGACGCGGTGGCCGGCGTTGCCGACTACCGTTCGAGCCCGCACCTGGACGCACCGGCGACGCCGGAGCGGGTGCTGGGCGCCGTGGAGCAGGTTGCCGCCCAGGACGCGCACGGGTGCGCCGGATGAGCGACTGGCTCACGGCCTTGCATGAGCTGAACCGTCGGGGCGAGCCCGCGGTGCTGGTGACCGTGGTTCAGACCCGCGGCTCCACGCCGCGCGAGCCGGGCGCGAAGATGGTGGTATCGGAGAAAGCGGTCCACGACACCATCGGCGGCGGCCAGGTCGAGCACGCCGGGATAGAGAGCGCCCGGCTGCTGCTGGAAGAGGGCGGCGACTACGTGAACACCGTGGAAAGCCACAAGCTGAGCCCGCTGCTCGGCCAGTGCTGCGGGGGCGTCGTGACGCTGCTGCTCGAACGCATTCCCGGCGGGCCCCGGGCCTGGCTGGGCGAGCTGATGGAGGCGCGGCGCGGGCAGACGGCGATGGTCCTGGCCACGCGGCTCGGTCGTGACGAGAAATATGTGCTCGATCCGGCGGATACGCCCGCCGCCGGGTCGCTGGACGGGCGCGTCCGCGCCATGGTGGAGCAGGTGGGGCAGTCGGCCAAGCCCCTGTTTGACCGCAAAGCGGGCTGGTTCGTCGATCCGGTCCCTGCGGTGGACTTCAACATCGTGCTCTTTGGCGCCGGTCATGTCGGTACGGCACTGGTGGGCGTGCTGGCTACCTTGCCCTGTGAGATCACCTGGGTCGACAGCCTGGCGGATCGATTCCCGGAGTCTCTGCCGGCGAACGTTCGCACCAGGACGGTGCGCGTCCCCGAATCAGTGGTGGACGAGTGCGCGCCCGGTGCGTTCTATCTGGTCACGACCCACAGCCACCCGATCGATCTCGCGGTCTGCGAGCGCGTCCTCGAACGCGGTGATTTCGCTTACCTGGGTCTCATCGGCTCGAAGTCGAAACGAATGAACTTCGAGAAGCGCTGGCGCGCGAAAGGGATTACGCAAGCCGCCCTGAATCGGTTAACCTGTCCCATCGGTATCGATGGCATCAGCGGCAAGCGGCCCGAGGTGATCGCGGTGGCGGTGGCGGCGCAGGTGTTGAGAGCGTGGGAGGCCGCGCAGAGAGGGAAGGAAGATGAGCGGGAACCGGCGTCGAGAGAGTTGGGGTGAGGGGGCAGGGTCTGGTGTGGCGTTTGCGCCCTTCCCGGTTCCAAGCATGCGTGGGTACCAAAAGGGTGGTGCCGAGGCTGGATTCCATTGCCCTCGCCCTATCCCTCTCCCGCCAGCGGGAGAGGGGACGACCTTGTTTCAAATGAATCATAACCAACAACAATGAGCGAACCTGATTCATCGTCCACCCCGCGGCTCGAGCTGCGGGGTATACGCAAGGTGTATCCGGCGGTCGTCGCCAACGACGGCGTTGACCTGACGGTCTACCCGGGCGACATCCATGCCGTGGTCGGCGAGAACGGTGCCGGCAAGAGCACTCTCATGAAGATCATCTACGGCGTCACCCGCCCGGACGCCGGGGAGATCCTGTGGGAAGGCAGGCCGGCGCAGATCCACCGGCCCTCGGACGCGCGCAAGCTCGGCATCGGCATGGTGTTCCAGCATTTCTCGCTGTTCGAGACATTGACGGTGGCGCAGAACATTGCTCTCGGCATGGAGGGGCCTTATCGCCTGGACGAGCTGTCGGAGCGCATCAAGTCGGTCTCCGAGCGCTACGGCCTGCCGCTGGACCCGCGCCGTCTCGTGCACAGCCTTTCAGTCGGAGAGCGTCAGCGCGTCGAGATCATCCGCTGCCTGCTGCAGGAGCCGAAGCTCCTGATCATGGATGAGCCCACCTCGGTGCTGACGCCGCAGGCGGTGGTCCGGCTGTTCGAAACCCTGAGACGCCTGGCCAGCGAAGGCTGCAGCATCCTCTACATCAGCCACAAGCTGGAGGAGATCCTCGACCTGTGTCATACCGCGACGGTGATGCGCCTCGGAAAGGTAACCGGCGTGGTCGATCCCAAAAAAGAGGGCACCGCGGGCCTCGCCCGGATGATGATCGGCCGAGAGCTCCCGGTCTGCGAGCACGGCGAGCCGGAAAGCGGCGGCGCCGACCGCCTGGTGGTGGACGGGCTCTCGACGAAGTCCGAGGACCCCTTCGGCACCGACCTGAAGAATATCTCCTTCACAGTCCACGGCGGCGAGATCGTCGGCATCGCGGGCATCTCGGGCAACGGCCAGCAGGAGCTGATGGCGATCATCAGCGGAGAAGCTCCGCTCTCTGCTTCTCGCGCATCGACGGTGCGCATAGACGGCAAGCCGGTTGCCCATCTCGACGCCTATGCGCGCCGCGGGCTGGGGCTGACCTTCGTGCCCGAGGAGCGCCTCGGGCGCGGTGCCGTGCCGCCGATGTCGCTGGACGACAACGCGCTGCTCACGGCGCACCGGCAGGGCATGGTGAGCATGGGTCTGATCAACCGCGCCCGGGTGCACGAGTTCGCCGAGCAGTGCGTGCGCGACTTCGACGTGCGCTGTGCCGGCACCCAGGCCGCGGCGAAGAGCCTGTCCGGCGGCAACCTGCAGAAGTTCATCGTCGGCCGCGAGGTCAGCCAGAAGCCGGAGATACTGGTGGCGGCGCAGCCCACCTGGGGCGTGGATGTGGGCGCGGCGGCGGCCATCCGCCAGTCGCTGATCGACCTGCGCAACAAGGGCGCGGCGGTGCTGGTGGTCTCGGAGGAGCTGGACGAGCTTTTCGAGATCTGCGACTGCATCGTCGTCATCGCCCAGGGCCGCATGTCGCCGGCGCGTAAGACCTCCGAGACCAACATGGAGGAGATCGGCTTGTGGATGAGCGGGATGTTTCCGGACTCCGAAGCATCGGGCGGGACGAACCGGGAGACTGCGAATGTGGGTTAAGATCGAAGCCCGCCCGGAGCCCTCGACCCGGATGAAGTACCTGTCCCCGCTCGTCGCGGTGGCGCTGATGCTGGTGACCGGCTTGCTGTTCTCCGCCTTCATGTCTCTCAACCCGCTCGCCACCTTCCACGCCTTCTTCATCGCGCCCATCGACAACCGCTATGGGCTGGGCGAGCTGGGCGTCAAGGCGATCCCCCTAGTGCTCATCGGCGTGGGGCTGTCCGTGGGTTTTCGCTCCAACGTCTGGAACATCGGCGCCGAAGGCCAGCTTGCGATGGGGGCGATCTTCGGCGGCTGCGTCGCCTTGTACTTCTACGACCAGCAGGGCGTGTACATCCTGCCGCTGATGTTCGTGATGGGCGCGATCGGCGGCATGTTCTGGGCGGCGATCCCGGCGCTCCTGCGCACCCGCTTCAATACCAGCGAGATCCTCGTGAGCCTGATGCTCAACTATGTCGCCATCCTGATATTGAATTACCTGGTGCACGAGCCCCTGCGCGATCCGCAGGGCTTCAACTTTCCCGAGTCGAGGATGTTCTCCGCTTCGGCGACGCTGCCCATCGTGCTGCAGGGCACGCGCCTGCACATCGGCGTCTTCGTCGCGCTGGCGGCGGTCGCGCTGGCCTGGGTCTTCGTGCGCAAGAGCTTTCTCGGCTACCAGATGCAGGTCGCGGGCATGGCGGACGCCGCGGCGCTGTACGCCGGCTTCAAGCGCAAGCGCATGATCTGGGTGGGCCTGTTGACGGGCGGCGCCTGCGCCGGCGTCGCGGGATTGATGGAGGTGGCCGGCCCCATCGGCCAGCTCGTGCCCTCGGTCTCGCCGGGTTATGGCTACGCCGCGATCATCGTGGCTTTCGTGGGCCGCCTGCATCCGGTGGGCGTGCTGCTGGCGGGGCTGCTGATGTCGCTGCTTTATCTCGGCGGCGAGTCGGCCCAGATGCATCTCGGCCTGCCCTCGGCCGTGACCGGCGTGTTCCAGGGCATGCTGCTGTTCTATCTGCTGGCGGCGGACCTGTTCATCAACTTCCGCATCCGATGGGATGCGCCCGGCGCGCGGGCGGCGGAGACCGGCTCATGACCGACACGATCATCGGTATCATCGTCGCGACCGTCGCCGCCGGCACGCCCCTGGTGTTCGCGGCGCTCGGAGAGCTCGTCACGGAGAAATCCGGCGTGTTGAACCTGGGTGTCGAAGGGATGATGCTGATGGGCGCGGTGTGCGGCTTCGCGGTGGCGCACGATTCCGGCAGCATATGGCTCGGCATCGTCGTCTCGATGCTGGCCGGCGCCGGGATGGCCTTCCTGTTCGGCGTGCTGACGCTCACTTTCCAGGCCAACCAGGTCGCCGCAGGGCTGGCGCTGACCATCTTCGGCGTCGGTACCAGCGCCTACATCGGCCTCGCCTACACCAGCGCCACGTTGCCGGGGATTCCGGCGATCCATGTCCCCGGCTTGAGTGATCTTCCGATCATCGGACGACTGCTGTTCTCGTTCGATCCACTGATCTACCTGTCGTTCGTCGCCTTCGCGGCGATATCCTGGTTTCTGTTCCACACCAAGGGCGGGCTGGTGATCCGAGCCGTGGGGGAGTCCCCGGAGTCCGCCGTGTCACTCGGCCATCACGTCGTCGGCATTCGCTATCTCGCCGTGCTGTTCGGGGGCGCCATGGCGGGACTCGGCGGGGGATATCTGTCGCTGGTGCACACGCCGCTGTGGGTGGAGGAGATGACTGCCGGGCGCGGCTGGATCGCACTCGCGCTGGTCGTATTCTCGACCTGGCGGCCGCTGCGCGTGATGGTTGGCGCCTACCTTTTCGGCGGCGTTACCATCATACAGTTCAACGTGCAGGGCTTCGGCGTGGATATTCCGTCCCAGCTCCTGTCGACGCTGCCGTACCTCGCTACCATCCTGGTGCTGGTGCTGATCTCGAGAGATATCAACACGATTCGCCTGAATGCGCCTGCCTCTCTGGGCAAGCCTTATCATCCTGACGTCTAACGAACGGAGAGAACCATGAGTAAATCCAGTATTCGCAAAATCACGTCGCTGCTGGCCGCGACCGTCCTGGGGCTGGCAGCGAGCCTTCCCGCCGTGGCGGCCGGTCCGCTGAAGATCGGCTTCCTCTACGTGAGCCCGGTGAGCGACGCCGGGTGGACCCACCAGCATGAGGTAGGACGCCAGGAGCTGCAGAAAGCGCTGGACGGCAAGGTGCAGACCAAGTACGTGGAGAACGTGCCGGAAGGCGGCGAGGCGGAGCGTGTCATTCGGCAGTTCGCCTCGGACGGCTACGGCCTCATCTTTACGACGTCCTTCGGCTACATGAATCCCACCATCAAGGTGGCCAAGCAGTTTCCGAACGTGGTGTTCGAGCACGCCACCGGATACAAGATGGCCAAGAACGTCGGGATCTACTCCGCACGCTTCTACCAGGCCCGCTATCTCACGGGCGTCGTGGCGGGGCGTATGACCAAGACGAACATTGCCGGCTACGTCGCCGCGTATCCGATCCCCGAGGTGCTGCGGGGCATCGACGCCTTTACCCTCGGCATGCGCAGCGTGAATCCGAAGGCCCAGGTGAAGGTGATCTGGACCAACTCCTGGTTCGATCCGGGCCGCGAGCGCGAGGCCGCCGGCGTGCTGGTCTCCCAGGGCGCCGACGTACTGACCCATCACACCGACTCCACGGCGGTAGTGCAGGCGGCGGAGGAGAAGGGCGTCTGGTCGGTGGCCTACCACTCGGACATGTCCAAGTACGGCCCCAAGACCGAGTTGACGGCGGCCACCCATCACTGGGGTAAGTTCTACATCAAGATCGCCAAGGAAGTGCTGAACGGCACCTGGAAGCCCGAGAGCGTGTGGGGTGGGCTGAAGGACGGCATGGTGAACATCGCGCCGTTGAACTCCGCGGTGCCGGAGTCGGTCGCCAAAGAGGTCGAGGCCAGGAAGCAGGCCATCATCGACGGCAAGTTCCACCCCTTCCAGGGTCCCATCAAGGACCAGGACGGCAAGGTGCGGGTGCCGGAAGGCCAGATGCTGAGCGACGAGCAGCTCCAGAAGCTCGACTGGTACGTCGAAGGCGTGGTGGGCAAGCTGCCGAAGTAGGACCGGATCCCAGTGGGTCGGAATTTATTCCGACAGTTGTCAGTCAGAATGAATTCTGACCCACAATCCCATCCCAGTGGATCGGAATTCATTCCGACAATTGCCCTGAGTCAGAATGAGTTCTGACCCATCCGGAACCTGGGTTCACAGATGCACACCCCGTGGGTCGGAATTCACTCCGACTGGTGACAACAGGGCCGGCCTGAAAGGCCGGCCCACATCCTCTGCCTGCAATTGATCTAAGAATTTCATGGAAGCCTATATCCTCGACTGGCTGAGCCTCCTCGGTCGCTGGCTGCACTTCGTCGCCGGCGTGGCCTGGATCGGGGCTTCCTTCTACTTCGTGTGGCTGGATGACCACCTGCTGGCGCCGAAGGAAGCCGCCGACAACGACAAGGGCGTGGCCGGCGAAGTCTGGTCTGTGCACGGCGGCGGCTTCTACCACGCGCAGAAATACGCCCTTACGCCCCCCGAGATGCCCGGCACCCTGCACTGGTTCAAGTGGGAGGCGTACACCACGTGGCTGTCGGGGGCATTCCTGCTGGCCTTGATCTACTGGTACGGCGCCAACGTCTACCTCATCGATCCCAGGGTCGCCAACCTGACGAGGCCCGAGGCGATCGGGATCGGCATCGGCACGCTGGTCGTCGGCTGGGTGGTCTACGACCTGCTCTGCCGCTCGCCCATCGGCAACAACGAGAAGCTGCTGGCGGCCTGCATTTTCATATTCGCATCGGTCATGGCCTTCGTGCTGTGCCACCTGTTCAGCGGTCGCGGCGCCTTCATCCACTACGGCGCCATGCTCGGCACCATCATGGTGGCGAACGTCGCCCATGTCATCATCCCCGGCCAGAAGGAGCTGGTGGCTGCCGCGAAGGAGGGGCGCAAACCCGACCCGGCCTACGGTATCAAAGGCAAGCAGCGCTCGGTCCACAACACTTATTTCACGCTGCCGGTGTTGTTCGTCATGATCAGCAATCACTATGCGATGACGTACTCGCATCAGTACAACTGGCTGATCCTGATCGCGCTGTCGCTCGCCGGCGCGCTGGTCCGCGTCTACTTCGTCGCACGCCACAAGGGCGGGGCGTCGCCGGTGCCGTTGATCGTCGCCGCCCTCATCGTGATTGCGCTCGCGGCGGCGATCGCCCCCTCATCCTCTTCGCCGGGCGGGAGCACCGGGGCGGCGGCCGGTTTTTCCCGGGTCGAGTCGATCATCGCCCGGCGCTGCCGGCCCTGCCATTCCAAGTCTCCCGTGCAGCCCGGATTCGCGTCCGCCCCCAAGGGCCTGATGCTGGATGACCGGCAGGAGATACTGGCCAACAAGGACCGCATCTACCAGCAGGCCGTCGCCGACAAGGTGATGCCGCTCGGGAACTTGACGGGGATGACGGACGAGGAGCGTAGAATTCTCGGTGGCTGGTACCAGAACGACGCGAAGGCCTCGTCAGGGTCAGGCGAGTGAAGCCAGGGAGGCTCGCCGGTCCGGGTACCGCCCGGGAATGCAAAGTGAAAACCGAGCAGTCATGACACGGCGATACGCAAGAGACCTGATCGGCTACGGCGCCAATCCTCCCCATCCGGCGTGGCCGAGGAAGGCGCGCCTCGCCCTTCAATTCGTGATCAACTACGAGGAAGGCGGCGAGAACTGCGTGCTGCACGGTGACGGCGCGTCGGAAGCCTTCCTGTCGGAAATCATCGGCGCCGCGCCGATTCGCGGTGCCCGTCACATGAACATGGAGTCCATCTACGAGTACGGCGCGCGCGCCGGTTTCTGGCGCCTGCACCGGATGTTCACTCAGCGCCGGATACCGGTCACGGCCTTCGCCGTGGCCATGGCCATGGAGCGCAACCCGAATGTGGTGCGCGCGATGCTCGACGCGGGCTGGGAGGTGGCGACGCACGGTTACCGCTGGATCGACTACCAGGGGGTCCCGGAGTCCGTCGAATGGGACCATCTGCACCAGGCCATCGAGATTCACACCCGGCTGACCGGCGAGAGGCCCAGAGGCTGGTACCTGGGGCGCTGCAGCCCGAATACGCACCGCCTGGTTGCCGAGGAGGGTGGCTTCATCTACAACGCGGACAGCTATGCGGACGATCTGCCCTATTGGGACGACACTCACATGAATCCCCAGCTCATGGTTCCCTACACTCTGGACGCGAACGATATGCGCTTCGCCACCAGCCAGGGCTTCAACTCCGGCGACCAGTTCTTCACCTATCTCAAGGACAGCTTCGACGTGTTGTACGAAGAGGCAGAGGTGGCGCCGAAGATGATGTCCGTCGGCCTGCACTGCCGGCTGGCGGGCCGGCCGGGGCGGGCCGCGGCGCTGGGGCGCTTTCTGGACTACGTGACGGACTATGAGGATATCTGGCTGTGCCGCCGGATAGACATCGCCGAGCACTGGCGCAAGCAGCATCCCTTCAAGGGTTCCTGAGGGGTGCCGGCATGCGTTTCGATCCACGGTCCGTTCCGCGTCCGCCCAGCCGCATGAGCGAGGATGAGTTCATCGAGGTGTTCGGCGGCATTTACGAGCACTCTTCCTGGGTCGCGCGGGACACCTGGCGACGGGGCGCGCAAGGCCGGCCCGACAGCGTCGAGAGCCTGGCGGCGGAGCTGGCCGCCACCGTGGACGCGGCGGACCGGGATACCAGGCTCGCCCTGATCCGCGCCCACCCGGATCTTGCGGGCCGCGCGGCTGTCTCCGGCGGTCTCACTGCAGCCTCCAGCCGGGAACAGGCCGGCGCCGGCATAGATCAGTGCAGCGAGGAGGAGTACCGGCGGTTTCAGAGCCTCAACCAGGCCTACCGGGATCGCTTCGGGTTTCCCTTCGTGATGGCGGTCAAGGGCGGCAACCGCGCGGCCATCCTGTCGGCGTTCGAGGAGCGTGTCGACAACGACCCCGAGACGGAATTCCACCGGGCGATCGCCGAGATCCACAAGATCGCCGGCTTCCGCCTCGCCGAGCTCGCTGAACCGGGAAGTTGATGTCCATGAACGATTCCACTGCGAAGCGTCCCTCCTTCACCACCCTGGTCAACCTGGCGCAGCCGAGACTCGGCGCGCGGGTGATCTTCGCCAACGACGAGTTTTTCGGGGCGAAGGAAAGGCTGATCGACCCCGCGGCCCCCGTATTCATTCCCGGCAAGTACGACGACCACGGCAAGTGGATGGACGGCTGGGAGACGCGTCGCCGCCGCGAGCCCGGGCACGATCACTGCGTGATTCGTCTCGGATCGGCCTGCATCGTGAAGGGCTTCGACGTCGATACCTCGCATTTCACCGGCAACTACGCGCCGGAGGTTTCCATCGAAGCCTGCCTGAGCGACAAGCGGCAGCCTGCCGGGGAAGACGAGTGGTGGGAGGTTGTCCCACGCGCACCCTTGAGGGGTGACTCTCATCATTTCCTCGCCGCCGCGACCGGACCGGCGTGCACGCACCTGCGGGTGAACATCCACCCTGATGGCGGCGTCGCCCGCCTGCGCGTTTACGGCGAAGTGCAGCCGGACTGGGACGCCCTGGCGGCGGGCGGCACTTTCGACCTGATGGCCCTGGAGAACGGCGGCCGGGCGCTGGCCTGCAGTGACGAGCACTTCGGCAGTATGCACAACCTGAACGCGCCCGGGCGGGGCGTGAACATGGGCGACGGCTGGGAAACCGCGCGCCGGCGGGGGCCCGGGCACGACTGGGTGATCCTGGCGCTGGGGCGGGCCGGTATTATCGAGGCCATCGAAATCGACACGGCGCACTTCAAGGGCAACTATCCGGACTGCGCCAGCATACAGGCCGGCCATACGACGGAGACCGATGTCGACCGGCTCATCGCCGCCAGTCGGTCCTGGCCTCTGCTGCTCCGGGAGAGCAAGCTGCAGGCGGACCGCCAGCACGTCTTCAAGCGGGACATCGACTCGCCGGGTCTGGTGTCCCACATACGCCTGAACATCTTTCCCGACGGCGGCGTGAGCCGCCTGCGGGTGTTCGGGCACCTGACGGAATCGGAATAGACATGCCTGTACACGTGCTCGAGGCCCGGCCCCTGACCCGCGAAGCCTTCGCGCCCTTCGGGGAGGTCATTGAGACCGATGGCGCGCGCCACTACCCGATCAACCGCGGGACGATCGAGCGCTTCGATGATCTCGCGGCCATCGACGTCGGCGACGGCGGTCACGCGGTGGTGGGCATCGTCGAGTGCACGCATGCCGGCGAGGTGCCGTTGCCGGTGAGGCTCGTCGAGCGACATCCCGTTGGAAGCCAGGCGTTCATACCCATGGGTGAGGTCGTCATGTGCGTGGTGGTGGCGCCGGCCGGCGAGACGGTGGCGCCGGACGACCTGCGCGCGTTCGTGAGCAACGGCCGCCAGGGCGTCAACTACCACCGCGGTACCTGGCACATGCCGTTGGTGGCGTTCGAGCGCGGACAGCGGTTTGTCGTCATCGACCGCGGCGGACCGGGAGACAACTGCGAGGAGCGCGAGCTCGAATCGTCCGTGCAGGTCAGCGTAGCGGTCGATGTCCGGCACGGTCAGGGCGGGGGCGCTTGAGCACTTCGCCGTTGCAGGCGTACCGCGGCTCGATTGTCCACGCCCTGCGGGACCCGGGCTGCGGCGATGACGATGCCCTGGAGATCCTGCCCGACGGAATCCTGTGCGTCTCCGGAGGCAAGGTCCGCGAGCTTGGACCGGCGGATGACGTGCTTCGCCGGCTGCCGTCCGACGCGACCGTGGTGGACCACACCGGCAAGCTGATCGTGCCGGGATTCGTGGACACCCACATCCATTACCCCCAGGTCGACGTCATCGCCTCCTACGGTGCGCAGCTCCTGGACTGGCTGAACAACTACACGTTTCCCGCGGAGGCGCGGTTCAAGGACGAAGCCGTCGCCCGCGGAGCCGCATCGTTCTTCCTCGATGAGCTGCTGCGCAACGGCACCACCACCGCCCTCGTGTTCGCCACCGTCCATCCGCAGTCCGTGGACGCGATCTTCGAGGGTGCCCGGGCGCGCGGCATGCGCCTGATCGCCGGCAAGGTACTCATGGACCGCAATTGCCCGGAGGACCTGCGCGATACCGCGGAATCGGGCTATCGCGACAGCAAGGCATTGATAGAGAAGTGGCACGGCGTGGAGCGGTTGTCCTACGCCATTACCCCGCGCTTCGCGGTGACTTCCAGCGACGAGCAGCTCATTGCGGCCGGCCGTCTGGCGGCGGAGCATCCCGGGGTGTTCGTTCAGACCCACCTCGCCGAGAACGTCGACGAGGTGGCCTGGGTGAGGAAGCTCTTCCCGGCGCGGCGCAGCTACCTGGACGTCTACGACCACTTCGGCCTGGTCCGTGAACGCTCGGTGTATGCCCATTGCATTCACGTGGACGACACGGATCGCCGGCGCATGGGGGAGGCCGGCGCCGCCGCGGCGTTCTGTCCCACCTCCAACCTGTTCCTGGGCAGCGGGCTCTATGACCTCGCGGCCGCCGACGCGCACCGCGTGCGGACCGGTATCGGCACGGACGTCGGCGGCGGCACGAGCTACAACATTCCCCGAACCCTCGGTGAGGCCTACAAGGTCCTGCAACTCCGCGGGCAGACGCTGACGCCGCGGCGAGCCTTCTACCTCGCGACCCTCGGCGGCGCGCACTCCCTGTATATGGATGACACAATCGGCAACTTCGAGTCCGGCAAGGAGGCCGACTTCGTCGTGATCGACCCTCACGCCACGCCGCTCACGGCGAGACGCATGTCCAAGTCTCGGGATGTGGTGGAGAAGCTGTTCGCCCTGACCATGCTTGGCGATGACCGTAATATCCATGCCGTGTACATCGCCGGAGACGCAAGCACCGTGCCACTGCGCGGGGGATGAGACAAAAGCGATCGTCCTTCAGCCGGTGAGCAGAACGTCGTTGACCGGAGCCTGTAGTTCCCCTTCTGGTTGTTATCGACCTGCTTCTTCGTGCCGGCACGGTGATGGTGCTCGAACCAGAGTTCGGGGTGTGCAAGGAAGCGGCAGGTGCATCGGCAGATTTCCAACAGCAGTCCGGCGGGTGTTCGGTCAAACGCGGTCATGGCATTCCTTCCTTTGGGCGAGGCGCCACCGCAGCGGCGCCGTGATGATGATCCAGCCTCGCGCCGATAGATTATAGCCTCGACCCTCCTGGCGGTGCTCCGGAGGGCGAGTCAGGGTTTCTCGAACCCCGGGTAGTTCGCCAGCAGCTTGGCCAGCCCGGCGTAGTCCTTGCTGCTCGCGGCCACGAAGTCGTCGCCGTGGGCGAGCGCGTTTCGGAGCTTCGCGGTGGCCTGCTGGCCGGCGGGGGACAGCAGAATCCCGCGTATCTCGTTCCTCAGAGCCTCCGGCACCCGTGGGTTGACCGTGAGCGTCAGCCCGGGGTAGGCGTCGGTCTGGGTGATGATCTTCAACCGGTGTGCGACGTCACGCATCTCATCGGATTCGGAATACAGATGCCGGGACAACACGGCGGCGGCGCATTCACCGGCCAGCAGGCGTTTGATGCGGTCGAGCGGATCCGGGGTCGCCAGTATCCGCGGCACCTGGAACGGTCCGTGAAACTTGCGAAGGAAGCTCACGGTACCGAGGTCGGGAGGTGGATAAGTGCATACCGGCTCTCCGATGAGATCTTCCTTGCTGTAGACCCTGCCGTCCCTCGGGGCGACGGCCACGAACCTGACGCTGCTGCTCGCCCGGACGAGGGGTAAGTAGCCCAGGGAAGCGATCCGCCAGCTCGCGAAGTGCGCGTCGTCCAGCAGCAGATCGTAGCGGCCCTTGCGTATATCGGTCTGATAGGAGAACCAGCCGTCGGGATGAATATAGACGAACGTTTGGCCGGTCCGCCCGCTCAGCAAGTCCATCAGGGGGGTGAACAGGGATCGACTCTCCTCCACGCCCGACCTGGGCGGCGCGGAGAAGCGGTATGTATCCGCGAGCGCCTGTCCCGAGACGCTCCAGATCAGTATCAGAACCAGCACTACAGGTCGCACGGCGGCCCAGACACCCGAGGTTCGTTCCCGTTTGTATTTTATCGCAGGAAAGAACGGCATTTTAGGGGAAGCCGTGTGGAATTCCATCTTCGACCGGGCGACGGGCATTGTCTCCACCGGGTTGGCGAGCGGCGCGACGCGATACAATGGTGGTGAAACAGGCAGCGTGCATCCATGAACGGCGAATGGGGGGCTTCGGTGACGGCAGGGCGATTCGCGTGGATCGGCACTGGGCTGGCAACCGTCCTGCTTTGCGCCGGCTGCTCCGGCGGCGCCGCGGCTCGCGCAACGTCGCCCAGGGTATTGATGCAGACCGATCTGGGAAGGATTGTCGTCGAGCTGGACCAGGCGCACGCACCCGTCACCACCGCCAATTTTCTGAGATATGTCGCTGAGCGGCGGTATGCCGGAGCCGTCTTCTACAGGACGGTCAGACTCGATAACCAGCCGAACGATGCGGTGAAGATCGAGGTCATACAAGGCGGACTGGGATTTGCTCCCAACAAGCAGCGGCTTCCTCCCATCAGGCAGGAGACGACCAGGAAGACCGGGATACACCACCTGGACGGAACGCTCTCCATGGCGCGAATCCGGCCGGGATCGGCAAGCTCGGAGTTCTTCATCTGTATCGGCGACCAGCCGGAGCTGGATTTCGGCGGCAGGCGAAACCCGGACGGCCAGGGCTTTGCGGCCTTCGGCCGGGTCGTGGAGGGTATGGACGTGGTGAGAGAGATACACGACCGGCCTGCAAAGGGGCAGCTTCTTACGCCTCCCGTCAGAATCACCGCCATGAGGCGACTGACAACCGAATAGTATGAAAATGAATCCGCATTCGTCCCGGCCGCGTATTGGCTCGCCTCTCTCGCTATAATCGCCTCCTGCGCTGCGGAGGCTGCCGGACGTGATCCCGCACGGTGGACTTTCCCGGCCCTGGGAGACCATTGATGATATTCGACCACATGGGTATGGCGGTGATCGACCCGGCCTTCGTCATCGGGCCCGACGGCCACAACCTCGAAGCCGTCTGCCACACGCCGGAAGACTGATCAGATGAGAAAGACATTGCTGTCGTGGAGCAGCGGAAAGGACAGCGCCTGGGCGCTCCAGGTCCTGCGCGGGCAAAGCGGCGTTGACGTGGTCGGGCTTTTCTCGACCATCAATGAAGAGTTCGAACGCGTGGCGATGCACGCGGTGAGGGTCGAGCTGCTGCTGCGGCAGGCGGAGTGCCTGGGACTCCCGATTCAGCTCATTCCGATTCCGAGTCCCTGCAGCAACGCGGAGTATGAAGCGATCATGACGGACTTCGTCCGGCTGGCGCGGCGGCAAGGCGTCGAGTCCTTCGCCTTCGGTGATCTGTTCCTCGAGGATATCAGGCGATACCGGGAGGACAACCTGCGGAACACGGGAATTGCCCCCGTCTTCCCCATCTGGGGCATGCCGACGGCGGAGCTCGCGCGGGAGATGGTCGACGGCGGTCTGCGAGCGAGGATCACCTGCGTCGACCCGAAGCAGCTTGGGGCCGAATTCGCCGGCCGCGAATACGATGCATCGTTCGTCGAGGATCTGCCGGCAGGTGTCGATCCCTGCGGCGAGAACGGCGAGTTCCACAGCTTCGCTTTCGACGGGCCGATGTTCGCGGAGCCCGTGAGGCTCACCGTGGGGGAGACGGTTTCCCGCGACGGCTTCGTCTTCACGGATCTGCTTCCGGATACCGGTGCCGCATGATCGAGGTGATCGACGCCGATCTCTCGCAAGCCGGGCACGCCGATATCGTTGTGCGACTGATGGATGAATATGCCCGCGATCCGATGGGCGGCGGCAAGGCCCTCCCGGGCCACGTGCGGAGGAACCTGGTCGTCGAGCTCCGCAAACGGGAGACGGCCCACGTCATCATCGGACTCGTGGACGGTGAGGCCGCGGGCCTGGCGGTCTGCTTCGAGGGCTTCTCGACCTTTGCCTGCCGGCCGCTGCTGAACATCCACGATGTGGTGGTCTCGGCACGCCACCGCGGCAAGGGGGTCTCCCGGCGGATGCTGGAGAGAGCCGAAGCGATCGCGCGGGAGCTCGGGTGCTGCAAGCTGACCCTGGAAGTGCTCGAAGGCAATACCGTCGCCCAGGCCGCGTACCGGGCCGTGGGGTTCGCCGGCTACGAGCTGGACCCGACGTCCGGCAAGGCGCTGTTCTGGGAGAAGAAGCTGACGGCGCCTTGATGCCGTTCCAATGCGGGCAGCGGGCATGAGACTCGGCGGAGTCGTGCCACCTCGCGCGGGAACAATGTGCTCCATGACCACGTCGATTTTCGATTACATCATCGTGGGCGCCGGCTCGGCCGGCTGCGTGCTGGCGAACCGCCTGAGCGCGAGCGGCCGCGACAGTGTTCTCCTGCTCGAAGCGGGCCCGCCGGACACCTATCCGTGGATCCACATCCCCATCGGCTACGCCCGGACCATGTTCAACGGGAAGTACAACTGGTGCTTCTATACCGAAGCCGATCCGGGCATGAACAATCGCAGGATTTACTGGCCGCGGGGCAAGGTGCTGGGCGGCTCGAGCTCGATCAACGGTCTGATCTACATACGCGGGCAGCCCGAGGACTATGATCACTGGGAGCACCTCGGCAATGACGGCTGGGGCTGGAAGGACGTGCTGCCTTATTTCACCAAAGCGGAGCGAAACCAGCGCGGCGCGAGCGCGCTCCATGGTGCGGACGGAGAGCTCGGCGTGTCGGACATCGGCGAGCCCCACGAGCTCGCCGGGGCGTTCATCGCCGCCTGCGAGCAGGCGGGCATCCCGCGCAACGACGATTTCAACGGTCCGGCGCAGGAAGGCGCCGGCTGCTTTCAGCTCAACACCTGGCGCGGCAGGCGCTGCAGTACCGCCGTGGCCTACCTCCGGCCCGCGCGCAAACGGCCGAACCTTCGGGTCGAGACGAACGCGCTCGCGACCGGCCTCCTGTTCACGGGAGTGCGTGCACACGGCGTCGCCTACCGGCGGCACGGACGGGACTGCGAAGCGCAGGCGCGGCGCGAGGTCGTACTGTGCGCCGGGGCCATCCAGTCGCCGCAGCTCCTGCAGCTCTCCGGCGTGGGCGACGCGGATTCCCTGCGAAGCCGGGGGATAACGCCGGTGCATCATCTTCCCGGCGTCGGCCGGAACCTGCAGGATCATCTGCAGGTCCGGTTGATCCACCGCTGTGCGAAGCCGATCACCACCAATGATGATCTGCGGAGCCTCCGGCGCAAGCTCGGCATGGGCCTGAAGTACGTCCTGTTCCGCAGGGGGCCGCTCGCGATCGGCATCAACCAGGCAGGTGCGTTCGCGCGTACGCATCCCGGACTTGCGAGGCCGGACATCCAGTTCCACTTCGGCGCGCTGTCCTCGGACCTGCCGGGCGCGCCGCTGCACGACTTCCCGGGCTTCACCACCTCGGTCTGCCAGCTCAGGCCCGAGAGCCGCGGGCGGGTCATGATCAAGACGCGCGATCCGGTGGCCGCGCCGGCGATCGAGCCCGGCTATCTTTCGGCGGAGCTCGACCGCGAGACCGCGGTCGCGGCGCTTCGGCTCGCGCGCCGGGTCGCGAGCTCCCCGGCGCTGAAGGGTTACATCGTCGACGAGTATCTTCCGGGTGCTGGCGTACGCTCGGATGACGAGCTGCTCGAGTCCGCTCGCGCTACCGGCGTCACCATCTTCCACCCGGCCGGCACCTGCAAGATGGGATCGGATGCGATGGCCGTGGTCGATGAGCGCCTGCGGGTGTATGGCCTGGAAGCGCTGCGGGTCGTCGACTGCTCCATCATGCCCACCATCACCTCCGGCAACACCCACGCGCCCGTGGTGATGATCGCGGAGAAAGCCGCCGACATGATCAAGGCGGACGCGAGCGCATGATCTCGTGGACAACTCAAGGAATAGATATTCTTCTCGCCAAGGCGCCAAGCACGCCAAGGGGCGTGGAGGGGCAAGACAATCCCGGCGAGCGGCTCATGATCACGACGTTCCGCGATGATTCGAAGCGTCTGTCGTTTCGAGGAAAAGGCGGAAAAAACTTCTTGGCGTGCTTGGCGTCTTGGCGAGACCGCAAATCCATCGCATCCCTGGTCCAGGTTCGAAGGCGCGGAAGATACTTGTAGAACGAACAATGCCCGGGGCACCTTTGAGCTCGAGGTGCCCCGGGCAGAACCACGTTGTCAGTTGACGGTGTAAGCCTTGTACTTGTCCAGCAGGCGCACCGGCTTCTTGAGCGCGTCGCGGCGGAACGGATCGCCGAGCTCACGGGTGCACATGACTTCGAGAATCGTGGTCTTACCCGCGCGCTGGTCCTCGCAGGCCTTGCGCAGTGCAGGGCCGATATCCTCGATCTTGTCCAGGACGACACCTTGTGCGCCCATCGCGATGCCGATCTGTGCAAAGCTCGGATTCTCCAGGTTCACCCCTTCGAAGCGCCGGGCGTAGAAGTCCACCTGGTTCTTCTTCTCCGCGCCCCATTGCCTGTTGTTGAACACCACCGGAGTGACGGGGATGCGCTCGCGCACGCAGGTGAGGATCTCGCCCATGCTCATGGCCCAGGCACCGTCACCGACATAGGCGACGGCGGGCCGGTCGGGTGCGGCAACCTTGGCGCCGACGATCGTCGGAAAGGCGTAGCCGCAGTTGCCGAAGCTCATCGCGGCGAAGAAGCTGTTGGGCTGGTTGAAGCGCAGATAACTGTTCGACACCGAGCAGATGTTGCCGATGTCGGTCGAGACCATGGCGTCGTCCGGCATCGCCTGCTCCAGCTCGCGCAGCACCTGGCGTGGGTGCAGGAATCCGGCGTCCTCCCGGCTCACCTGCCGGCTCCATTCATCAGTCTCCTGGGTCCAGCCGTCGAGCTCCGATTCCCAGGCTTCTTTCCGGTGTGTGATCTCGGCCATGCGCTCGTCCTTGTTTTGCCGGCATGCGAGCTGCCTGCCCTCGAGGCGTTCGAGGATGGCCGCCGCTGCGGCCTTGGCATCGCCCCAGATGCCGACCGCGATCGGCTTCACCAGGCCGAGCATCTTGTGGTCGGCATCGACCTGGATGATTTTCGCCTCCTCCGGCCAGTAGTCGATGCCGTACTGCGGCAGCGTGCCGAAAGGTCCCAGGCGCGTGCCGAGCGCGAGCACCACATCAGCCTGCTGGATCAGCTTCATGCCCGCCTTCGAGCCCTGGTAGCCGAGCGGACCGCACCACAAGGGATGGTTTGCCGGGAAGGAGTCGTTATGCAGATAGCTGTTCACCACCGGCGCGCTCAGGCGCTCGGCGAGGGCGACGCACTGCGCCATGCCGTCGGCCATGATGACACCGCCCCCGGAGACGATGACCGGGAACCGGGCGCTCGCGAGCAGCTCCACCGCTTCGGACAGGCTGCGCTCGCCCCCGGCGCCGCGCTCGATATTGCGGGGCTCGGGGATGGCAGTGTCGATCTCGCCGTAGAAGAAGTCTCGCGGAATATTGAGCTGCGTGGGTCCGCGCTCGGCGAGCGCCATGTCCAGGCAGCGGCCGGTGAGCTCCGCCATGCGGCCGGGGCCGTTGACGTGCCCCTGGTACTTGGTGATCTTCGAGAAGATCGGCATCTGCTCGGTTTCCTGGAAGCCGCCGAGGCCGATGGTGGTGGAGCCGGTCTCCGGCGTGACGGCGAGCACCGGGCTGTGCGCCCAGTAGGCGGCGGCGATCGCCGTGACGAAATTGGTGATGCCGGGTCCGTTCTGGCCGATGCATACCCCGTGGCGGCCGCTCACGCGCGCGTAGCCGTCCGCCATGTGCGCGGCGCCCTGCTCGTGGACGGTCGGAATGAAGCGGATGCCGGCCGCGGGGAAGAGATCGAGTGCATCCATGTAGGCGGAGCCGACGATGCCGAACACGTTCGCTACGCCGTGCGCGGCCAGGGTTTCGACGAAAGCTTCACTTGGAGTCATGCGTGCCATGATTTGGGTTCCTCCGCTGCAATTAAACTTGTGCCAACGTCAACCGGCGGCTCTCCGACGCTGATTAATCTAGGCTCCGGTCCGCCGGCGGGGTAGGGCCAGTCACGGGCTTTTGTCTGCGCCAGCGTGCAGGCGGCTCTCATCCGCGAGCTCGTGCACGAGCGCGGCAAGCTTGCGTACCCCGGGCTCGATGCGATCGACGGCTATGGATGAAAAGCCCAAGCGAAAACAGTTCAGCGGGGGGTGCTCGGCCATGAAGTGCACCTCACCCGCTTCCAGAAGGATGCCGTGCTCGAGCGCTCGGCGTTGCAGCTCCCGCGCATCGAGGTGCCCGGGACCCTTGACCCAGAAGGACGTGCCGCCGAAGGTGGGCACGCGCGCCGAATCGGGCAGGTAGTGCGAAAGTGCGTCGCCCATCGCCTGCCAGCGGTCCTTGTAGGCATGGCTCAGCCGGCGCACCAGCGAGTCGTGGTGTCCGCGCGCGAGAAACAGCGCCACCGCGCGTTGATTGTTGGCGGGGGGGTGGCGAAGTATCAGCCGGCGCAGGGCGCGCGCCTCGCGCACGAGCTCCGGCGCCGCCACCAGGTAGCCCAGGCGCAGGCCGGGCGCGAGCGTCTTGGAAAGGCTGCCCACGTAGATCACACGGCCGTCGACATCGAGACCCTTCAGGGCCAGCGTGGGCTCGCCGAGATAGTTGGTTTCGCTTTCGTAGTCGTCCTCGATGACGACGAGGTCGGTATCGGCCGCCTGTGCCAGGAGCTGCCGGCGCCGGGCCAGCGGCATGGTCAGGGTCGTCGGCGACTGGTGGCTCGGTGTGACGTAGACGTACTCGCATGCGCGCAGGCGTTCGTCGACGACCAGGCCCATGTCATCGAGCGGCAACGGCACCAGTGCGCAGCGGCGACTGGCAAGTATGTTGCGTGCGTCCGGGTAGCCCGGCTCTTCCACCCCGACGACCGTATGCGCGTCGATCAGAAGGCTCGCGATGATGTAGAGCGCTTGTTGCGCGCCCACCGTGACCAGTATCTCCTCCGGCGAGGCCCACACCCCCCGGCGGGGGAGCACACGCGTGCGGATCTGCTCGATGAGCAGCGGATCGTCGCTGTCGACGCTGTCGCGCGCCCATTCCCGGATCGCCGCAATGCTGAGCGCTTCCCGCGCACATTCGCGCCAGTCGGAGACCGGAAAGAGAGCCGGATCGAACTGCCCGTAGATGAAGGGATAGGGATATTTCTGCCAGTCGCGGGGCTTGACGATGTTGCGCTGCGCGGAAGGCTCGAGCTTCAGCCGCTTGCCCCACTTCAGCTCGGTCTTGCAATGCGCGGCGGCGTGTTGTTCTCGGTCGACGCGGCCGGCAAGAATGTCTTTGTTGACGTAGTAGCCGCTGCGCTCTCGGGCGATCAGGTAGCCCTCTTCCACGAGCTGCTGGTAGGCCAGCACGACCGTGTTGCGCGCTACTCCGAGCTGCAGGGCCAACTTGCGGCAGGAGGGCAGGACGTTACCGGCCGGGATGTGGCCATCGAGTATGGCCGAAACCAGCATCTCGCGAATCTGGCCCTGCAGGTTGGCATGGCTGCCCGAAGACAGGTGAAGGAGTTGGTCCCGCATCTACTGGTCTAATCGGGGGTGGGTAACTGGCTCTACCGTGCCCAGCGACCCCAGTCTAGCATAAACCCGGTACCAGGTTCAGACACCCGGAAAGCCTGCATGAAACCTGCTGGGGAGTCCCTCGAACACCACTGGATGCCGTTCACCGCGAATCGCGACTTCAAGGCGCACCCGCGTCTTTTCGTTCGCGCCGAGGGCCTGCACTACTGGAGCCGGCAAGGGAAGCGCATCATCGACGGATCGTCGGGGCTGTTTTGCTGCGCTGCGGGGCACGGCCGGCGGGAAATCACGGACGCGGTCGCCAAGCAGCTTTCGGGGCTCGATTACTGCGCTCCGTTCCAGACGGGGCAACCCCTCTCCTTCGAGCTCGCACAGCGTATCGCCGCGCTCACCCCCGGTGATCTCGACTATGTCTTTTTCGGCAACTCCGGTTCCGAAGCCGTGGATACGGCGCTCAAGATTGCGCTTGCCTATCACCGGGCACGAGGAGAGGGGCAGCGTATGCGGTTCGTGTCACGCGAACGCGCCTATCACGGAGTCAACATCGGCGGCACCTCCTTGAGCGGCTTGATGAAGAATCGCGACGCGTTCGGTGCCGGCCTCGCGGGTGTGGTGCACATGCGTCATACCTGGCTGCCTGAGAACCGCTTCAGCAAAGGCGAACCGGATGCGGGTGCCGACCTTGCGGAGGACCTGAAGCGCATCGTCGACCTGTATGGCGCGGACACGATCGCCGCCTGCTTCGTCGAGCCGATCGCCGGCTCCACGGGTATTCTGGTGCCCCCGAAGGGCTATCTGCAGCGCTTGCGCGAGATCTGCGACGCCAACGGCATTCTTCTGGTGTTCGATGAAGTGATCTGCGGTTTCGGTCGCACGGGCAAGGCCTTCGGAGCGCAGAGCTTCGACGTGACGCCCGACATGATCACGATGGCCAAGGCGATGACGAACGGCGCGATACCCATGGGTGCCGTAGCGGCGAGCAGGACTATTTACGACACGATCATGCGCGCCGCCCCCGCCGATTCGATCGAGCTTTTTCACGGTTATACCTACTCGGCGCATCCGGTGGCGTGCGCTGCCGCGCTGGCAACGCTCGATATCTACGAGCAGGAGGAGCTGTTCGATCGCGCCGCCGGCATGTCACCGCAGTTTCTCGAAGCCGTATTCGCTCTGAGCGATCTTCCCGTCATCACGGACATACGGGGCTACGGCATGATCGCCGGCTTCGATCTCGCCCCGGGAGAGCGACCGGGGGCGCGCGGTCTCGAGGTGCAAAAGCGCTTGTTCGAAGCCGGTTTGCACATCAAGACCACGGGCGACGCAGGGATCATCGCACCACCCCTGGTTGCGAAGGAGAGCCACATCGAGGAAATCTGCGCTATACTGCGCGACGTGCTGAAGGTGTATTCACCCCAGGCCGTCGACGTCAAACGCGCGAGTGGTGCCTGATAAGGCCCATGCCTCATACTGACAGCGTGTTACACCACCGTAAGGAGGATACTATGAAGAAGTTCGTCGTTCTCATCGGTCGCGTTCTCGTGTTGCCACTCGCGCTGATGCTCGTTAGCATCGGCGTGAGTCAGGCGCAGGAGGTGGCCATAGCCCATCAATTGATGCTCAATCCCTGGAAGGCCGCCATCGGGGCGGGCAAGTTCGAGAAGGAAACCGGCTACAAGATCAAGTGGAGTCGCTTCGACTCGGGGGCGCAGGTCATCAACGCCATGGCTTCCGGTGACCTTCAGATTGCGGTCGCGGGCTCCAGCCCGATCGCGGCCGGCCTGAGCCGTGGCATCGATGCGCAGCTTTTCTGGATACTCGAGGACATCGCCTCGGCCGAAGAGCTCGTCGTGCGCAACGGTTCCGGCATCAAAGCTCCGCAGGATTTGAAGGGGAAGAAGCTGGCTACGCCGTTCGTTTCCACCAGTCACTACCAGCTCCTGTTCGCACTCGAGCAGTTCGGGATCAAACCGGACGAGGTAACGGTCCTGAACATGCAGCCTCAGGCGATCGCTGCCGCCTGGCAGCGCGGTGACATCGACGGCGCGTTCGTCTGGGATCCCGCGCTTTCCCGCATCAAGCAGACCGGCAAGGTCCTGATCAGCTCCGGGCAGCTTTGCAACTGGGGCAAGTGCACCTTCGACGGTGTCCTCGTGGACCGCAAGTGGGGCGAGGCGCACAAGGACTTCATGGCGAAATTCGTGAAGATCATCGCCGACGAAGACAATGCCTATCGCAAAGACCCATCAGCCTGGACGCCGGATTCCCCGATGGTGAAGTCGATCGCGAAGTTGACGGGCGGCGACCCCAAGGACGTGCCTGCTGCGATGGCGGCGTACAGCTTTCCGACCCTCAAGGAGGAGGCCTCGAACAAATGGCTCGGCGGCGGCAAGGACAGTGGTGCCGCGAAGGCTCTCTATCTCACGTCGGAATTCCTGAAGGACCAGAAGAAGATTCCGGCCGTAATGCCTGATTACAGCAAGTTCGTGAATCCGGAATACGTGGAAATGGCCATGAAGATGAAGTAGGGAACCTGTTTGGGCCCGATCCGCGATGCGGGTCGGGCCCTCCCTTCTCCCTGCCGCCCACATAGCCGCGCGAGCCATGACCACACTGCGGGTCCAAGATGCTGCAGTCATTTATCCGGGGCGGCGCCCCGGTGAGGAGGTTCATGCCCTGGAGGGAATAAACCTCTCCATCGAAGACCGCGAATTCGTCGTAGCCCTGGGTGCGTCGGGCTGCGGCAAGACCACTTTGCTCAATCTGATGGCGGGCTTCATCGCCCCCAGCCAGGGCAGCATCCTGCTCGATGAGCGGATGATTACGGGCCCCGGCGCCGATCGCGGGGTGGTGTTCCAGAAGCATGCTCTGATGCCCTGGCTCGACGTGCTCCAGAACGTCGAGTTCGGTTTGAAGCTGCAGGGCGTCGCCAGGGCCAAGCGGCGCGAGATCGCCGCCAAGAACCTGGCGCTCGTCGGCCTGGAGGGATTCGATCATCATCCCATTTATCAACTCTCCGGCGGCATGCAACAACGGGTCGGCATGGCGCGTGCGCTCACGAGCGACCCGGCGATGTTGCTGATGGACGAGCCTCTCGGCGCGCTCGATGCGCTGACCCGCGAATCCATGCAGGAGCTGGTGCTCGACGTGTGGCGTGAGACGGCGAAGATGGTGTTCTTCATCACCCACAGCGTCGAGGAGGCTTTGTTCATGGCGACCCGGCTGATCGTCATGTCGCCGCGCCCCGGGCGTATCACCCACAGCTACGACCTCGACTTCCAGCAACGCTTCTTCGAATGCCGCGATGCGCGCGCGGTGAAGTCGAGTCCGGAATTCATCAAGATGCGGGAAGCCGTCCTCAGCATCATCTACGGCGACGAACGCTCCGCGGGGGAAAGCGATGGCCAACAACAGCGTCAACGCCGACAAGCCTAGCGGATCCTTGTTCAGCTTTCTGAGTGGATTGTTTGCCAAGGGTCCCGCGAAGGCGGGCGACTCCTACGGAGCACCCGGGCAGGGCCGCAGCGTCGCGATCAGCGTGGCCAGCACCGTGACGTTGTTCGTACTCTGGTACCTCGCGACTGCGGTCTTCCACCTGATCCGTCCCCTCTTTCTGCCGTCGCCCATCGTCATTTTCCATCGTCTCGTCAACGTTGCCACCGAGGGCTTCGGTGGCGCGACGCTGTGGCAGCACACCTGGGCGAGCTTCGTGCGCGTGTTCTCCGCATTCTTTCTGTCCTGCGTGACCGCGATTCCCATCGGCATACTTATGGGTGTCAACCGCGTGGCGCGGGGGATGTTCGATCCGATAATCGAGTTCTACCGACCGATACCGCCGCTCGCCTATCTGCCGCTGATGATCATCTGGTTCGGCATCGGCGAGCTCAACAAGATCGGGGTCATCTTTCTGGCCATCTTCGCGCCGATGGTGCTCAACACGCGCGCCGGCGTGCGCTCGGTCTCGATAGAGCAGATCCACGCCGCCTATTCCATGGGGGCGAGCCGCTGGCAGGTCATCTGGCACGTCATCGTCAAGGGGGCGATGCCCGAGATTCTGACCGGCATGCGCATCGGCATCGGCTTCGGCTGGACCACCCTGGTTGCCGCCGAGCTGGTAGCGGCACAGCGTGGCCTGGGTGCCATGATTCAGCAGGCCGCGGATTTCCTGGTGACCGACGTGGTCATCGTGGGCATCGTCGTCATCGGCGCCATCGCCTACGCGTTCGACCTGTTCATGCGCTACCTCGAGCGCGCACTCGTGCCCTGGAAGGGCAAGGTGTAGACGCATCCGTCGATCGGGCAGCGATGACCTCGTTGGCGGTTGCCGGATCCCGCCGGAGCCTCATGAAGTGTCGCGCCCCATGGCGAGCACGATGCGCGCGGTGGCGATGATGTCTTCAATATCGGCTCCCCGTGACAAGTCGGACAAAGGGCGGGCGAAGCCCTGGAGCACGGGTCCGAGGGCAGTGGCACCACCGAGGTGCTGGAGCAGCTTGTAGGCGATGTTGCCGGCGTTGAGATCGGGGAACACCAGTACGTTGGCACGGCCCGCGACCGGGCTTTCGCCGGAAACCTTGCGGGCGGCGATCCGTGGTATCAGCGCCGCGTCGGCCTGGAGCTCACCGTCGATGGCAAGACCCGGCGCTCGATTCCGGGCGATCGCCAGCGCCTCCCTGACCTTATCCGCGAGTCGATGGTGTGCACTGCCGTGCGTGGAGAAGGAGAGCAGTGCGACGCGGGGTTCCTCGTTGAGCAGCCTGCGCGCGGTGTCGGCCGATGCCAGGGCGATGGCCGCCAGGTCCTCGGCGCTCGGGTCGATGTTCACGGCACAGTCCGAGAATATGAGTCGTGCGGTTTCCTGCCCGCGGAAGCCGGGCACGAGCATCAGGAAGAAGCTCGACGGAGTCGTGATCCCTGCAGCGAGGCCTGTGGTGAGCAGGCCCGCCTCGATGACCCGCCGCGTGG
This sequence comes from Arenicellales bacterium, assembly GCA_049583715.1. Lineage (GTDB taxonomy): Bacteria > Pseudomonadota > Gammaproteobacteria > Arenicellales > JAANXG01 > JAANXG01. Next base: position 27,315 of record JBAUWJ010000135.1, on the reverse strand, counting down.
GGCTCGCGGCGCCCCCGAGCATGGCCTCGGCATCGCCCAGCTTGACCATCATGCCGCCGAAATACAGAGGCCGTTTGAGCAAACGCCGTGCCATACCCGCGTTGGTGCGGGGACGACCTTGTGTGTAAGCCTCGGCATACCCGTCGAGGAGATCGCCTTCATCGGGATCGACGACATCGACGTGGTCGAGGCTTACGCCGATGGCACTCGCGGCCCGTCCCAGGTCCGCCCGCGCACCAAGCAGCACCGGCCGTATCGTCCCGCCCTCGGCAAGACGTTCGGCGGCCCGCAGGATTCGCTCATCGAAGCTCTCCGGGAGGACCACGCGACCGGGTTGCGGCGACACGCCTGCCTCGACGTCGTCAATCGATGTCATCGTCTCCCTTGCGTGGAGTCCCGGTTCGCGCTCGGGGTGTTCGTGTCTGCGACCGGCACAAAGGAGAGCGGGGACACACGCCGCCGTGCAGGTCACACCTGTGATCTTACGGTTTCCGGCGACATTATCGCACGACGCGACAACATGCGTCTGAAAAGCAAACCAAGTAGCCACTGAAAAGAGAGTGTGAACATGCCTGATGAACAGAGCGTCAGGATTCACCGAGGGTTGAAAGACGTCTACTTCGACCGCTCGGGAATCGCCGACATAGACGGCCGCCGCGGCGAGCTGCGATACCGCGGATATTCGATTCATGACCTTGCCGAGTGGTCCACATTCGAGGAGACTGCTTATCTGCTGATCCATGGTGAGCTGCCCACCGGCCGCCAGTTGAGCGCGTTCGATGATTCGCTCAAGGGTGCCCGGACGCTGCCGGGCGATGTGCTCGACATCATTCGCCGGATCCGGGGAGCGCACCCCATGGACGTGCTCCGCACCGCGGCTTCGGCCCTGGCCGCCTACGACCCGGAAGCTGCGGACACCTCGCGGGAGGCGACGGTGCGCAAGGGCGTGCGCTTGACCGCCCAGGTGCCGATGATCGTCGCCGCGCACGAGCAGATCCGCAACGGTCGCGATCCCGTCCCACCGGACATGGGGCTCGGCCATGCCGGCAACCTGCTCTACATGCTCACCGGCAGCCGTCCCAGCGAGAATGCCGGCCGCCTGCTCGACAAGGACCTGGTGCTCCACGCGGAGCACGGGTCGAATGCCTCCTCCTTCACGGCACGTGTGGTGACCGGTACCAACGCGACCCTGCATGCGGCGATCACCGCGGCGGTCGCCGCCCTCTCGGGTCCGGCCCACGGCGGCGCAGCGGAGGACGTCATGCGCATGGCCGAGGAGATCGGCGAGCCGGAGAACGCGGCGGAGTACGTTCGCCGCAAGCGGGCCGCCCGCGAGCCGGTAACGGGCTTCGGCCACAGGGTGTACCGCACCGAAGACCCGCGCGCCCGGCACATGCGCGAGGGCGTGAGGTTATTGTCGGAGGAAATGGGCGAGCCGAAGTGGTACCGGATTCTGGAAGCGGTGGTGGAGGCCATGAAGCCCTACTCCCGTCACGGCGTGAATGTCAACGTCGACTTCTACTCGGGCGTCGTCTACTACCTGCACGGTATCCCGCGCAGCCTGTTCGTACCGCTGTTCGCCGTGGGCCGCGTGCCGGGTTGGACCGCGCAAGTGCTGGAGCAGATGGACGGCAACATACTCATAAGGCCGCTTACCGCCTATAACGGCCCCGCGCCGCGAGAGTACGTACCGCTGGCCGAGCGGGAATAGCCCGATGATCCGTCGCTCCCGCCGTGCACAGCCGACCAGCCTCCTCTCGCGTGTACGCTTCCACGGGACAGCGCGTGCCGTGGCATCTTGCTAAGATGCGCACCGAACGCGGCGACAGTGCCGCTCAGACTTCCAGACGGTGAAACCCCCGGAAATGACGAGACTAACCGACCTCGGCAAGCAGGACCTCGACGACTTGCACGCGCAGGTCCGTGAGCAGTACACGGCTTTCAAGTCCCGCGGCCTGTCCCTGAATATGGCGCGGGGCAAGCCGGCCCCGGAACAGCTCGACCTGGCGGAAGCGCTTCTCGATCTGCCCGGCGGCGGGAATCATACCGCCAGCGACGGCACCGACTGCCGCAACTACGGCGGCCTGACCGGGCTGGCCGAGGTTCGCGGACTTTTCGGCGAGATACTCGGGGCGGCGCCGGAGAACGTTATCGTTGCCGGCAACGCCAGCCTCGCGTTGATGCACGACCATATCGCCTTCTCTCTGCTCGAGGGCAACCCGGACAGTCCGGAGCCCTGGGGCCGGGGCGCGGTCAAGTTCCTCTGTCCCGTGCCGGGCTATGACCGGCATTTCACCATCTGCGAGGCGCTCGGGATCGAAATGATCAATGTGTCCATGGACGAGCAGGGGCCGGACATGGACGAGGTCGAATCGCGGGTCAATGCGGACCCGGCCGTCAAGGGAATCTGGTGCGTGCCCAAGTACTCTAATCCCAGCGGCGCGATCTATTCCGACGAAGTGGTCCATCGTCTCGCGGAAATGCGCACCGCCGCGCCGGACTTCCGGATCTTCTGGGACAACGCCTACGCAGTGCATCACCTGACGTCGGAGCGCGTCGAGATCGCCAATCTGCTCGAGGCCTGTGAGCGGGCCGGCAACGCCAACCGCGCCTTGATGTTCGGCTCCACCTCGAAGATCACCTTTGCCGGCGGTGGCATGGCCGCTGTCGCCGCCTCGCCGGCCAATGTGAAATGGCTCCTCGAACGGATGAGCGCGCGCACCATCGGGCCGGACAAGATCAACCAGCTTCGCCATGCCCGTCTGATCCCCGATCTCGAAGCGCTGCACCGGTTGATGGACGCGCACCGGCAGATCATGGCGCCCAAGTTCGGGGCGGTAGAGGACGCCTTCGACAGACTGCTTCGCGAGCCCGAGGTCGCCCGCTGGACCCGGCCCAAGGGCGGCTACTTCATCAGTGTCGACGGGCCGGCGGGCACCGCCCGGCGCGTCGTCGAGCTGGCGAAGGACGCAGGCCTGGTGTTGACGCCGGCAGGCGCCGCCTTCCCCTACGGCCGGGACCCGGAGGACCGCCACCTGCGCGTTGCCCCGACCTTCCCGGCACTGGAGGAGGTGCGTCAGGCGGCGGAAGGCATCGCCGTGTGCTTGCTTCTCGCCGCGACCGAGCACGAGAAGGCGCGACGCTGAGAGTCGCACCCTGGGGGCAACGGAGTCAGTCGCGACCGTGAGGACATTACTCCCTCTCCCTCCGGGAGAGGGCAGGGGTGAGGGGGCGGTGTTTGGGACCACCCTCACCCTGTCTCTCGCACCAGCGGGAGGGGAATGCTTTGTTCGACTTCTTTTTCATCAGCGCCGGGAGACGGGACCACCCGACGCGCTCGGGGGTGCTATCGATTCCTGTCGATCGCCGAAGTCTCTCCCGGGCCCCGGCCGCGGCTTTGCCTGGCAAGCATCCACTGCGGGTATTCCGGCGGCAGCGCGCTGACCTCGTCGAGGCTCTCGAGCTCGCTCGCGGTGAGCTCGACGTCCACGGCTTTCAGGTTGTCGTCGAGCTGTGTCATGTCCTTGGCGCCGATGATGACGGCGGTGACGACGTCCTGGTGCAGCAGCCAGGCCAGCGCGATGTTGGCCACCGATACGCCGCGGTCTTCCGCCATGGGCTTCATCACGTCGATGACGTTGAAGGCCCGCTCCTTGTCGACGGGCGGGAAGTCGAACCCCGACCGGCGCGCGCCTTCAGGCCCGCTTCCCTCACGGCTGAACTTGCCGCTCAACAGGCCGCCCGCCAGCGGGCTCCAGACCATCAAGCCGAGCCGCTGGTCCCGGAGCAAAGGCGCGAGCTCACGCTCGAGGTCCCGGCCGGCGATGGTGTAGTAAGCCTGCAGGGATTCGAACCTGGCCAGCTCCAGGCGCTGCGAGATACCGAGGGCTTTCATCAGTTGCCAGGCCGCCAGGTTGCTCGCGCCGATGCAGCGGACCTTTCCCTGATGGACCAGATCATCCAGGGCGCGCAGTGTTTCGTCGAGGGGCGTCGCGGGATCGTAGCCGTGGATCTGGTACAGATCGATATAGTCCGTCTGCAGGCGCTCGAGACTGCCGTGCACCTGCTCGAAGATATGCTTTCGGGACAATCCGACGTCGTTGGGCCCGTCCCCCATCCTGCCTCGCACCTTGGTTGCCAGCACGACGCCGTCGCGCCGGCCCTTCAGGGCTTCGCCCAGCATGGTCTCGGATTCGCCAAAAGAGTACACGTTCGCGGTATCGAAGAAATTGATGCCCGCGTCCAGGCAGCGATGGACCAGCCGCGACGCTTCCTCCTGTCCGAGCTGGCCGATCGTCCCCCAGAAGCCCTTGCCGCCGAAAGTCATCGCTCCCATGCAGAGCCTGGAGATGAAGAGACCGGTATTTCCGAGCGTGTCGTATTTCATGGGATGTTTCTCCGGTAGAAAAGCTTGATCATCGACCATCGCGAACGGCAGCGGTCGCTGGCCGGGGACAGGCCCGGCGGCGGGAAGCGCGAAGAGCTCTCGGTGCGAGGGCATGACGGCACCGTCCGCCGGAAGCGGGCGCCTGGCGGCGTGGCCGCGGGGTCGATGAGTTGACGTCGAACCGACTGATGCGGGATCGGCGCTGCGGCCAGCGATTCGGCAGGGCGTGTCCGCCCACCGGGACACGTTCGCCGAGGGCCACGGGTTGGCGCCCGGTGAAACGATTGACAACGATTGACACTGATTATACTCACCGTGCGGACACGCGTCGACCTCGCTTGGTCGTTGCCGCGGCGGGCATGGACGCGCCGTGTCCGCGGAGATACCATCTCGCATCCCGCCGCCTGCCAGCCCGGCTCGCCGGCCGGAGCAACCGGACAGAGCACGCCGATCATGTTCATCGGACACTTCGCAGTCGGCCTTGGTGCCAAGCGGGCCGCCCCGGCCGTTTCGCTGGGCACGTTGTTTCTTGCCGCGCAATTCGCGGATCTCTTGTGGCCCACGCTGGTGCTGCTCGGCGTGGAGAAGGTCGCGATCCAGCCCGGTGTTACGGTCGTCGCACCGCTCGACTTCATCAGCTACCCATACTCGCACAGTCTCGAGATGCTGGTGGTCTGGGGTATTCTATTCGGCGCAGCGTACCTCTTCCTTCGCCGCGGCCCCGCTCGTGCGGCGGCGGTGATCGCGGCGGTCGTGGTGAGCCACTGGGTGCTGGATGTCGTGGCGCATCGCCCGGACATGCCCGTGACCGTGGGAGGCGACCTGCGGCTTGGCCTCGGACTGTGGAATTCCATGGCCGCGACGCTCATCGTCGAGAACGCGATGCTCCTGGCCGGTATATACCTGTATCTCAGGACGACGAAGGCGATTGACCGAACGGGGACGTACGCCTTCTGGGGGCTCATCGTGTTCCTGGTGCTGATCAACCTGGGCAACATGTTCGGTCCGCCGCCGCCCAGCGTCGCGGCAGTGGCCTGGAGTGGCGAGGCGATCTGGCTGCTGGTGCTGTGGGGATACTGGATCGACCGCCATCGCACCATAAGGAAAGCGGAGCCGGTCGCATCGAACCCGGCCCGAGCCGGGGAAGCCGGCACTTGAAGTCGCCGGTGCCGGACACCCCGTGACCGCCAAGTCGGTGAACCTGGCCCTGCAGGGCGGAGGCGCCCACGGGGCGTTTACCTGGGGGGTCCTGGACCGGCTGCTCGACGAGGAGCGACTGCACGTCGAGGCGATCAGCGGCACCAGTGCCGGCGCGCTGAACGCGGTGGCGTTCGCGGACGGCCTCGATCGCGGCGGCGCCGATGCCGCCAGGCAATGCCTGCACGACCTTTGGCGGGCGATCAGCGACGTCTCCAACTGGAGTCCCATCCATCGCGCGCCTCTGGACATATTCATGGGCAACTGGACCCTCGATTACTCGCCCGGATTCTGGTGGTCGGAAGTGATGTCGCGGATGACCTCGCCGTATTTTTTCAATCCCCTGGACTACAATCCTTTGAGGGATATCGTCGCGGCGAAGGTGGATTTCGACCATGTCCGGCGCTGCGGCAGCGTGAAGCTCTTCATATCGGCAACCAACGTGGAGACCGGACGCGTCAAGGTGTTCGACCATGAAGAGCTGACCCTCGACATGGTGATGGCCTCGACCTGCCTGCCGCTGATCTTCAAGGCCGTCGAGATCGACGGCGTACCCTACTGGGACGGCGGATACATGGGCAATCCCTCGCTGTTTCCATTCAACCAGGGCACCGAGTCGTCGGACGTCATCATCGTGCAGATCAATCCCGTGGAGCGAAAGGGAACGCCCACCACGGCGCAGGAAATCATGAACCGCATCAACGAGATCACCTTCAACGCCAGTCTGCTGCGAGAGCTGCGCGCCATCGATTTCGTGAGGCGACTGCTGGAGGATGGGAAGCTGGACGGAGACGGCTACAGGGAGCTGCGCGTGCATATGGTCCACAATCAGGAGAAGCTGAACCTGCTCGGCGCCACCTCGAAGCTCAACGCCGAATGGCCGTTTCTCGAGCATCTGCACGATGTCGGATGGGACACCGCGTCACGGTGGCTTGACGAGCATTTCGATGACATAGGACAGCGATCCACGGTGGATTTGCGCGCGATGTTTCAGGGGGTCGATACGGAGCGGAGGGGCTGAGTCCTGGGGTCGGGCCTTCGGCCCGATGTCCTTTCCAGTCGGAATGAATTCCGACCCACAGGGATGTGGGGAGTGCCGGAGGCCGTCGGGAACGGAGCCCGGCCGACCCACTTCGGATGTGGGGAGTGCCGGAGGCCGTCGGGAACGGAGTCCGGCCGACCCACTTCGGATGTGGGGAGTGCCGGAGGCCGTCGGGAACGCAGGCCAGCCGACCCACAGGCGCCGTGGCCTTGAATAGAGAAATGTGGGTCGGAATTCATTCCGACTGGAACAACCGCCGGCCGCAAGGCCGGTCCTTCCGTCAGTCCTCGATCAGTATCGCCCGGAAGTCGTTGACGTTGGTAAGCGTCGGTCCCGTCACAATCAGGCTGCCCGCGGCCTTGAAGAAGCCGTAGGCGTCGTTGTCTGCAAGGCAGGCCCCGGCGTCGACACCGGCCTTCGCCGCTTTCGCCAGGGTGTCCGGCTCGACCACGCACCCGGCGTTGTCCTCGGTGCCGTCGATGCCGTCCGTGTCGGCCGCCAGCGCGTAGACGCCGGCAAGCCCGTCCAGGGACAGGGCCAGGGACAGGGCGAACTCGGCGTTGCGCCCCCCGCGGCCGTTGCCGTGCACGGTGACAGTGGTCTCTCCCCCCGAGAGCAGGACGCACGGCGGGCGGGTCGGCTGGCCGAAGCGCGATACCTGGCGGGCGATTCCCGCGTGGACCAGGGCGACATCGCGGGCCTCTCCCTCGAGGTCTCCCAGAATCAGCGGCCCGTAACCTCGCCTTCGGGCGACGCCCGCGGCGGCCTCCAGGGAATCCTGCGGCCGCGCGACGATCACGTAGCGGCTGTTGGTGAAGGCTGGGTCATCCGGCTTCGGGGTCTCCCCGGCGCTCGTCTTCAAATAGCGGATCACCGCTGCGGGCTTCGTGATGGCGTACTTGTCCAGCACCGCCACGGCGTCGGCGAGGGTCGTGGGGTCGGGAACCGTCGGCCCGGATGCGATGCTCGATGGGTCGTCACCCGGAACGTCGGAGATCATCAGCGTCACGACCCGGGCGGGCACGCAGGCCGCGGCCAGGCGGCCGCCCTTGATCGCCGACAGGTGCTTGCGCACGCAATTGATTTCCCTGATGTTGGCGCCGCACCGCAGCAGCGTCCGGGTGGTTGCCTGCTTGTCGTCGAAGGACACACCGGCCGCCGGAAGGCTCAGCAGCGCGGACCCACCCCCCGAGATCAGGCACAGGACGAGGTCCGATTCCTCGAGTCCGGACACCATCTCCAGCATGCGCGCCGCTGCCTGCCGGCCTGCGGCGTCGGGCAGGGGATGGCCGGCTTCGACGACCTCGATCTTCTCGAGCGGCAGGCCATGGCCGTAGCGGGTCACGACCAGGCCGCGCAGCGGTCCCTTCCAATGTTCCTCCACGACCCGCGCCATGCTGGCCGCCGCCTTGCCGGCGCCCACCACGATGGTGCGGCCCCGCGGAACAGGGGGGAGGTGGGGCGGCAGGCACGAAGCCGGCGATGCCGCCGCGACGGCGGCGTCGAACATTTCCTCGAGAAGCTGTACAGGCGACGGCATGGGCGATGGACGAGCTCAGGTTCCGTACCGGTGCATTGTGACGCGATTCCAGGTGGCCCGTCACGCTCCGGGTTGCGAGCGGACTTGCCCGTTCGCGGACGCGTTTGCGTATCTGCCCCCTCGAGCCCGCGAGATCCCGGCCACACGCGGACGGTGCGAGACAGGCGTTATGCACGCGCGCCGCTCTTGTGGTACACAGGACCGATGCGAAGAGTATGCGTATTCTGCGGGTCCAGCCCCGGCCGTAGCCCGGCCTATCGCCGAGCCGCGGAGGAGCTCGCGGCCGTCCTCAGTCGTCGCAAGATCGCCGTGGTCTACGGCGGGGCGAGCGTCGGGGTGATGGGGTCCCTCGCCGACGCAGCCCTGGAGCGGGGCGGCAAGGTGATCGGGGTTATACCGGAGCGCCTGGTAGACAAGGAACGATCCCACGACGGCCTCACCGAGCTGCATGTCGTGAAAACCATGCATGAGCGGAAGGCGCTGATGGGCGCCTTGTCCGACGGTTTCATCGCCCTGCCGGGCGGCCTGGGTACGCTGGAAGAGTTCTTCGAGGTCCTGACGTGGAACCAGCTCGGGATCCACAGCAAGCCCTGCGGTTTGCTCAACAGCGGCGGGTTCTACGATGCCCTGACGAATCTCCTGGACCACATAGTGGCCGAGGGGTTCGTGCCGAAGCGGGACCGCTGTCTTCCGATCATCGACACCAGCCCGGATGCGCTGCTCGACAGAATGGAGCGGGCGGCGGAGTAGCCGGCTGGGGGAGACAGTCTTGGACAAGAAATACATCGGTGCCCAGGAGCTGCTCGAAGATTCAGTGCGGCTCGGCGCCAGCATTCTCGAGAGCGGCTTCAGGCCGGACTTCATGGCGGGCGTCTGGCGCGGCGGTAGCCCCGTGGGAATCGTGGTCCAGGAGCTGCTCGAATACTACGGCGTCTCCACCGACCATATCGCGATCAGGACCTCGTCCTACACCGGGATAGGAGAGCGGAGCAAGACCGTTCGCGTGCACGGCTTGAGCTACCTGGTCCAGCGAATGAATGCCGAGGATTCCCTGCTGATCGTGGACGACGTGTTCGACAGCGGCCACAGCCTGGAGGCCGTGCTGAGCGCGCTCGCGGCAAAGTCCCGGAAAAACCTGCCCCACGACGTGCGCATCGCTACCGTGTACTACAAGCCCGCCAGCAACCGGACGAACCTGACACCAGACTTCTACATCCACGAAACCGACAAGTGGCTGGTGTTTCCTCATGAGGTGGAAGGAATGAGCGTCGAGGAGATCTATGCGAACAAGCCCGGCTGGAAGGACGCCATCGCCGAGCTGGATAAGTCCTTGAAGAGATAGGACGACGCGCCCCGCCGTCCCGATCAGGGATATGGCTGTGATGTCGTCGTCGACTGTGACAAGGCACTCAGGTTGAAGTCCAGCAACAGGAAGCCGTATGACGGCCGATCCCGGTTTCGTCGCGACTACTCCACTTCCGGAGCGGCCGCCTTCCCGGCAGAAGAACTTTGCGGCTGAAGGATCCCGATATAGGGCAGGGTGCGGTATTGCTCGGCGTAGTCGAGGCCGTACCCGACCACCCACACGTCGGGTATGTCGAAGCCGAGGTAGTCGACGCCGACGTCGACCTCTGCTCGGTCGCTCTTTCGCACCAGGACGCAGGTCTTCAGGGAGGCGGGCCGGCGCGCCTTCAGCAACGAGATCAGGTAGTGGAGCGTGTGGCCCGTGTCGACGATATCCTCGACGATGAGCACGTGCTTGCCCTCGATGTCGCTGCGAAGGTCCATGATCAGGCGAACCGCTCCGGTGGAGATACTGGTCTGGCCGTAGCTCGACAGGGCGATGAATTCGACGCGGCGCGGGATGCTGAGCCGCCGGGACAGGTCCGCCAGGAGGATGAACGCGCCCTTGAGCACGCCGACCAGCACCAGCTCGCCCTTGCCGGCGTAGTCGCGCGAGACCTGTTCCGCGAACTCCGCCACCCGCTTGTCGATCTGCTCCTCGGTGATCAGGACTTCGGGCTCCCGAGTATTCATTGACACCCCCTTCGAGATGAGTGGCCGTTCTCGACGCGTTATTGTAGTGTAGTCGGTGGGCACGGTGGGCGGGCGCGCAGCTCCGGCGGGCCCGCCGGCACGAGACAGACATACCCGAACCGAAGACAGAGGCGAAACAATGAGACCCGAACAGGCAATCACCCTGGCTCGCTACAACGTGTGGATGAACGAGAAGCTCTTCGAGGTCTGCGATGGTCTTTCGGATAGTGAAAGAAAGACGGACCGCGGCCTGTTCTTCGGCTCCATCCACGGGAGCTTGAACCACCTGCTCCTGGCGGACAAGGTCTGGCTCGGCCGCTTCCTCGGGGAGCCTTTCGAAGTCACCGGCCTCGACCAGGAGCTGTTCTCCGACTTCGACGGGCTGCGCCGTGCGCGGGCCGAGACCGACCGCCTCATTCTCGACTGGACCGCCGGCCTCACCGAGGCGGAGCTGGCGGGCGAGCTGCACTATACGAGCATCAGCAGGCCGGCCCAGAAGAGCTGCCCCCTGTGGATCGCCGTCACGCACCTGTTCAACCATCAGACCCACCATCGCGGCCAGATCACCGCCGCACTTTCGCAGTTGGGGAAGGACTACGGCGTCACCGACCTGATCGCCCTGCCGGCGTCGCCGGAGGTATGAGTACCGACGACGGATCGAAGGGCGGTCTGCGGCAGGAATCGAGCACCCGGCGGGGCTGAGGCCGAGTTGGATATCATCGAGCTGCTGATCATGGGCGGCCTGGCCGGCGTCATGGCCGGCCTGCTCGGCATCGGCGGCGGCGCGATCATCGTGCCGGTGCTGGTGATCATGTTCGACCGGCAGGGCATCGCGCCGCAAAGCGTCATGCAGCTCTCCATCGGCACCTCGCTCTCCACCATCGTCTTCACGTCCCTCTCGTCCGCCTCCGCGCACTACCGCCGTGGGAGCCTCGACATGGGAGTATTCCGTCGCCTGGCGCCGGCGATAGTGGTCGGTACGCTGCTGGGAGCGGCGATCGCCGATCATCTCGCGAGCCGTACTTTGCAATGGATGTTCGTGGTGTTCCTGTTCTGCGTCGCGGCGCAGTTCTCACGCGGCACCACGATCACCGACGCGCACAGGCAGCTTCCGGGCCCCGCCGGCATGAATCTCGCGGGTCTGTCTATCGGCACCGTCTCGGCGCTGTTCGGTATCGGCGGCGGGTCCCTCACCGTCCCGTTTCTCACCTGGTGCAGCGTGCCGGTCAAGCGCGCCATCGGCACCTCGGCGGCGATTGGCCTGCCCATCGCTCTCGGTGGCGCGGTCGGCTACATCGTCGGCGGGTGGAATCAACCGGGTCTGCCGCCGTGGACCTTCGGCTACGTCTCGCTGCCGGCCTTCGCCGGCATCGTCGCTGCCAGCACCGCCGCGGCGCCGCTAGGCGCGCGCCTCGCGCATCGCTTATCCGAGACGACGTTGCGGCGGGTCTTCGCCGTATTTGTCACGGTGCTCGGACTGCACATGCTGTGGGGCTTGCTGGGGCTGTAGACGATTGTGGGTCGGCCGCGCTCCGTTCCCGATGGCCCGCGGCACTCCCCACATCCGAAGTGGGTCGGAATTTATTCCGACTGAAGGGGGTTTGTCGGGCTGAAGCCCGACCTACGCGTGGCTCGCGAATACGACAGACCGATCAGGGGGTCTTCTCGGCCTTGGAGCCGCCCAGGCAGGGGGGTGACTGAATGGACTGCCCGCCCTTATCGAACCACTCCGAGGGGGTCATGGCATTGACCGAGAAGGCATGGATGCCGGCCACGAGCTCCTCGGCCACGGCCTCGTTCACCATCCGGTGGCGGGCGACCCGCGGCTGGTTCTCGAAAGCTTCCGAGACGACGACGACCTTGAAGTGCGACTCCGAGCCTTCGGGCACGTTGTGCATGTAGCTCTCGTTGACCACTTCGAGATGCATGGGTTTCAAGGACTCGCTCAGTTTCTTCTCGAGCTGCGACTGCATGGGCATGGGGTATTTGGCTCCGGGCCTTACCTGGGACTGCGTCGGATCATTCATCAAAGTAAAAAGGTCACTTGCCGATACTCCCTCTCCCGCCGGCGGGAGAGGGAGTTCTGTTTCAGGTGAGGCAACGATAACACAACGGTGCCCGCTCCGCCGAGGGTGGCCTCGCTTGCAAAGCCTTTGCCCTTCGTGAATCATTCGCCGATGCACGACGACCGGCCTTCACCCGCGACCCTCGTCTTCAGGGTCTATCTGCCTTTCGCGCTGGGCTATTTCCTTTCCTACCTCTTTCGCGTGGTGAATGCCGTCATCGCGGGCGACCTTCGTGCAGACCTTGCGCTGGACAGCTCCGTGCTCGGGCTCCTGACCAGCACGTACTTCCTGGCCTTCGCGTCGTTCCAGCTGCCGCTCGGCTATCTGCTGGACCGCTTCGGCCCTCGCCGTGTGGAGTCGGCTTTGTTGCTGGTCGCGGCGCTCGGCGCGTTCGTATTCTCGTTGTCCAGGAGCGTGAACGGGCTGATCATCGGCCGGGCCCTGATCGGCCTCGGCGTGTCGGCTTGTCTGATGGCGGCCTTCAAGGCCTATGTGGAGTGGTTTCCGATCGACCGGCTGCCGCGAATCAACGGGCTGCAGATGGCCGCCGGAGGTCTCGGCGCACTGACCGGGACGCGGCCGTTGGAGATGAGCCTGCCGTTGCTCGGATGGCAAGGCGTGTTTCAACTTCTGGGTGCGGCGTGCATCGCCGTGGCGGTCTTCATGTTCACGATGGTGCCGGATCGCAGCACGCATGCCGGACCCCATGAACAAGGCAGTGCTCAGGGCTTTGCCACGGTGTTCAAGAGCCCGTTGTTCCTGCGCGTCATTCCCCTGACGGTGGTTTCTCAGGCGACCTTTCTGTCAGTGACCAGCCTGTGGGCCGGGACGTGGCTGCAGGATGTGGCCGGACTGGACCGGGCGGGGGCCGCGAACGTCCTGGCCGCGATGACCGGCGCCATGATCGCGGGATTCGTGGTGCTGGGCAGCGTGGCGTCCTCTCTCGGCAGCAAGGGCGTATCCCCATTCACCACCGCGACCTCCTGCGTGGTTACGGCGTCGGTGCCGATCATCGTCCTGGTGGTGATGCAGAGCCACGCTCCGCCGCTCGCATGCTGGGTGGCCTTCGGCTTTTTCGGGTCCGGCAGCATCCTGTACTACGCCGCCCTGACCCAGCGATTCCCGAAACGGATCTCGGGCCGTGTCAATGCGGCCATCAACGTGCTCGTCTTCCTCGGGGCATTCCTGTTCCAGTGGGGCATCGGCGTCATCATCCAGTACTGGTCGAGCGGCGACACCTTCTCGACGGAGGGCTACCGGGTGGCGCTGTCCGGGCTGTTGGTCCTGGAGGCGCTGACGCTGCTTTGGTTCCTGTTCTTCAAGCGCGAAGGGTCACTCCACCACCAGGGAGGAGTGTGAACGGCACGGCGCCGCCGTATCGACGGCCGCTACAGCCGCAGGTTCATCTTCTTGACCTTCCCCGTCGACTCCGGCGAGATCGCGAAGCCCAGCTTCCTGGCGAGCGCGATCATGCGGTCGTTCTCGGCCAGCACTTCGCCGACGAGGTAGCGGGTGCCCCGGCTGCGGCAGTAGGCGATCATTTTGGAGAGCAGAGCGTGGCCGAGCCCTTTGCCTTTCAGGTGTGAGCCGACAATGATGGCGAACTCGGCGGTGACGTTGTCCGGGTCGGAGACGGCGCGTACGACGCCAAGCGTTTCCCGTGTCGCGGTATCCACGGCTATGAACGCCATCTCGCGGTCATAGTCGATCTGGGTAAAGCGGGCAAGCTGGTCGTGCGCGAAGTAGCGGACCATGCCGAAGAACCTGAAGCGCACATCCTGAGGCTCGAGGCTGTCGACGAAGGCCTTGTGGGTCGGCTCGTCCTCGGGTCTGATCGGGCGCAGCAACAGGTCCATGTCCCCGATCCGCGTGTGCTCCTCGAGCTGCTTCGGATAGGGCCGGATGGCCAGCCGGTCGGGCCCCGCCTGGTCCGTCGCCACGACGCGGATGCGAGCGTCCAGCGCCAGAACGCCGTCTGCATCGGCCAGCAGGGGATTGATGTCGAGCTCGGCGACTTCGGGCAGGTCCGCGACGAGCTGCGATATCCGGATGAGCACGCCGCCGATCTTCTCGAGGTCCGCGCCCCGCCGGCCGGCGTGGCCTCCGAGCCGCCGGGCGACCCGGGTGGAGCCCACCAGCTCCATGGCGAGCTTCATGTTGAGCGGCGGCAGCGCCACCGCCTTGTCGTCGATCAGCTCCACCGCCGTGCCGCCTTCGCCGAACAGGATGACCGGCCCGAATACCGGATCCGCAGCGGCGCCGACAATCAGTTCGAAGGCGCCCGGCCGGCGCGCCATGGGCTGCACGCTGAAGGCCGCGTCCTGGACCTCGGGCCGCAGCCGGCGCACGCGGGCGCTCATGTTGCGCGCGGCATGCAGCACGTCCCGCTCCCCGTCGAGATCGAGCACCACGCCGCCGACCTCCGACTTGCGGCTGATCCTGTCGGAAAGAACTTTCAGGGCCACCGGAAAGCCGATGGACGCTGCCACCTCGGACGCCTGCTCGGGACTGGACGCGACGCGCGTCTCCACGACCGGCACGCCGTAAGCGGCGAGCACCTCCTTGGCTTCGGTCTCGGTGAGCATGTCGCGACCGTCGGCCAGCGCCCGCTCGATGATCGAGCGGGCTTTGTCGGTATCGGGCGCGAAGTCTTCGGGGATCGAGACGGGGGTCTCCATCAACAGCGCCTGATTGCGTTGGTAGCGCACGATGTGCAGGAAGGCCCGCACTGCCTCGTCGGGCGTATCGTAGTTGGGGATGCCGGCCTCGGTGAGCATACGCCGGGCGTTGGCGACCGTGTCGCCGCCGAGCCAGCTTGCAATGATCCGGTTCCTTCGCTTGCCGCCGCCGGCCCGGATCACGCCGCGGACGGCTTCGTCGCTGGAGACCACGGCGGTCGGCGCATGCAGCACCAGGACGGTTCCAACCTTCTCGTCGTCCATCAGGATCTCCAGCGCTTTCGCGTAGCGCTCGCCGTCCGCGTCTCCGGCCAGGTCCACGGGGTTGCGGCGCGACCACAGCGGTGGCAGAACGTCGTCGAGGCGCTTCACGGTGTCGGCGCCGAGCTGCGCGAGGGCGCCGCCGCCGAATATCAAGGCGTCGGTGGCGATGACGCCGGGCCCGACGCCATTGGTGACGATGGCCAGGCGCTCGCCCGTAATACGGGGGCCGATCCCGAGGGTTTCCACCGCATCGAACATCTCACGGGTGCTGAATACCCGCAGCATCCCCGCCCGCCGGATCGCGGTATCGTAGACATCGTCCGAGCTCATCATCGCGCCCGTGTGGGACGCGGTCGCCGGCGCTCCCTCCCGTACGCGGGCCGCCTTGACGAGGATGACCGGCTTGTTGCGGGCGGCGGCCCGGGCTGCCGACATGAACTTGCGCGCTCCCGTCACGGCCTCGACATACATGAGGATCGAATGGGCCGACGGTTCGCTGGCGAGGTAGTCCAGGACGTCCCCGAAGTCGATGTCGGCGCTGTCGCCGATGGAAACGAAATGCGAGAAACCGATCCCGTTCGACGTGGCCCAGTCGAGCAGCGCGGTGCACAGGGCGCCCGACTGATGGATCAGGGCGACCCGCCCGGGGAGCGCGGGGATATGGGAGAAGCTGGCGTTCAGATCCAGACCGGGGACCAGCACCCCCAGGCAGTTTCCGCCGAGGATTCGAAGCAGGTGCGGGCGGGCCGCGTCGAGCATGGCCTCCTCGACGTTCCGGCCGTCGTCCATCACGACCTGTCGCAGCCCGGCGCTCAGCACCACCGCCGCTCGCGTCCCGTGCTCCCCGAGGTCGGCGATGATGCGGGGCACCGTGCGGGGCGGAGTGCAGACGACCGCGAGGTCGGCCCGTTCGGGCAGGTGCCTGACGTCAGGGTAGGCCAGCACGCCGGTCACCGACTTGTGGCCGGGATTGACGGGCATGACCGTTCCCGGGAAGCCGCCGCCGAGGAGGTTGCGCATCACGGCCCGGCCGACGCTGTCGGCCCGGTTCGACGCCCCCACCACCGCGACGGATCGCGGGCGAAACAGGTATTCGAGGTTGCGGACGCTCATGAGCGGTTGGACCCGGGGATCTCAAACCCCCATCAGGCAGCGCACGTGCTCGACCGTCGAGCGGGCCAGAGCATCCAGCGCGTATCCGCCCTCCAGCATCGACACCAGCTTTCCGCCTGCGTGGCGGTCGGCAAGATCCATGATCTGCCTTGTAATCCACTGATAGTCCCTTTCCGTCATGTCGCCGCGGCTGAGCTCGTCCTCGCGATGGGCGTCGAAGCCGGCGGAGATCACGTAGAACTGTGGAGCGAACCGGTCCAGGGCCGGCACCCAGGCGTCGACGACGGCTTCGCGCATCGCCCGCGCGAAGCCGTGACCGGGCAATGCGGAGTTCACGTGGTGGTTCTCGACCGGCGGCACGTCGACGAAGGGATACAGGTTGCTCTCGTAGAGGGAGCACAGCATGACCCGCTCGTCGCTCAGAAAGATATCGCGGGTGCCGTTGCCGTAGTGGACGTCGAAATCGAGTATCGCGACGCGCTCGATGCCCTCGTGGGTCAAGGCGTGGGCGGCCGCCACGGCGACATTGTTGATGAAGCAGAAGCCCATGGCCTGATCGCGCTCCGCGTGATGGCCCGGCGGCCGGATGTTACAGAACGCGTTGTGCGCGGTTCCCCGCATGACCAGGTCGACGGCCATCACCCCGGCCCCCGCGGCACGCATGGCCGCGGGCAGTGTCCCGGGATTCATATACGTGTCCGGATCGATATGCACGAGGCCTTCCCTTGGCGATTTGTCGATGAGGGACTGAATGTAAGCGTGGTCGTGCACCCGCTCGATCTCCCTGCGCGTGGCCTCGGGCGCGTCGTAGACGGCCATCAGATCGAGGAGCCGCTGCGAGATCAGCCGGTTCTCTATGGCGTGGATGCGGGCCGGATCTTCGGGATGTCCCTCGATCATGCGGTGCTTCGCGCATGCAGGGTGGGTGATATAGGCGGTAGGCACGTTGCGGTCCAGGCGGGTGGAAGACTTTGCCGATTATCCCGCTTCGGCCGGCGCATTGTCATCGCCTCTCGCGCACGGGGGCGAGGCAGCTCTTCCGCGGTCGAGGTTTCAGCGCCGGGTGCGCTCTGCCAGCCAGATGCCGCCGAGCACGAAGCAGAGGGCCAGCGCGTGATACGCCCGGAAGGGCTCGCTCAGGATCAGCACCGCGAGGATCGACGCAAAGACCGGCACCAGATTGATGAATATCCCCGCCCGCCCGGGACCAATCAACGCCACGCCCTGTATGAACCAGATCTGAGCGAGAAAGGAGGGGAACAGGGTGACCAGGACCAGCACGATCCAGCCCGTGACGGTCGGCCACTGGAATTGACCCATGGCCGCCTCACCGATCACCAGCGGAATCGACGCGAGGAAGGCCGCGCCGGCGATCACCGTGAACATCCCCAGCGAAGAGACCGCCGGCCGCCGCGGCAGACCCACCGCGTAGCCGGCGTACAGGGTGCACGCGATCACCATCAGGGCGTCGCCTCTGTTGATGGTCAGCGCGGCGAGCCGTTCCAGGCTTCCGTGGATTCCCACGGTGATGACGCCGATCAGGGTCACGGCCACCCCCGCCATCTGCAGCCCCGTCACCGGTGTCCGGTAGGCGAGGAACGCACCGATCAGCACGAACACCGGCATGGACCCCTGGATGATGCCCATGTTGACGGCGGTGGTGTAGTGGGCCGCGACGTAGAACAGCGCGTTGAAGGTAGTGAACCCGAGGATGCCCATTGCCGCAAGGAAAGGCAGGTGCCGCCGCAGCGTCGGCCAGTCTTCACGAAGGCTGCGCCTGGAAACGACCAGCAGCAGGATCACCGAGCCCAGCCAACGCAGCGACACCAGAAGCATGGGAGAAATCTGCCCCACCGCCAGGCGCCCGAACACCGAATTGGCGCCCCAGCAGAAGGTCGTCATGGTCAGAAGCAGATAGGCCCGGCCGCTGGAATGCGCGTCGGCGGCGTGGTTCGCATCAACGGACATGGAGGGCGCCGGGCATGAGAGAGAAGACCGTCAAAAGGGGCGACAATAGGCGTTCGGGACGTCGGCGTCCAGACTTGGTTCACGGCCGTCCCAAGCCTTATTCTGATCTCCTGCGGGGCGGCCGGGACTCCCTGTGGGTCGGAATTCATTGCGACATCGACAATCGTCGGAATGAATTCCGACCCACAGGAGAAGAACTCGAGCAGACGAAGGCGGGTGTCGCGCCACGACAATCAGCCTGATCGTACTCTCGAAGTGGAAGCGACCTTGAGGCATGAGCCGGGGGAGGGCTTTCATCGGGCCTCTGCCGCAGGGACAGCGGCAGCGGAGCCTACAGGGATGTATTCACGGCGTGCCGACAAAGACCCTGCCCGGTTCGCGCCCTGCACCAGCCAACGACCGGACCGGGGTTGCCCGGGAACAGTGACATCGATCGTACCAACTGGTGGCTGCAACCCCTGCTCGTTCCGCCGAATTCTCCCACAATATGCGGACTGCGCAAGCACCGGCCCTTGGAGCGTCACTGCGGACATGCGAACATAAGGCTCTTGCCTTACCGGCTTCAACACAAACGCACCATGGCATCCGGAAAATACCCTGAAACACGCCTGCGCCGCATGCGCCGCGACGAGTTCTCACGGCGGCTGATGCGGGAGAACCGACTTACCCTCGACGACCTGATCCAACCGTACTTCGTCATCGAAGGCCGGGACGACAGCGAAGCGGTACCCTCCATGCCCGGCATATCGCGACTGACCGTCGACCGCCTGGTGAAGGAGGTCCGGCGCATCGCGGGCCTCGGCGTGCCCGCGGTAGCCCTGTTTCCGGTGGTGGAGGCCGGCGGCAAGTCTGACCGGGCCGAGGAAGCCTACAACCCGGACGGGCTGGTGCAGCGCACGGTCATGGCCTTGAAGGACGCGGTGCCGGAGGTCGGTGTCATCACCGACGTGGCGCTGGATCCTTACACCAGCCACGGCCAGGACGGCCTGATCGACGACAGCGGCTACGTCGTCAACGACCCCACCGTCGAGGTGCTGGTGCGCCAGGCGCTGTCCCACGCCCGGGCGGGCGCCGACATCGTGGCGCCCTCGGACATGATGGACGGCCGCGTGGGCCGGATCCGCGACGCCCTCGAAGAGGAGCAGCTCACGAATGTGCGCATCCTGGCGTATTCCGCCAAGTACGCATCCAGCTTCTACGGCCCGTTCCGGGATGCCGTCGGGTCCGCCGGCGCGCTCGGCGGCGGGAACAAGTACAGCTACCAGATGGACCCCGCCAACGGCGACGAGGCGCTGCGCGAGCTGGCGTTGGATATCAAGGAAGGCGCGGACATGGTAATGGTCAAGCCCGGCATGCCTTATCTGGATATCGTTCGGCGGGTCAAGGAGCGCTTCGGCATGCCGACGCTGGTCTACCAGGTATCGGGCGAATACGCCATGCTGTGCGCGGCGAGCGCGAACGGCTGGCTGGATCACAAAGCGGTGGTGATGGAAGCTCTCACCGGTTTCAAACGGGCCGGCGCCGACGCGGTGTTGAGCTATTTCAGCACCGAGGTGGCCGAGTGGTTGAACGAGTAGGGCCCCGGCACATCAAAAGACAGTGCGGTAGCGGCGTCAGCGGAAGGAGAAAGACGAATCCCGGTGCGGCCCACTTCCGCGCTCCGTATCCGAATCTTCCAAGCGGGAAATTCCAACAGGAATCGATCACTCAGTATGTCTGATTCGCCGAGACCGACCGACATCCGGCTCAAGCAGCGCTCGCGCGTGCTGGAGTTGACCTTCGAGGACGGCAGCCGCTTCCGGCTGCCTTGCGAGTACCTGCGGGTGTTTTCACCGTCGGCCGAGGTGAAGGGCCACGGACCCGGGCAGGAAGTTCTCCAGGTCGGCAAAGAGCGGGTCAACATCGCCGCCGTCGAGCCGGTCGGCACCTACGCCGTGACCCTCAGGTTCGACGACGGCCACGACACCGGGATCTATTCCTGGCAATACCTGTACGAGCTGGCGATTCATCGCTCGGAATACTGGCGCTCGTACCTCAACCAGCTCGCCGAGGCGGGCCACTCGCGCGTGCCCCAGCCCTATGACGAATGGATGAACGATGACTGACCGCAAGACGCATTTCGGCAACCGCGAGGTGCCGGAGGAACGGAAAGCGTCGCTGGTCGCGGACGTGTTTCGTTCGGTGGCGGATAAGTACGACCTCATGAACGACCTGATGTCGTTCGGTATCCACCGGCTGTGGAAGCGCTATACCGTCCAGCGCGCGGCCGTTCGGCCCGGGCAGTACGTGCTGGACGTCGCGGCTGGCACGGGGGATCTCGCCATGGGCTTCGGCCATCGCCTGCGCGGACAGGGCCTGCTGGTGGTCACGGATATCAACGATGCCATGCTGGCTCTGGGCCGGGGAGCCCTGGTCAACGCGGGCCTGGTTGGCAACGTCCATTACGTGCGCTGTGACGCGGAGGAGCTCCCCTTCGCGAGCAACAAGTTCGATGTGGTCAGCATCGGGTTCGGCCTGCGCAACGTCACGCACCAGCAGCGGGCGCTGGAGTCCATGTACCGGTGCCTGCGTCCAGGGGGACGGGTGTTCATCCTGGAGTTCTCACGCCCGACCCTCGAGGTCATACGCCGGCTGTACGACGCATACTCCTTCAACGCCCTGCCCAAGCTGGGGCACTGGGTGGCGGGAGACGAGGACAGTTACCGCTACCTGGTTGAGTCCATACGCCGCCAGCCGCCCCAGGAGGAGCTGGCGACCATGATGGCGGAGGCCGGTTTCGAGCGCGTCTACTATCACAACCTGAGCGGCGGGATTGTCGCTCTGCACATGGGCTGCAAGCTGTGAGGCTGTTTCTGGCTCCATTTCAAGGCGCCATCCGCCGGGCCCTGCAGTTCGACCCGGACACCCGCGCGCGAATCAAGGCCTTGCACGGTCGGACGGTCGAGGTGAGCTTGACCGGCGTCCAGCAGACCGTATACGTCACGATCGAGCAGGACGAAGTGCTGCTGTCGACGGCGGAGGACGGGCGGGCGGACCTGCGCCTCGAAGGGAGTCCGATCGCGTTTGCGCGCTACGTCATGGCGCCGGACAAGGTCGAGATCACCGACAGCGGCATCAAGATAGAAGGGGATGTCGGGATGGCGCAGCGCTTCGTCGGGCTGCTGCGGGAGGTCGACATCGACTGGGAGGAATGGGCTTCCCGCTATGTCGGCGACGTGGTTGCGTACCGGGCGGGGCGCATCGCTCAGGGCTTTCGTGGCTGGGTGTCGAGCAGCGGCCGCCAGACGCAGCGGGACGTCACCGAATATCTCCAGGAAGAGGTCCGCCTGCTCGCCCCCCGCGAGCGCGTCAAGCGACTGATGAACGACATCGACGATGTCCGCTCCGACGTGGAGCGGCTCGCCTTGCGCATCAGGCGTTTACGGCACCGGTCGTAGACGCCCCGCCGTCATGCGCCTGTTTCGACTGCTTCGTATCGCCCAGGTCATGGTCAAGCATGGCCTGGACGACATCATCGTTACCATACATCTTTTCCGTCCCTACCGCTTCGCCCTGCGCCTCATGCCGTGGCGCTGGCGGCGGCGCATGCGTTTGCCGCGGGCCCGGCGCATCCGGGAGGCGCTGGAGGAGCTGGGACCGATCTTCGTCAAGTTCGGTCAGGTGCTGTCGAGCCGGCCGGACCTGCTCCCCGAGGACATCGCAGAGGAGCTCGGCAAGCTCCAGGACCGCGTGCCGCCGTTTCCCGGCGAGGTGGCGCGCGCCATCATCGAGCGCGCCTACGGCGAGCCGCTGTCGAAGCACTTCGAGCGTTTCGATCTCGAGCCCATCGCCTCGGCTTCGGTGGCGCAGGTGCACTCGGCGCGCCTGCACGACGGTGCCGAGGTCGTGGTCAAGGTCCTGCGGCCCGGTATCTCGAGGGTCATAGACCGGGACCTCGATCTGCTGTACACGCTCGCACGGCTCGCGAACCGGTACTGGGACCAGGGGCCGCGGCTGCGGCCGGTCGAGGTGGTCGAGGAATACGACAAGACCATCCACGACGAGCTGGACCTCGGACGCGAGGCCGCGAACGCCAGCCAGCTCAAGGCCAACTTCGCCGAGTCCGACCTGATCTACGTTCCGACGGTCCACTGGGAGCACACCCGTCGCAACGTGATGGTGATGGAACGCATCGACGGCATCCCGATCCGCGACGTGGAGCGGCTCAAGGCCGCGGGCATCGACATGCGAAGGCTGGCCCACGACGGGGTGGAGATCTTTTTCACCCAGGCGTTTCGCGACGGTTTCTTCCATGCCGACATGCATCCGGGAAACATCTTCGTCTCCGAGGAAGGCCAGTACCGCGCCGTGGATTTCGGCATCATGGGAACGTTGGGCGAGGAGGACAAGCGCTACCTGGCGGAGAACCTGCTGGCGTTCTTCCGGCGCGACTACCGGGCGGTGGCCAAGGCCCACCTGCGTGCCGGCTGGATTCCACCCCATACGCGGGTGGAGGAGTTCGAGGCGGCCATCAGGACGGTCTGCGAGCCGATCTTCGCCAAACCCATCAGCGAGATCTCCTTCGGGCGCTTCATCATGCAGCTCTTTCAGACGGCGCGCCGCTTCAACATGCCCGTCCAGCCCCAGCTCGTTCTCCTTCAGAAAACCCTGTTGAATATCGAGGGACTCGGCAGGCGCCTGTATCCGGAGCTGGATCTGTGGCAGACCGCCAAGCCGTACCTGGAGCGATGGATGTCCGAGCAGGTCGGCTACCATGCCTTCGTAGCCGGTCTCAAGCGCGAGCTGCCGCAGCTCGGCGCAGTCCTGCCGGACATACCGCGCCTGGTGCACGATTACCTGGATCACGCCTCCCAGGATGCCAACACGCGCAAGTACGAAATCGAGGCACTGCAGCAGATGCGGCGGGATTTCAACCGCAGCCAGCGCCGGCATTACTTCGGCGTGATCGGCTCGATGCTGGTGCTGGGGGCACTGGTGGTCGTGGCCTTGGATGGCTACGCGCCGCTCATGGTAGGCAATGCGCCGCTCGTGAGCTGGGTCGCGGGGGGCGTCGGCGTGATTCTGCTGGCGTTGAGCTGGCCGCGGAGTTAGGGAAGCTCTGATTAATTGCCTACGCTGTCATTGCGAGCGCAGCGAAGCAATCCAGGTTGCTTGCCATTCCACGCTTTCTGGATTGCTTCGTCGCGTCGCTCCTCGCAATGACAGCATTAATCAGAGCTTCCTTAGTTAGGGGCCGGGTCGAGATCTTCGCGCCTGCCGGTGCGGGGGGTAAGGAATCGCGAAGGAATTCGCTCCCACAGGAAGGACCTGGAAAGAGCGTCCAAGGTCACGGAGGCGGGGCTTCGCCGATGCCCGTTCAGGAGCCGGGGTCGGGGGGGCAGTGGATGTCGATGCCGTCGGGACGTGTCCAGGTTTCGGATCGCCCGAACAGCGGGATGCCG
Source organism: Arenicellales bacterium (assembly GCA_049583715.1). GTDB lineage: Bacteria > Pseudomonadota > Gammaproteobacteria > Arenicellales > JAANXG01 > JAANXG01. Next base: position 3,582 of record JBAUWJ010000135.1, on the reverse strand, counting down.
ATGTAGCCGCGTATGTGAAGTGTTCCGTCGTCGTCGGCCCGCACGTAAGCGCGATAGCGACGGCCGTCTTCCGGGTTGTACACCCGGCCGTGCCCCCAGGTGTGGGCGTCGGTGCGCCTGAGGCCGGTGAATACCTCGATGCCGCACAGGGACCGGTGGCGCAGCGATTCCTCCGGATTGTCGGGATCCCGCTTCAACTTTCCGTCGCTGTGGTAGGGCTTCCTCAACCAGGCAATGCGCCCGCAGAGCTCTTTGTCCTTGTCCCCGCAACGATAGATATCGATGACGGCGCCCTTCTTCCCCGTCAGCCAGGGTCCCAGCACATGGTCCACGCCAACCTTGGTTTCATGGGTAGGTGCGGTCACCGTGATGGCCAGGATTCCTCCCAGGACGGCGAGCTTGGCAAAGGTGAGCATCCGGTATCAACGTAAGAACAGGTAAATGGCCGGTCGGTCCGGTTGATTCAGGACCTCGCGGGACGAAAAGGGCGAAGTGTACACGACACGTCGCGGCGACGACGGTCGATGCTCGCCGGACACCCGCCCTTCCCGGCCGGGGGCAGGGGCCGACCTCACGACAACAACCGGCTGCGTCACGGCTCGTGGAAGGGAACTCGCAGCATCCCCCAGATCGCGACACAGTCCTCGGGCTTTCGCCAATCGCTCTGGCCGATGCTCATGCCGACGTGCCCCGCCGCGGGCTGGTCGCGGTAGGTGCCGAACAGGCGATCCCACCACGAAAGGTTGAATCCGTAGTTGCTGTTGGTTTCCTCCCTCAGCACCGAGTGGTGCACCCGGTGCATGTCCGGAGTCACGACGAACCAGCGCAGCGCGCGGTCGACACGCTCCGGCAGCCCGGCATTGGCGTGGTTGAACATGGGGAAGGCGTTGAGCAGGATCTCGAAAATCAGCACCCCGAGGGCGGGTGCGCCGAGCGCGACGACCGCGGCCCACTTCACGCCCATGGAGATCAGGATCTCGACGGGATGGAAGCGCAGACCGGTGCTGACGTCGAAGTCCAGGTCCAGGTGGTGCATGCGGTGCACTCGCCACAGCATCGGCACCTTATGAAATACGACGTGCTGTGCCCAGATCAAGGCATCGAGTGCCACCACGCTGATCAGGATCTCGAGCCAGGGCGGCCAGTCGAGATAGTTGAAGATTCCCAACGCCCGGTCCGCGGCAATTACCGCGGCGCCCACGGCCGCCGCCGGGAACGCCAGCCGCAACAGCACGGTGTTCACGATCACGATTCCGAAATTGTTGAGCCAGCGGCGCGGCAGGCTCTGTGAGAAGCGTCGCCTGGGCCGCAGCCATTGCCACAGCATCACCGCGGCCAACACGGAGAAGAAACACAGCAAGCGAATGGCGGCTTCGTGCTGGGCGAGAAGGTCGCTCATGGGGCCGAACGTAACCCGTTCACGGTAGTCGAGGCATCTGATTCAAGTGGCCGGCTTGCTCGGGCGTCACGCTCCGTTGGCGAACTAGTGACGGTTCAAGTCCCGGCACATTGTGCAACCGTCCGAAATTATATCCCAGTAAGGCTTGCTTACGGCCGGTTCTTCGGGACAAGTCAACGTTCATGCGTCAGTTGGACTGGCAGGCGATTTATGGTATATGAGGGCGCTGTAAAGGGAATTTCGCAATCAGGTATTCAAGACATAAGAGGGGAGGTTATATGCGCGAGACGAATCGCCGCAGAATGCTGAAAGGGCTGGCTCTCAGCGTGCCCGCCGCGTGGACCCCGCCGCTCGTGAAGTCCGTCATACTACCGGCCCACGCCCAAACGAGTGGGTGTGACGCACCGCGAGGGTGTTACTCGGTCGGGGGAGGCACATACTTTCCTTGGCCGGGGGGTATCGGACCTTATAAGGTAAGCGGGCAGCACAGCAACGCATCGGCGGACTGCAGCAACTGCACTTGTGACATCCCAGGAGGCTCTCTAACCATCGTTGCTGCGACAAGCCTCGAGGCAGGTTATCTACTGCTGGGCTGCGAGGAAGGATACGCCCCGGTACCGGTCGAGACGACCCCGGCGCTGCCTTCCGGTTGCATGTTCTACGCCTGTCTCCCCAATGAATCTCCCTAGCAGGATGTTGAAAAACGCCATCCTGGCCTTTTTCAACGCGCCGAGCACGGCGCATGTCCGCTACTCGGCCGTCGGTTCAAGTTGCTTTCCCGGATAATGCGTTATCCAATGCCCTGACCAGGTTCCGACAGAAGACGTCTGCTTCGTTTGCACCGAATACCAGCGGCGGCTTGAATTTCAGGACGTTTTCACAAGGTCCATCCGAGGACAATAGGACACCGCGCTCGCGCAGCGAGTTGATCACACTGTCGGCGACTTCGGGTGCCGGTTCCAGGGTGTCGCGGTCGTGCACGAGCTCGACCCCGATGAACATCCCCCGACCACGCACGTCGCCAATCGCCGGATGCTCCTGAGCGAGCTCTTTCAGGCGCGACATTAGATACTCGCCGGTTGTCCACGCCTTTTCCCGCAGATTCTCGTGCTCGATGACGTCCAGCACTGCCGATCCCACGGCGCAGGACACCGGGTTGCCGCCGAAGGAGTTGAAATACTCCATGCCGTTGGCGAAGGCATCGGCGATCTCCCGCGTCGTGACCACCGCCGCCAGAGGATGACCGTTGCCCATGGGCTTGCCCAGGGTGACGATGTCCGGCACGGTGTCCTGCAGCTCGAAAGCCCACATCTTGTCACCGACCCGCCCAAAGCCGGTCTGGACCTCGTCGGCGATGCACACGCCGCCGGCAGCGCGCACGCGCTCGAATGCGTGGGCGAGATAGCGGTCCGGAAAGACGATCTGTCCGGCGCAGCCGGGCAGGGACTCGGCGATCATCGCGGCCGGGCCGGCTCCGGTCCGTGCCAGGCAGGCGTCGATGCAGCTCTCCACTGAACGCACGTATTCCAGGGCTGTGGCTTCACCGTAGCCCTTGTGCGGGCCCCGGTAGGGGTCGGGCAGCTCGGCGATGTGAACGCGGGCGGGCCGGCCGCGTCCGCCTTTTCGGTTGAACTTGTAAGGGCTGATATCGATCAGGCCGCCGGTGTTGCCGTGGTAGGCCCAGTCCAACACCACCACGTCCTCGCGTCCTGTACACGTTCGCGCCAGCCGCAGGGCGAGCTCGTTGGCCTCCGAGCCCGAGCACACGAAAAAGCACACCGACAGGGGGTCGGGAAAGGTCGCCAGCAGCCGCTCGGCGTAGTCGAGAATGTTGCGGTGCAGATACCGGGTGTTGGTGTTGAGCCGCGCGGCCTGCCTGTGCAGGGCTTCGACCACCTGCGGATGGCAATGACCGACGTGGCAGATGTTGTTGACGCAGTCGAGATACGCCCGGCCGGTATGGTCGTACAGCCAGGCCCCGCGGCCGCGGACGATATGCAGGTTGTGACGGTAGCTCAGGCTCAATGACGGGCCGAGCAGCCGGTCGCGGCGCGTTTTGAGCGCCTCGGGAGACGGCAGGTCCGGCTCGAAGGTCTCGGGCACCAGTCCCAGGATCAGGTTCGGGTCCGGGCAGATGGCCTCCCAGACATCCATGTTGTCCGGCTCACCCGCGCCGTGGAAGT
>JBAUWJ010000134.1:0-2471 GCA_049583715.1 Arenicellales bacterium | reverse complement strand
ATTCCGACATGTAGCGCAGCTCGATCGTGTGAAGCGGCAGCTTCAACACACGACAAGAGGCCCGAGATGCCTTTTTCGCGCCCTTCGTCCCGGGTCACGACAAGAAGCTTGCCATCAGCCCGTCGCGATGGTCGAGAAGCCCGCCGCCCCGCAAATCGTCTCGACCTCATCGAGGCCGATGCGGTTGCCGAAGACCTTGATGAAGCGGCTCATGCGGCCGGTGATGCAAAAAAGACCGTCGGCCGAGTGCAGCGCCTGGTCCCCCGTGCGCAGAACGGCCGGGCCTGGCTCCGCCCCCAGTTCCGCAATCAACGGGGTTGTCGTGAAGCAGCCCGCCGATAACACCGTGATCGGCGCATAGCTTGAAATGGGGCGAAAATGCCTCGGCCAGCCGTGTCCGCGTCTCCGAGGCGCCCGGCGGCACCAGAAGGGCGACATGGCCGCCGATCTGCGTGGCCAAGTAAGTGACAAACCAGTCTTTGCTTGGCTCGCATTCCAGGAAAATTAGGCGTCGTGAGCTGTCAAGCTGTTCGGCCAAGTCGCCGGCGCGGGACATAAAGCTAGCGCAACCGGCTGAAGTTCCGGCACCCTTGCTGGCATGAACGGCTATTCGCCTGACGCCGACAAGCTTGCTGAGCTGCGCGCCGCCCATCGCGCAACGAGCGTGAGGTCGACCGCATCAAGGCCGTCGTGCTGCTGGCCACCGGCTGGAGCGCGGAGGCCGTGGCCGAGGTTCTCCAAGTTGCTGCCAATGCTGTGCGCAATCATTTCCGGCGCTACCAGGTCGGGAACCAGTTTTTCTGGCGGTTTCAACGAGGCCATAACGAAGAGACCTTAAGACCTTAGAACTACTGGCGGACCGGTTCATCACATCACTGTACATGGACATACCCGTCTGCATCCAGGCGCGGTAGTCTTCCTGGACCTCGCCGGCGACCTTCAGATTCGCCTTGGCCTGTTCCATCGCGCGCGCGCTGATCTGCGTCGCGAGCTCCACCTGGCCCTTCAAGTACTCGGTATAGCTCTTCGCCTCGGTGGCCAGCTTGACTTGGTGGATGCCCTGCTCCATTGCCAAGCTCACGGCATCCATCTGGCCGGTGACCACCTTCTCCCAGGTGCGCAGGTTCAGCTTGCCGAGGGCATTCAGCCGCTCAAAGCCATTGTTGCCCATCTCATTCATCTGGTTCGCGGTATCGTGGTTCCACTTGAGATGCGAATACGCTTATGGCACCTCCCAAGGCTGGCGGTGGCTTGCGGCACTGCATGTCAGATGGAACCACGATATGTTTCGTCGTCATGGCGGTTCTCTCCTTTCGGGGTTTGTGCAGTGGTGTATTTGCTGCGGTGCACAATAGCGTCGCCGGGAAGAGTTGTCGAGGGCCAAGGGTGGGACAGATCAATGGAAAGAGCAGTTCACCACGAAACGCATAAAGGACACAACAGGCAACAGCAGCCATCGGAGTGTCGCGTTTCTCCTCGTTGCGTGAGGCACGCGGGGGACGGCGCAACGGACTACAATCAGTTCGCGTGGTTCGTGCCTGAGGTCGCCAAAGGCCGCGTGTTGCGTCGTGTGCTGGGTCTATCAGCGTCTGGAGTTTTCCCCACCCGTGGCGCCGCGAGAGTACCTGCTCCGGATCAGGGACCGGCTCCATCCGCGGCCCGGTGTCTATGCGACGATCGCTACGCCTTGTCTGTCATCGATGCGCGCGTAAACGTATCAGTTTGGGCTCTATTCATTGCTGCCACAACCGAGAGCATTCGGATGCTTCGAAATACCCGCGAGCGTTGGGGGCTCATCTCTCAACTGCTGCACTGGCTAGTGGCCGTTCTGATCTTGGTCCAGGTCGGCGTGGGAATTGCTGCGGTGGACTGGCGCCTATCGCCGACCAAACTGGATCTGTTCGTCTGGCACAAATCCGTCGGCATGCTGATCCTGCTGCTGGTGCTTTTACGCCTGGGTTGGCGCATCACGAACCCCACTCCCGCCCCGCCTCCCGATATGCGGCCTTGGGAGGTGCACGCGGCGCAAATGAGCCACGTCCTGCTCTACCTCTTCGTGCTCGGCCTGCCGCTCACCGGCTGGATCATCAACTCTGCCGCCAACATTCCTCTGAAGCTTTTCTGGCTGGTACCCCTTCCGGACATCACGGCACCGAGCAAACCGCTGCAGGAGGCCGCCACCGGCGCCCACGTCGCCCTGGTGATTGCACTCGCGGCACTGCTCGTGGTGCACGTTGGAGCGGCGCTTCGCCATCACTACCTTAAGCACAACGCGGTCCTCCGCCACATGCTGCCCTGGACGAGACCTTCCCAATGAACAGATTGTGCCTTTCGGTGCTTGGCTTCGTGGTTTTGTGGGGAGGGGGACTGGCCGCGCAGGGCGCGGAGTGGGCCATGGACCCCGATGGGAGCAAGCTTCAGTTCGTGGTCCATTACCAGGGCGAACCCGCCACCGGCCGTTTTCGTAAGTT
>JBAUWJ010000133.1:0-9206 GCA_049583715.1 Arenicellales bacterium | reverse complement strand
CCGAGGGCGGGGCGAGCATCAGTGATGGGGATGGTCAACGAGCTGTCGGTGAGGATGCTGCGCACGTGCGACGGCATGTCGTCGGGGCCTTCCTGGTCGTGCCGGAAGATCGGATCGCCGTCCGGGACGGTGCGCGACAGGAAGGATTCCAGATCGCTGCGAACCGCGGGGTCGGCGTTCTCGCAAAGGATCAGGGACGCGCTCGTGTGGTGAATGAACACGTGAGCGAGGCCCGTTCGCACGCCGGACTCTTCGATCCGTTGCGCCACCTCGCGCGTGACGTCATAGGTGCCGCGGCCGCCGGTCGGCACGTCGAATTTGAACTGAGTCCACATGGTCTCTATGGTACCACCCGGTTCAACAGGGTGTTGCAAGAGGGCTCCGTCTTCCTACCGGGGAGACTCTCGAGGCAAGGGGTGTCTCTTGGAGCCACCCTCACCCTAACCCTCCCGCCGGCGGGAGAGGGGATCTACGGTCCAAGGGCTTTACGACACCCACCGAGGGGGATGGTCACTTGCCCGCAGCGCTGTTGCCCGCAGGCTCTGCGGCCTTCAGGCCTGCGTGCTGACGTGGAAGATGCAGTACTCGTCGCCGTTGGTCCGGCAACTCGTCTCCTGCACCCGGATGTCCGGCAGTCCGGCGACCCCATCGATCATTCCTTCGATCATCCCGGAGAGAAAATCGCAGCGCGACGCCTCGCCGCCGAACACCAGATCCATGGTGTTCACCTGCCGGCGGGTGAATATGGACAGGCGCACCTTGATATCGCTGCCGATGACCTCCGGCTCGGCGATGCCGTCCAGAATCTGAACGACGGAGGACTCCAGGGCTTCGTGCAGCGTGCGCGCCCCGTGCAGCACCGTATCCTGCTCCCCGAGGCGCTCCCCGACCAGGCGACCGAGGCGCCGGAGCCCGGGACCCAGCTCCTCCCTGCCGGAGATGGTCTGTTCGAACGCCTCGATGTAGCGGATGATCCTGGGGTAGTCATCCGCGATCCGCCCGGCAAGATCCTCGAAAGCCGGCGACGAGCCCGGCGTCGCGGTCCGGGCCGGTGGCGCTCGGGGCGGCTCGCGAGGAGCTCCGGCCGGCATCGCCGCGACTTCGACACCGCCGATTTGCACGATCTCCGCGACCCCTTTGATCCCACTCAGGGTCTGGCGCACCTCGTCGCCGAGGGCACTGCCTTCGGCACTGACGGTGAGCCGCGAGCGATCGTCGCCCGCGGGCTCGATGTGGTGACCGGCGAACGTCAGGCCGAGGCGCTTCAACGCGGTGATAACCCGCGCCATGCCGCCGGCACTGCCGTCCAGAATGACCGTGATCTCAACCGCCATTCTTCAGGCCCAGCCGGACGGTCGGTGACCTGCAGTGATCATGCCCCCGTCATCGGTTCTTTCGAGTGAGTCGAAGACCTGCTGATTTATGTACAGGAGATTCGGACATTTGGCAACAGTTCAACGCTTGAATCGGGGGCAGAATCCACCGCCCTCTACACGCAGAAGCCGAGTGATCGACGCTATAATCCGCGCCCTGAACATTCAATTCCGGTTTGCCAACAACGAGCTTGCATGTCCACACAAGCGACAAACTTCATACGCCAGGCCATCGACCGGGATCTCGCCGCCGGCAGGAATGAGGGCCGCGTGGTCACCCGGTTTCCGCCGGAGCCGAACGGCTACCTGCATATCGGCCACGCCAAGTCCATCTGCCTCAATTTCGGGATCGCGGAGGACTACGGCGGCGCGTGCAATCTCCGTTTCGACGATACCAATCCTGAAAGAGAGAGCATCGAGTACGCCGAATCGATCAAGCGGGACGTGCACTGGCTCGGTTACGAATGGGAGAACCTGTGCTACGCCTCAGACTATTTCGAGCGGCTTCACGGCTTCGCCGTCGAGCTGATCGAGAAGGGCCTGGCCTACGTGGACAGCCTGACGCCGGACGAGATTCGCGAGTACCGCGGCACCCTGACCGAGCCGGGCCGCGAAAGCCCCTACCGCAACCGCAGCGTCGAGGAGAACCTCGACCTGTTCGCCCGCATGCGGGCCGGTGAGTTCGTCGACGGCGAGCATTCCCTGCGCGCCCGAATCGACATGGCATCGGGCAACATCAACATGCGCGATCCGGTGATCTATCGTATCCGCCATGCCTCACACTGGCGCGCGGGTGACAAGTGGAGCATCTACCCGATGTACGACTTCACCCACTGCCTGTCGGATGCCATAGAGGGCGTCACCCATTCGTTGTGCACGCTGGAGTTCGAGGACCACCGGGCGCTTTACGACTGGGTGCTCGACAACGTGGAGGTGCCCTGCCATCCCCAGCAGATAGAGTTCGGCCGCCTGAACCTGAGCTACGCCGTCATGAGCAAGCGCCTGTTGAACCGCCTGGTGAGGGAGGGTCACGTGGCGGACTGGGACGATCCGCGGCTGCCCACAATCAGCGGCCTGCGGCGGCGCGGCTTCACCCCCGCCTCCATACGCAGCTTCTGCGAGCGCATCGGCGTGACCAAGAGCGACGGCATCGTGGAGATGGGGGTGCTCGAGCATGCCATTCGCGAGGATCTGGACCGCAACGCCGAGCGGAGGATGGGTGTCCTGCGGCCCTTGAAGGTCGTGATCGAGAACTATCCCGCGGACCGGGTCGAGGAGCTGGCGGCGCAGAATCACCCCAAGCGGCCGGAGCTCGGCGAGCGGCGGATCCCGTTCTCGCGGGAGATATACATAGAGCGCGATGATTTCATGGAGAATCCGCCCGGCAAATATTTCCGGCTGGCGCCGGGGCGCGAGGTGCGGCTGCGCTACGGCTACTACATCACCTGCCGGGAGGCCGTCAGGAATAGGGCCGGGGATGTCATCGAGCTGCGCTGTACCTACGATCCCGAGACGCGGGGCGGGACGTCTCCCGACGGCCGAAAAGTGAAGGGCACCATCCACTGGGTATCGGCGCGCCATGCGGTGGATGCGACCGTTCGGCTTTATGACCGTCTCTTCCAGTCGCCGGACCCGGCGGCCGGGAATTTCCTGGAGCAGCTCAATCCGGACTCTCTCGAGGTGCTGGACAACTGCAGGCTGGAACCGGGCCTGGCCGACGCGCCGGTCGGGTCGCGCTATCAGCTCGAGCGACAGGGCTATTTCTGCGTCGATCCCGACAGTGTCTCCGGCGCGCCCGTGCTGAACCGGACAGTGACCCTGCGCGACTCCTGGGCAAAGCAATCGGAATAATGCGACGTTTCGCGCGTTGTGTAGCGACCGGCACCGCACCCGCGTCCCTCATTTGACGGAAGCACGTGAATACACGGCCAGACAAACGACCCGCCGCCTGGAGCTCGAGCCTCAAGCTGTTCCACTGGACCTGCGTCATCCTGATGCTGGTCCTCTTCGTGCTTGGTTGGATGGCCGTGGTCTACCCCTTGTCTCCGGCGAAGCTGGCCCTGTTCAAGTGGCACAAATCGCTGGGGTTGCTGCTTCTGGCGTGGGTGATCCTGTGGCTGGGCTGGCGGGCCACGCACCGTGCGCCCGGGCTGCCCGGGGAGATGTCGACGGGTGAAAAGCGGGGCACGCACCTTGCCCATGGCCTCCTGTTCGCCCTCATGATCACGATGTCGATCAGCGGCTGGGTCATCAACTCGTCGGCAAACTTCCCTCTCGAGTGGTTCGGACTCTTCCGCGTCCCTCAAATCACGGCACCGGACAAGAACGTCCAGGATGCCGCTTCGCTGATACACCTGGTCCTGTTCTGGGCGGTGACAACGGTGCTCATCGTGCACATCGCGGCCGCCCTGCAACATCACTTCGTGCGCCGGGACGACATCCTGCTGCGCATGCTTCCCTTCACAAAGGCTGGCAAATGAAAGCAACGACACGCATCATCGCCCTGGTCACGGGGCTCGTCCTCTGCCATGGCGCGTTCGCCGCCGACTGGAAAGTCGAGGACGGCAGCCAGATCGGATTCGTCGCGACGTACGACAGGATTCCCTTCCAGGCCTGGTTCAAATCCTTCGACGCCCACATCCGGTTCTCACCTGACCGTCTGGACGACTCGTCTTTCGACGTGCGCATCGCCACGTCGTCCCTCGATTCCGACAGTCCCGACCGGGACGAAGGCATGAAGCAGCCCGCATGGTTCGCCGTCGACAAGTACCCCGAAGCCCGATTTCAGGCCACGCATTTCGAGAGCGTTGCCGAGAATCGCTACCGGGCGATGGGGACGCTGACCCTGAAAGGCGTCAGCAAGAACGTCGACGTGCTGTTCGCCTGGGAGCCGCAGCCCGGAGGAAAGGTCTGGCTGAACGCCAACGCGCGATTGGAACGCGGGGACTTCGACATCGGAACGGGCGAATGGGCCCACGATGACACCATCGGATTCGACGTCGGCGTGAACGCAAGCCTGAAGCTCGCGCCGCGCTGAGCCGCCCCGAAGGTCCCGCGCCGTCGGAGGGTGCCACAAAACAACTCCCTCTCCCCCGCCTGCGGGGGGAGGGCTGGAGTGAGGGGGCGTTGCTCAGCACCACCCTCACCCGGACCCTCTCGGCTCGGGCTCCAGGCTTCGCCCTACCTCCTCCGTCCCTGGAGTCGTCCCGCCAGCGGGAGAGGGGAACCGTGGTTCAACCTTCCCTGCCCTGGAACTCACCCCACGCTGGCTGAAACGTAGCTCCCTCTCCCCCGACCACGGGGGAGAGGGCTGGGGTGAGGGGGCGTGGGCCGATCGGTACGCCGGGCGGGGCGACCGTCAACATCGGGGCCGCGCGGGCGCGAGAGACGTTACTTGCGCAAACGGTGGCAGGCCAGGCATCGGCCGGACAGCCTGCCGGCGCGATAGTAGGCCGGGGGTTCGCTCTTGACATCCTGCAGCGCGAGCCGGACGTCGCGCTTGAAGGCATCGATGTTCTGATCGATAAAGGGGTGGTTCGTATTGACCGTGCCGGCTCCGAGCTTGTCGGCGACGCTTTGCATGTCCTCGAGCTGCGTGATGATCTTCTCGCGCTGGTAAGGCAACACGGTTTCCGAGCTCGAAAGTATGTCGTCGATCCGCCAGATATCCCCGCTCATCCTCTTCATGTAGCCCGTCACGTCGCTGCGATTCAGGTACACGAAGTCCGGCGGGTAGGTCACCTTGCGCACCATCGAGCACCCCGCTGCAAGTGACACGCAGACTGCGACTACCCACCATTTCAAGCTTCTTCGTTTCATACTGACTCCCCAATGCTGTCGTGGAATCCAGACGCGCCTGACCGGAACGCGGACCCGGAAAGAGCTTTCCGGAGCACAGTATCACCCCGAAGCCCGTCGACGTGCTTGACCGGGATCAATAACCCGTCCGGTTCGGGCGGCCTGGTCGCCGGCTACGGGAACCCGGCGACGTCGGTATCCCCGGCATGCCGGGGCAGATCGTCCAGGATGTCGTACCAGGACGCCTTCGACGATACCCAGATATGAGCGCAGGCGCGAAGCTCGCCCGTGTCATCCAAGGTGCCGGCCCTGAGATACACGATATCCGGCTCCTCGAGGTACTCGCTGTACAGGGGCGAGCCACAGTTGGAGCAGAAGTTCCGGTGCTTGCCGGGCGCCGAGGCATAAGGCTTGATCAGGTGCTCACCCTCGATGAAGGCGAGATCCCGCCTGGGGACCGCGACGTTGGTTGCGAAACTCGAGCCACTGGCCCGGCGGCACTGCGAACAGTGGCAGTAGTAGAGCGCGTCCGGTCGACACCGGACCTCGTAGCGGACGCCGCCGCACAGGCATCTGCCTTGCATGTATTGCCTCCCGGATCTTCGTCGCAAGTCTGTCGAGAGCGCGGGGAAACACGCGCCTGTCCCTGCGCCCGCCCCTCATCCTGATATTTCCTCGAGGACAGGGGCAAAGCTCCCTCTCCCTCCGGGAGAGGGCCGGCGTGAGGGGGCGTCCCTTGGAACCACCCTCACCCTGTCCCTCTCTCCATCAGGGGAATCCCCTTCGAGCATCCGTCACACCGCCAGACCGAGTCTGACGCGCAGTATGCCGTCGTGCACGCTTACCTCCTTCAGCTCCAACCAGGGTGCGATCAGTCTGGCCACGGAGCCTTTGAACTTGTAGATCGGGTTGGCGCTCAGGTACTGCTTGATCAGCGCCGCCGCGATCTGGTCGAGGCTCTGCTTGCTTTTCTCCGACACGCCGCTGACCTTGAGGTACTCGAGCTTCGAGTCGTCCAGGTAGAAAGCCCCTTTCGCGCCGACGTATTTCAAGCCACCCGAGAACCCGGCCTCGCCGTCGTACTGGTCCTTGCTGAATGCCACTTTCATCCGTGCGGCCGATCCGAACTCGATTCGTGTGTGCCGCTCGGTGAGATGCACGAAGGGCTGCTTCAGCTCCAGGCAGAACACGAGGACGCATTTGTCCACCGGAAACTGGCGGTCCAACTGGCTTTGAATCTGTGCCTGCGAGACCTCGTAGACGTAACCCCGACGCATGGCGAGGAAGATCGCGGCCGCGACGACGACGATGCACGCAGCGACGATCAGCTTCTTCGCGGCCACGGTCCCGCGCGGTCGCCCCGACGACTCATTCATACCTCGCTATCGACCTCTTTGGACTTCCGCTCGGCAACGATGGCGCCGACATCCAGCATCTGTATCGCGCTGATGGCCGCTTCGAACGCGCCTTCTGCGCAAAGGCCGCTGATCGCGGCATTTTCGTACGCTGACAGGGCGCTCTTGATGCATTCGTCCCTGATACGGTCCGCCAGCTCGTAATCTCCATTGATTGACGCATTGATAGACATGTTCAACCTCCCGATCGAGTCCGCGAACGCCGCGGTGCGTCCGCCGTATATCTGCCCAATGATTCCAACCAGGCCTTCGCCTGTCCTGCCGATGGATCCGGTCTTCACAGGCCGGACCCGTCTCGCTACGGCGGCGGCCTCTTCAGGAACCTTCCCAGCACGTCGAACCACACCTCGTTCTGGCGCTGGTACTCGCGCACGCAGTCCCCTCCCCGCGTCGCCAGGAACGGGTTCTGCTTGAGGTCCGCGTAGCGCTTCGGATCGCTCCCGTACACCATGCACAGGGCCTGATTGTAACTCTGGCGGTCGAGCTCGTGCTCCTGCCAGAAATCGCCGCCGCCTCGAGCGATGAAGAGCGTCGCCGCGTGGAGGACGATTTCGCCGCCATCCTGGTAGTACCGAAGCAGCAAGAGAGTCGTCAAGGCGTCCACTGTCTTCTCCATGTCGCCCGTCGTCCTCAAGTCATACATCGTAAACAAGGCGTGGGAGACCTCATGCAGGAGTACGTAGACGTAGGTGTCCCGGGTGACATCATAGATGTCGACGTTCGTATTCCAATACGAGCTTTTCCTGAAGCGATCGGCGATATCGAACACAAAGCTGTAAGGCATGTATACGGTGTTCGACTCGGCGTCGAACTCCGGCCCTCGGCTTCCGCCGAGGGACAGGGTCAGCTCCGTGCCCAGGTTGAATTCGTTATTGAGGAGCTTCGACACAGTCTGCGTGACGCCTTCGTCCAGAATGAAGTTGCGCGCATTGACATCATCAGAACCGAGGGGGGTGCCGTACACGATCCGGAACGAAGCGGCCCGCGCGGCGTCGCCGAAGGCCAGCAGGAGCGCCGTGAGCAGCGCGAACCCGAGTATTCTCAGCGAAGATGGAATGAGGACTTCCCCGGAATCACCGCGGACCGATCCGCGATCCACGCTTCGCTTCCGCCGGCAACCCGGCCGTCACCGATGTTCCCCCGGACTCCATCAATTGAGCATGATGACGCAGCGGACGGGCTCACCGCGCTCCGTCATGTCGAGTGCGCGGCATGCAGCGGCTTTCATGGTGTTCACGTCCTCTCGTCGGCAGGCAGGTTCAGGGTGTTGCGGTCACGGCCGTCCGGCACTTGCGGCGCCGCCCCGGGAAAGCGCGATTGTCGTTCGTATTCGATCCGTGATCAATGCGGTGCGCGTCGGCGCAGTGGATGGGGGTGATGACCTCTCGCGCGACTTCTCCGCGGACAAAAGGCACGGACGCGGTGCCGGAGCGTCAGAAGCCGGCGGCGTGCCCGTCCTTGCGATGGTCCGAGGCCGCGCAGTAGAAACCATTGTCCAGCCGGTAGACCAACTGCGCCCCGCCGAACGCGAACCTGGGCGGGTCCTCGCCGAGCCGGTGCCCGCGCCGCAGCAGCGCCTGGCGAACTTCCGGGTCGAACCCCGACTCCAGCACCAGATCGTAGTTCTCGTCGACGTACCAGCGCGGCGCGTCCGAAGCGGCCTGGGGATTCTGGCCGTGGCAGAAGATTCGCACCACCATCTGGACATGGCCCTGGGCCTGCATGTGCCCTCCCATCACCCCGAAGCTCATGGCAGGTGTGTCGCCCGCCATAACGAACCCGGGAATGATGGTATGAAACGGCCTCTTGTCCCCGTCGACGTGATTCGGGTGGGCGGGGTCCAGGCTGAAGCCTGCGGCGCGATTCTGGAAGCTGATCCCGGTCTCCGGGTCGACGATTCCGGAGCCGAAACCCCAGAAGTTGGATTGGATGAAGGACACCATCATGCCGTCGGCGTCGGCAGTAGTGAGATACACGGTCCCACCGTCCCCGCTGCGCGCCGGCCCCGGACTCGCAGCCCGATTCATGTCGATGGCGGCGGCGATCGCGCTCACGCGGCCGTCGTCCAGCAACTCGTCGACGCTCGCCCGCATATAGCCGGGATCGGCCACTTCGGAACGTACGATCCGAAAGGCCGCCTTCATGGCCTCTATCTGCAGGTGGACGCTGTCCGCGGAATCGATCTCGTAATCCTCGATGCCCGCGTGCGCCAGGATCCGAAGGGCGATCAGGGCGGCGATACCCTGTCCGTTCGGCGGGAGCTCGCACAGGCGGACATCGCCCAGGGACGCATCGATCGGGGCCACCCACTCCGCGCGATACCCGGCGAGGTCCTCGCCGCTCAAGGCCGCGCCCCCGCCGCGCAGGAATTCCACGGTGCGGCGGGCAAGGCTCCCGCGATAAAAGTCTTCCCCACGGCTATCGGCGATGCGGCGCAGGGTATGGGCCATCGCGGGACAATGGAACCTCTCACCAATGGCGGGCGCCCGGCCATTCGGGCAGAACACCTGCCGGAAGCCTTCGAACTCACGGTACGTGTCGACGGCGTTTACCCAGCGGGTGTGAACACCCGGGGACACCGCGAACCCGTTCATCGCGTAGTCGATGGCGGGCTCGAGCA
>JBAUWJ010000132.1:0-19389 GCA_049583715.1 Arenicellales bacterium | reverse complement strand
CGAGCCGGCGCACCGCGTCGAGCACCTTGGCCTCGCGCTTCAGGCGATGGTTGACGATCCGGTCGATGACCGCGCCCGGGTCGGCCATCAGGAAGCCATGGCCGGGGGCGATATGCGTGATCTCTTCCCCGTGCAGCATCTCGAGCGACTCGAGGTACTCGGCCATGTTGCCGTCGGGCGGATTGATCACCACCGTCGAGCCCTGCATGATGTGGTCACCGGAAAACAACAGATTCTCCTCCTCCAGCAGGTAGCACAGGTGATTCGAGGCGTGGCCCGGGGTATGGACGGCCCGGAGCGTCGCGCCGCCGAGATCCAGCCGCTCGCCGTGTTCCATGACGCGGTCGGGGGCGAACGCCCCGTCATGGCTGGCGTCTTCCGGCGGCGGCATGCCGAGGACCGGGGCACCGGTTCGCTCCTTGAGCAGGCGCGCGCCCGGGGAGTGGTCGCGGTGCGTATGGGTGACCAGGATCGCGTGCACGGGCTCGCCGCCGGCTTCCTCGAGGATGGCTTCCGTGTGCGCGTCCAGCAGCGGACCGGGATCGATGACCGCCAGTCCCTCGCTGCCGTCCACGAGGTAGGTGTTGGTGCCGGGCCCGGTCATCACGCCGGGGTTGGCCGCGGTCAGCCGCCGCACCCGCGGCGAGAGCCGCTGCGGCACGCCGGGAATGATCTCGTAGGTCGCGCCGCGCACCCCAAGGTCGTGAAGCCGTGCGATTTCGGCAAATGCCGGCTCCGAAGGATGCACCAGCCGCATGCCGTCTCGCCCGTCCGCGGGGAGCGCCGGGCGCAGGGTCGGCCCGTCCAGGCGGGTGCTCTGGAGGAGCTCACCGGCGTCTTCGAAGGCGGACAGCAGCTCGACGGTGCGCAGGGTGGGTTCCGCGAGAGACAGGTCGCCGCGACGGCAACGCTCGAGGGCCTCGCGGGGAGAGATCCAGAGGTGGGCGGTGATCTCGACCCCGTCGTGGCGCACCGCCTGCCCGGGCGGTGCCGGCGCCACGAAGAAGCGCGTGTCGAAGCGCCGCGGATGGCCCGGCGGGGTGATCCAGCGACTGAGATAGCCGAACCGGTTCGCGTGCAGCGTCAGGTCCAGCTCCCGGCACAGCTCCGACAGACTCACTTCGCCGCTGGCCAGGGCACGCCGCCAGCGGTCGAAATCGACGTCCTCGGACGAGCCCGGTTCCGCCAGCAACAGGCCCGCCTCCTCGAAGCATTCCCGGATCGCGGCGGCCAGGAAGCCCATGCCGCCATCGGCCACGGCCAGCGATCGGTTCAGCGCTTGGACATCGACGCCCGGCGCCCGCGACAGCAGCGCCGGATCGTGGTCCTGCCGGTCCACGGCGCCGCCCGGGAACACGTACGCCCCCGGCATGAACACCGCCTCGTCGGTGCGCCTGAGCAGCAGCACCTCGAGGCCCTGGTCGCTGTCCCGGACGACCACCACCGTCGCCGCCGGTCTGGGTTCTATCAAAGCTGGTATACCTGTCGCTCCTTTGGAACTGAGAAAGCAAAGCTAACACGGCAGCACCGCGGTTCCCACGGGCACCGGAGATACCGGTGCCGATCACACCTGCGCGGCTGTGCAGGAAGGCAGAATAACCTCCCATGTCGGGGTGTTGATCCAGGTCAAAAAGAGGGGTCGGCAGCGATGGTAGATTGCCCCCATGCACACTTCACGTCGTCTCAGAGTTCTCACCACGGTTCTGTTCCTGGGGCTCGCCGCCGGGCTGCCCGGCTGCGTCTATGATGCGTACGGACCCGGGCCGGCCGCCGTCGGCCACCCGGCGTACTACTACGATTATTACTATTATCCCGGCGCGAGCGTGTACTTCAATCTGTACTCGGGCTATTACTACTACCGCTCCAACAACGTCTGGATACGGGCGCGGGCGCTGCCTTCCTACATCTATCTCGGACCGCGCGTCTCCCTGAGGATATGGTCCGACAGGCCTTACACCTATTACAACGTTCACCGGGAGCGCTATCGCCCCGGCCCCTCGTACCGGCCCAGTCCGGGCCGCGATCATGGTGAGCGCAGGTACGACGCCGACAGGCACCAGCAGTACCTCAAGAG
This sequence comes from Arenicellales bacterium, assembly GCA_049583715.1. Lineage (GTDB taxonomy): Bacteria > Pseudomonadota > Gammaproteobacteria > Arenicellales > JAANXG01 > JAANXG01. The sequence goes on along the minus strand of JBAUWJ010000132.1, from coordinate 17,315 downwards.
ATACCACTGAGCGGCGCGGCGCGAGCCGCACTGGACCCGGAGGCGGAACCGGGCTCGGCGTCCATCTCCGATGACGGCGGAAGCGATGGTGTAGACTGCGGCCATGCATCCGTCCGAATGGCTGTATTTTCTCGCCCCTTACCAGTTCTCTCCCCTCGTGACCATTACCACAGTCCTGGTGATCGGTCTCTACCTGCGCGGTGTCCGGGCAGCCGCTCGCGCCGGACAACCGGTGAGCATGGGTCGCCGCGTTTGCTTCCTCACGGGCTTCTTCCTGTGCTACGCGGTCATGCATACGCGCTTCGATTATTACGCGCAGTACCTCTTTTTCATGCATCGGTTGCAGCATCTCATCCTGCACCACGCCGGACCCTTCCTGATGGCGGTCGCCGCGCCCTGGCAGACATTGGCGCTCGGCCTGCCCGCCCGGACGCGGGAGCGCTGGCTGCGGCCGTGCTGGCTTCATCCCGTCACCCAGGGCATCTACCGTGTCCTGCAGAATTCGGTGGTGGCGCCCGTTCTGTTCGTGGGACTGATCTATTTCTGGCTGACGCCGTCGATTCATTTCGACGCGATGCTCGACCTGACGCTCTATCACGTCATGAACTGGAGCATGGTGCTGGACGGCCTGCTGTTCTGGTGGCTGATGCTGAACCCGGAACCCCGGGGCAGCACCGCCGTGCTGAGCTACGGCGCGCGGATCGTGATCCTGTTCATGATCATGCTCCCGCAGATCGCCCTGGGTGCTTACATCGCCCTGTCCGGAGAAGATCTTTATCCCGTATACAGCGTCTGCGGCCGGGCCTGGCCAATCTCCGCCAGCACCGACCAGCAGCTCGGCGGCCTGCTGACCTGGATACCCGCCGCCATGATGAGCGTCCTGGGTATACTGGTGGTCGTCAACCTCATGATGAAGCGCGACAAGCGGATGCACGCGAATCCGGCCGGGGTCGAAGAGAACCCAGCATGACGCGGCGATTGCTGGCGGTCGGCGCCCTGTCGCTGGTGTTGGCGGGTTGCGGCGCCGGGCCTTCGTGGCAGACCAAGGACATCAGCGGATTCATGCCGTCGCTCGGCTTCACCTTGACCAGCGAGGATGGCACCACAGTCACCCAACGGCAGTATGCCGGCAAGATCAACCTGCTGTTCTTCGGCTATACCCACTGCCCCGACACCTGCCCGATCACCCTGGGGCGGCTGCGCAAGGTGATCCATCGCCTGCCTCCCGACGTGGCGAAGCAGGTTCAGGTGCTGTTCGTCAGCGTGGATCCGAAGCGCGACAGCCCCGAGGTCCTTCGAACCTACACGGCCGCCTTCGGCGAGATGTTCATCGGTCTCACCGGCACCAAAGCGCAGCTCGACGCGTTGACCAAACGCTACCGGACGACCTATGGCTACGGTGAACCGGACGCCAACGGCAACTACGAAGTCACCCACGGCAGCGCCGTCTACGCCTTCGATGCCGCCGGCAAAGTGCGGCTGCTGATCCGCAGCAGCGACAGCGACGAGGCCGTCGCCCACGACATCACCCGGCTGGTGCGTAGCTGAGAGTCATGGGTCCCCGGGCGGGAACGGGGATCGGGTCAGGCTCACCGGTGCCGAGTCAGGTGCCGGCTGCCGGGGTGCGCGTGGCACCAGCGACCGAGTCAACCGACCGAGAGGGCAGCCGACGGTCGTCAGACCGAAACGTCTTTCGAGGTCATGGCCGAGATCAGTCCCTTCAGCAATACGAGTGGTGATGGCGGGCAGCCGGGGATCTTCACGTCCACCGGGATGACGTTCTCCACCGCGCCGCAGCTTGCGTAGGACACCCCGAACTCGCCGCCGTCGCAGGCGCAGGTTCCGGCGGCGATAACGAACTTCGGGTTCGGGGTGGCCCGCCAAGTGCGCCGCAGGGCCGTTTCCATGTGCCGGGAAACCGGACCCGTCACCAGCAGCACGTCGGCATGGCGGGGCGACGCGACAAACTGCACGCCGAAGCGCGCGATATCGTAATAGGCGTTGTTGAGGGCGTGGATCTCGAGCTCGCAGCCATTGCATGACCCGGCATCGACCTGCCGGATCGCCAGGCTGCGACTGAAACGTGTGTCGATCAGGCGGCGCAGTTCTATGCCGGCGGCCTCGAGCTCGCCGTCGCCGGCGACTTCGAGCTTCTCCGTCAGGACACCGGTGCCGAGGCATGCTTTGAGAATACGATACATGTTCGCTTACAGGTCGTGGCCGGAGTAAGAGCCGTTGACGGACTTGTTGCAGACGGGGAAATCCGGAACGATGTTGCCGTGAATCAGGCGCTCCAGCGCCGGCCAGGTGAACCAGCTCGGATCCCGCGGAAAGAATCTTGCGACGCGTCCCGTTTCACCGAAGCGCACGAAGGTCAGGATCTCACCCCGCCAGCCCTCGACCAGCCCCAGCCCCGACGCGTTCTCGACCGGCCTGGGAAGCTCCATCGCCGTCCCGCCCGGCGACATCGCCTCCAGCAGGCGGTCCATGATCTCGAGGCTCTCCAGCACTTCACGGATGCGCACCTTCACCCGCGCGGCGACGTCACCCCCGGATTGGGCGGGGATCTCCCGTGCAAGGAGATCGAGACGGTCGTAGGGTTCGTAAGCGCTGTGCCGTCGCACGTCGTAATCGAGCCCGCTGGCCTTGCCGACGTAACCGGTGCAGCCCAGTGCGCGGGCGTCGTCCCCGGTCAGGATGCCCGTGTCCTCGAGGCGGTCTTCCAGGGACGGGTAATCATCGATGACCTCGAACACCGGCCTGACCGACGTGCGCAGCAAGGCGTGATCCGTCTTCAGGACGCCGGCGGCGCCGGGCGTGAGATCGCGGGCCACGCCTCCGGGCACGATCGCGTCCATCATCAATCGGTGCCCGAACAGCTCGGCGCTGCGGCGCTGCCACTGCTCGCGCAAGCGCGCGCACTGGACATGGGCGAAGGCGAAGCCGACATCGTTGCACACCGCGCCGATATCACCCAGGTGATTGGCGACACGCTCGCGCTCGCACAGGATAGCCCGAAGCTCCACGGCCCGCGCCGGGACGACGCAGCGGGCCGCCCGTTCCATCGCCTGGCAGGCGGCCCAGGTATGGGCGACGGTCGAGTCGCCCGACACGCGCCCCGCCAGTCGTGCCAGGGCCACTGGCTCGCGGTCCACGGCGATCTTCTCGATGCCCTTGTGCACATAGCCCAGGCGCTCCTCGAGTCGCAGCACCTCCTCGCCCACGGCCTGGAAGCGGAAGTGCCCGGGCTCGATGATGCCCGCGTGCACCGGTCCCACCGGGATCTCATACACACCGGCGCCGTCCACGCGGGCGAACGGGTACCCGGAATCCGCGGGTGTCCGTGCTGGCTGCCTGCCTGCGGCCGGGAAATCCGCTCTCAAGGGAAAATCAGCCTCCCCCCACGCTCGGTGGCGCGTCCAGCGACGCTCATCCGGATGTTCCGGGAACGCCACGCCCAGCAGGTCCTCGAGGTGGCGTTCCAGGCGGTCGGCGCCCGGGAACGAAGGCGTGAAGGAGGCGAACACCGGCTCCGGCAATGGTGCCTCGGTCTCGAGCACCAGGTGCGTGCCGCCCTGCTCCAGGCACGCGCGCAGGACGATGCGGTCATGGAAAGGATCGCCCCAGATGCCGGCGAAGCGCCAGCCCGCTTGCGCGGCGACGGCGGCCGCACTGCCCCAGTCGGCGGCATCCAGGGACAGCCGCGCAGCGGGAGCAAAGGACTCGATATCCACCGGGCCCGTCGTGATCGAACGGTCCTTCAGGGCCGAGACGAAGCCGGCTGCGCGGTGCTCGCTCACAGCAGATGGGCCCCGGCGATGAGCTGCGTGGCGCGGTCCAGCCACGCGGCCAGAAATCCCGGGATCGCGAGCCCCAGCCACAGGACGAGGACCAGGTGCGCATAGACCGGGATCATGTTGGCGGGCACGGGACGCTGGCCTTCGGGAGCCGCTCCGTACACCATGGGCTGCAGATGCCGGAACAGACCCGCGAATGCGACCCCGAAACCGGTGAGGAGCGCCAGGGTCAGCCATGGCTGCGCGTTCATGGTGGCGGTGAGCACCAGGAACTCGCTGGTGAACACCCCGAAAGGCGGAAATCCCGCCACGGCGGCCACCGCAATCAGGAGCGACCAGCCCACCGCCGGCTGAGTCCGGATCAGGCCGCGGATGTGGTTGATGGACTGGGTGCCGGCGATCTGCGCGGCGTGGCCCACGGTCACGAAGATCGCGGATTTCGTGAGCGAGTGCACCAGCATGTGCAGCAGCGCACCGAAGGTGGCCAGCGGGCCGCCGACGCCGAAGGCGAAGGTCATCAGGCCCATGTGCTCGATCGAGGAGTAGCTGAACATGCGCTTGATGTCGCGCTGGCGGTGCAGGAACAGTCCCGCCACCAGGAACGACACCATGCCGAAGCCCATCAGCAGGTATCCCGCCATGTGCGGCGTATCGGTGCCCGCGAGCGATCCATCCACCAGCATCTTCACCCGGATCAGCGCGTACAGCGCCACGTTGAGCAACAGGCCCGAGAGCACCGCGGACATCGGGGTGGGACCCTCGCTGTGGGCATCGGGCAGCCACTGGTGCATGGGCACCAGACCGACCTTCGTGCCGTAGCCCACCAGCAGGAACACGAAGGCGAGACTCATCACGGACGGCTCCAGGCCGCTCGCGTGCGCGAACAGGGCGCTCCACGACAATCCGAGCGCGGGTTCGTACAGCACACGGCGCGCGGCGAAATAGGTCAGCACGGTCCCGAACAGGGCGAGGGCGATGCCGACGCCGCAGAGGATGAAGTACTTCCAGGCGGCCTCCACCGCCTCCGGGGTCCGGTACAGCGACACCAGCAGCACCGTGGTCAGAGTCGCCCCCTCGATCGCGACCCACAGCACGCCGAGGTTGTCGGTGGTCAGTGCCAGCAGCATGGTGAACATGAAGCCCTGGTACATCGCGTGGTAGACGCGCATGCCCGCCTCGTTGGTCCTGCCGGTCTCGCAGACGTGGCGCATGTAGGGCCGCGAGAAGATCGAGGTCGTCAGGCCGACGAAGCTGGTGAGGACGACGAGATAGACGTTGAACGCGTCCACCCGGAAGTTGGACCCCGCGATCTCGCCCGTCCCGGCAACCAGCCAGGCGAGCCGCACAGAAGCGGCGAACGAGACCGCGCACAGCGCCACGTTCAGCCAACCAGCCCAGCCCAGCCGTCGAATCAGCCCCAGTACGATGGCGCCGGCGGCCGGCGTGAACACCGCGATCATGAGCGCCGTCATTCCCGCGACTCCGTGAGCCGGTTCAGACGATCCACGTCCAGCGTCTCGATGCTCTCGCGGATCTGGAAGAAGAACACGCCGAACAGGACCATGGCCACCAGCACATCGAACGCCACCCCGAGCTCCACCACCAGGGGCATGCCCCCGGTCGATGACACCGCCGACAGAAACAGACCGTTCTCCATCGACATGAAGCCGAGGACCTGCACCACCGCCTGCTGGCGCGCGACCATCATCAACAGGCCGAGCAGCACCACTGCCAGGCTGATGGCGACGATGTTGCGGGTGAAGGACAGTTCCTGCTCGACGATGGGCAGCACCAGCCAGTAGCTGAAGATCACCAGCGCCACCCCGGCCATGGTCACCAGGGCCGGCCGGCGCAGCGAATCGGTGTGACGATCGAGCGCCAGTCGGTGCACCAGCCGGTGCAGCATCCAGGGAATCACGAGCGCCTTCAGCACCAGGGTCAGCAACGCCGAGAAATAGAGGTGGCCGCCGCCCTGGGTGCTGGCCGCCACCACGGTGGTGACCGCCGCCACCAGCGCCCCCTGCCAGGCGAAGGCGTGGATCGCGGGCACCAGCCGGGTCTGCTCGAGCAGCACGAACGACGTGAACAGCACCAGGGCCGCGAGGACGAGGACGAGCTGCTGCAGCAGGGGAAGATCGGTGATACTCAAGATCCCACCTCCAGGATCACGTAGCCGAGCAGACCCAGCAAGCCCAGCAGCAGGGCCAGGTTGAGAAAGGCCGGCACCCGGAACAGACGCATCTTCGCGAGCACCGTCTCCGCCGCCGCCAGGGTCACTCCGAGGACGGCGAGCTTGAGCACGATCGCAACCAGGCCGACGGCCACGGCTCGAGGGTCGAGGCTCCGGGCGATGCCCCAGGGGAAGAACACGTTGGCAATCAGCACGCCGTAAAGCAGCAGCTTGAGCTGCGCCGCCCACTCCATCAGCGCCAGGTGCCGGCCGGAGTATTCGAGGATCATGGCCTCGTGGATCATGGTGAGCTCGAGGTGGGTGGAGGGATTGTCCACCGGGATGCGCCCGGTCTCGGCAATCGCCACCAGGACGAGTGCCGCCAGGGCGAACAGCAGCGAAGGACGCAGCACCAGCCCGGCGGCGAGCTGGGAATCGACCACGCTGGCGAGATTGGTGCTGTGGGCGGTCATGGCGAGCGTGAACACCGCCATCAGCATCGCCGGCTCGGCGAGCGCCGACACCAGCATTTCGCGCGACGCGCCCATGCCGCCGAAGGCCGTACCCACGTCCATCGCGGCGAGGGCCAGGAAGAACCGCGCCAGGGCCAGCAGGCCTGCCAGCACGATGATGTCCGCGACCGCCGCCGTCGGCAGGACACTGGTCGCCAGCGGCACGGTGGCGGCCGCCAGCCAGGTGGCGACGAACACGATGTAGGGCGCGGCGCGAAACAGGACGGAGGCGGTGTGGGCAACGCGCACCTCCTTGCCCATCAACTTGAGCAGGTCGCGGCAAGGCTGGACGACGGGGGCACCGCGGCGGTTCTGCAGCCGCGCCTTGCACTTGCGTATCCAGCCGGCCAGCAGCGGAGCCAGCACCGCATAGAGCAGCGTCTGGACCAGCGCCCAGGTCCAGGCCCCGGCCGTCAGGAAATGATCCACAACAGCACCACCAGAGTCGCCAGTGTCCAGCCCAGGTAGATGCGCACGCTGCCGGACTGGATGCGCACCACCCGCCGCGCCGCGGACTCCACCACCGACACCACCGGCGCATAGAAGAGGTCCCAGGCGCGATCACCCACCTGCAGGAAGTGGCGCGTGCCCCCGCCCGGCTGCGCCTCGAGGCCCTCCTCGATATGAAAGAGCATGGCGTAGACGCGCCTGATGGGCTGCGCGAACGCGGTCGCGGTGTACTGCATCCGCGGCGTCGGGCGGGCAAATCCGCAGTCCCAGGGGTCGCAACGGCGCACCCGGCGGGCCGCGCCGCGGCGCCACACAAGAGCTACCAGGCCACCCATGGCCGCGAGCGCCACCACCACCAGCGGCGCGCTGTAGCTCGCCGTCGCCGGGGCCACCGGGGTCAGCCAGAGGCCCCCGTGGGCGGCGGCCTGGGGAAGGCCGCGGCCGAGTAGCTGGACCGGCACGGCGTTGAGCACGGCCACCACGGATGTCGGGAATACCCCGAAGAACAGGCACAGGAAGGCCAGCATGCCTTGCGCGGTCTGCATCCCCACCGGCACCTGCCGGGCGCGACGGACGTGGCGGCTGCGGGCGCGCCCGAGGAAAGCCACCCCGTAGACCTTGACGAAGCAGGCGGCGGCCAGGGCGCCGGTGAGCGCCAGCGTCGCCGCCACGATCGGAACCAGGCTGCGCAGGACGCCGCTGTCGAGCGACCACGCCTGCAACGCGGTCTGGAACGTGAGCCATTCGGAGACGAAGCCGTTGAAGGGCGGCAGCGCCGAAATGGAGACGCAGCCCACCAGAAAGCATAAGCCCGTCCATGGCATGCGGCGCAGCAGTCCGCCCATGTGCTCCAGATCGCGCTCGTGGGCGCTGTGCCCTATGGCGCCGGCGCCGAGGAACAGGAGCCCCTTGAACAGCGCGTGGTTCAAGGTGTGATACATCGCCGCTACCAGACCCAGAACGCCGAGCACGGTATGGCCGGTGCCGAGAAACAGCAGGCTGAGACCGAGGCCGATAAAAATGATTCCGATGTTCTCCACCGAGTGATAGGCGAGCAGCCGTTTGAGGTCGTGCTGCATGAGCGCGTAGAGCACCCCCATCAGCGCGGACACGCTGCCGACGGCCAACACGGCGACGCCCCACTGCCAGTGGACCTGTCCGCAGAGATCGAAGACGAATCGGATGAATCCGTAGACCGCAACCTTCAGCATCACACCCGACATCAGCGCGGAGATGTGGGAAGGCGCCGCCGGATGCGCCTCCGGAAGCCAGGCATGCAGGGGCACCAACCCCGCCTTCATGCCGAAGCCGATAAAGGCCAGTGAGAACGCCACACCGGCCCAGCCGAAGGGCAGGGCGGCCGCGCGCATGCTCTCGAAGCCGAAGCCCCCGCCATAGGCCGCCAGCACGCCGAACGCCAGCAGGATCGCGAGGCCGCCGACCTGCGCCATGATGAGATAGAGGAGCGCGGCTCGCCGGTTGGCCGCCTGCTCGTGGTGGAACGCCACCAGGAAATAGGAGGCCAGCGACATCAGCTCCCAGGCCACCATGAACAGGAATGCGTCGTCGGCGAGGACCACGAGCAGCATGCCGGTAATAAACAGTCCGGTAAATCCGCCCAGCGCCGGCAAGGAATCACGACTTCGCTCCAGCCCACGCGCGTAAGTCGCCCCGTAGATGCCCGCCGACGTGGTCACGAGACCGATCACCAGCAGAAAAAATCCCGACAGAGCGTCGAGGCGTATTCGCCACGGCAACCAGGGCAGTCCCAAGGGAAGCTGGGTCGTGATCGCGCCCCCTTGCCACAGCGCCAGCAAGCCGGCGGCGATCGCTGCGACGCCCGCCGACGACACAAGAGGCATCACCAGCAGCCGCATCAATCGGGGTGTGCGGACCGTGAACATGGACACCGCCGACGACGACAGCGACAGAGCAACCGCCAGGCCCGCGCACAGGAGCGCAGCGTGCATGTCCTATTGGCTCTCCTCTTTCGCCGACTTCAGGCGCACGCCGCGGCCGCCGCCGAGGCTCGCGGCGTCCTCCCCGATCAGCTCGACACCGGCGTGGGAAAGAGCGTCGATGACCCTGACCAGTGATTCAACGTTGCTGCGCACCGTGCCGTCGCTGGACTCCATGCGCTGTATCGTAGGCACCGACAACCCTGAGAGCTCCGCCAGCTCGCGCTGACCGATGCCCAGCAGAGCCCGTGCGGCCCGCATCTGGCCAGACGTAATCATGCCTTAAACATCACTATTTTGGTTTTTGAACCCTATTCAAGGTGTTTATCCATTTCTAAGTATGTTTTAAATATCAGACACATTCAATATCCCGGCGCGGGAGCCTGAGGCAAGTTTGATGGAGATCAAATGCGGCGCGAGAGGGGCGCTGTAACCTCCAGTTCTCCGTAGCCCGGCTCTTGAGCATTGCTCTTGCGGACTGTCCAAGCGCCAGGGGCCGGACGGTGGCGGGCCGTCCCCGTCATGACTTTTCGACGGCTGCTCGCGCGACGCCGGCTTCCAGGGAATGGCGGCGGTACGTCGCGGCGGGAGCCGGGATCGAACAAACCTTCTCAAGGCGCGGCAACTTTGCCCAGGAGAATTCCGATGTATACATTACGCTCAGCCCTGATCGGGGCAGCCTGCATTCTGAGCATCGCCGCCGTACCCGCGTTCGCCGCCTCCGGCGACGAGTCGGGGACCGGCGGGACTTCCTACGGATACAGCCCAATGATGGGCGGCCGCTGGGGAGGCATGATGGGATCCGGCCCGGGTTGGATGGCGGGCCGGGGGTACTCCTCCTCCAGTCGAGCGGACCTCAGCGACGACTATCTCGACCGTCTCGGCGACCGGATCGCCGAGCGATACCAACTGATGCAGCGCATCGCCTCGGAAAAGGACAAGGCGGCCCGGCGGGACCTCGTCCGGCAGTACGTGAAAGCCGCCCACGGCCCACACTGGCAGGCCCGGTCGCATGGCTGCGACGCGCCCCTGTCCCGCGGCGCGATGCCTTATGGTCCCATGGGCTATCGAATGATGAGACCCTGGACGATGGGTTACGGACCCATGGGCTACGGCATGATGGGGCCGGGGATGATGGGCTATGGTCCCATGGGCTACGGCATGATGGGGCCCGGCATGATGGGCTACGGCCCCATGGGATACGGAATGATGGGGCCGGGCATGATGGGCTACGGCCCCATGGGTTACGGGCGGATGCACGGCAGCACCGTGGATCCGGGACTCGCCAGGCAGATGACCCCGGAGACGAGCCCGGACCAGTCCAGCGACGCGTACAGTGATGAGCAGATCGACCGGATCAGCCAGCAGATGGCGGACAACGAAGAATTTCGCCAGAAGCTCGCCCAGACCACCGACAAGGCTGAGCGAGAAAAGCTGATCCGCGAGCACTTGAAGGACATGCGCGAGTTCCTGGACAAGCTGTATCAGGCGCCCTGAGCGCGCCGGTCCGACGCCGCCCGGACGACCACGACCAGTAAGGGTAGTGACTTATCCGAGCTGAGCCACCATCCTGTTATCGCTGCGCGCGGTCGGGATTACTTCTTGTTGGCGTGGGCGGCCCGCAGATGGCGGATCGCAATCTGCATGCTGTTCCGCAGCCGGTTCACGGACAGCGTGAGCTGGTCGATCTCGTTGTGGGACTTCTGGCTCACGCCCTCCACGTGGACGGGCTCGTCACGACCCGTGGACAGCTTATTGGCGATATCGGTCAGCTCCTGAACGGGCTTTACCACGCCAAAGCGGATGTACAAATAGGCGATCAGGAACGCCAGCACCACCAGTGCGATCTCCGACGGCCCGACGAGCTGAAAGAAGGTGGCGGACAACGGCTCCGCCGGCAGCGTGACGCTGATGACCCCGGCCACGTCGCCGACCTTGAACCCGAAGCCATGCTCGGTGCCGTAGCGTTCGGTCACCTCCTTGGGCGCGTCGGCCGGAGACCCATGGCAGGTGATGCATGACGGCTTGTCGATGACGGCGCGTGCATAGTGATACACCCCGTTGCTGAGCTGGGTGTACTCCTTCACCCCCTGGTGCCTCACGAACTTGATGGCGCGCGCCTCGAAGGCATCGGGCTTGTTGAGGGGGTTCATGAAGTTGTCTGAGGTCATCCGGAACCTGGCGTGGGTGTTCGAGGAGGCGACCACTTCGGAAAGCTCCCGTTGGGCCAGCGCCGGGTTCTTGGAATAGAAGACGTCCTTCTTCGGCGTGCCGTCGCCCAGCGAGTCCGCCTCCACGACGTCGAGCTTGCCGAGGAAGCTCGAGGAATCATTCCTCGTCCATACGCGGCCGTGCTTCGACACCCAGGCGCCGAAGGCTTCCACCTGGTCGGCCGTCGTGCGCGCCTGATTGAGGAGCTGCGCCTGATAGATGTTGCGCAGCAACAGGAGATAGGCGAGACCGACAAGCACGATAGAAAGTATGAATATCAGTGCGAACTTGAGCGATATCGAGCTATTTCTCAGCATTACCGTTCCTCACGGTGGCCCTTATGTTATGTCGTGTCGGCCCGGTCGTCAGCGGCGCCGCCCGAGCGCGTCTCGCATGGCGGTGCGCGCCTCGTCCCCAAACGACGTTCTTTGCTCCTCGTCGGCGATGTGCTGCGACAGCAGGGTGATATAACGCCCGATGCCGGACGGTCCGGTGCTGCCCGTCTCCAACCATTTCCTGTACATCCCATCGACGATCTCATCGGCGATCGGCCCCACGTATCTCACGAATACCGTGTTGATACGGACACACATGTCCACCACCACCGGCAGCACACGCCGGTGCGATGGGTTGTTGTCTCGACCGTCAATGATTGCCATAGCTGCCCCTCGCAGCACGTCCCCCCCCGCGCGACGGCACGGCCCTGTTTCGAGTCTACTCTCACCTTGTCGGGCGTGAAAACCGCGTCACCATGCTTCGCGAGGGTCACCGTATTGTCATTATCGACCATTTCTTCCCTTCCTCCATGCGACGGGCTCGGCGCACCGCCTTGGAGTGTACACGACGCTCCTCTCGATTTGATTCACCCGCCCGCCGCCAAGCGGCGGAAGCCAGGCTCTCTACAGGCCTTCGCCGCGCCGACGCCGGGCTTGACAGTGTAGTATGGTACAAGGTTTAACATGCAGCCATGACCATGACACGCGGAAAACTGGCCCGCCTGTGCGGCGTCGGGCCGGAGACCGTTCGTTTCTACGAACGCCGGGGCCTCATCCCCGAAGCGCCGCGCTCGAGCGCCGGCTACCGCCGCTTCGACCAGGCGGCCGTCGACCGGCTGATCTTCATCCGGCGCGCCAAGAGTCTCGGCTTCAGCCTGCCGGAGATCGCCGAGCTCCTGGATCTGCGTCAAGACGCGGACGGCGACCGGGCACGGGTCAAGGCGCTGGCGGAATCGAAGCTCGAGGAGATCGAGGCCAAGATCGAGGATCTCGAGCGGATGCGCTCCGCGCTGTCCGACCTGTCCAGACAGTGCTCGGGCAGGGGACCGGTGTCCGGCTGCCCGATCATCGAGACTCTGGCCAGGGGTCCCGCGGTCGATGCCTCTGGGCCGAAGCCGTCGCCGCGGCGAGGCGAACGTAACTGATCATCCGATGTCCCGCGGCCAGGCGACGCACGGCTCTCCCATGTTCGCCGTCGCCGCGATGAGCTCGAGCTCGGTGCCCGTCATCAGCAACGCATTGCGATCGAGACGCCTGAAGTTGTAGATTGACGTAACCCCGGCAGTGAGACCTTCGATGAGCACCCGCTTCCGCGTGCCCGGCAATCCGTCGAGACACGCCATCCCTCGGTGGATCGCCGCGAATGCCTGAAACACTGAACGCCTCGATGCTGGTGAGCTTCATCCGGCTCGCCGCTTTCGTCGCCTCGCTGGCTGCGGCGACATGGGTGGCGTCCTACATCGCGCGCCGCCTTGGGCTGGATCCCCGGGGAGCCCGGCGCACCGTGATCGTGGGCACCGTCACCGGAGTGCTCGCGGCCAGGCTCGCCTACGTGGCCTTGTACTGGCAGGCTTTCTCGGCCGTGCCCTGGACCGCGGCGTACCTGTGGCGGCCCGGGTACCTGCCCGTCGCGGGACTTGCGGCCGGCGCCCTGTATGTGCTCTTCCGGCTGCGGAACATGGACACGCGACACCTCCACGTTCGCGCGGTCACCGGCGGCCTCGCCGCCGGGGCGATTCTCCTGACCGTGGTCCTCCTGGCGACGAGCCACCTGCCCGGGCAGCTCGTTCTCCGGGCCGGCGACAAGGTCCCGGATTTCACTCTCCGCGACCTCGACGGAGACAAGGCGGCCTTGTCCGACCTCGAGGGCAAGGGCGTGGTCCTCAATTTCTGGGCCACGTGGTGCCCGCCGTGCCGGGACGAGATGCCCTTGCTGGAAGCCGCCTGGGCCGCGTACCGGACCCGCAACGTCGTGATCGTCGGCATCGCCCTCGACCAGCCGGCGGACGTGGTGCGTCCTTTCATCGATTCCCGGGGAATCAGCTACCCGATATGGACGGACCCGGGGCATGACGCCGTCGACAGCAATGCGATCTTCGACTGGTTCGACAGCGCGGGCGTGCCGACCACGGTCTTCATCAGGCCTGACGGCACCATCGACAGCATCCACGTCGGCGAGCTGCGCCGTTCCCTGCTCGTGAAGCGCCTCGCCGAGCTGGTGCCGAAATAACGCCGGCGGCGCCGGCACGACCCGGCCGGCTCCCTCTCCCTCCGGGAGAGGGCAGGGGTGAGGGGGCGGTGTTTGGAACGAGCCTTACCTCTCCCACAGACGTGGTGCGGAGCCACGCTTTCCCGGCGGCGTGCCCCGCGTTAGGATGGAACCATCCATCCATCAACAGGCCTTTCATCGACAGGCCACTGATCTGACAGGAGATCCTCGCCCATGGGATTCGCACTTTCCGACATGCAGGTAACAAGCTCCGCCTTCCAGAACGACGCACCGATCCCCACTCGCCATACGGGCGAAGGGGAGAACGTATCTCCGGCCGTATCCTGGAGCGGCGCACCCGACGGGACCCGCGGCTTCGCCGTGATCTGCCACGACCCGGACGCACCGCTGGTCTCGCCCGGCGGCACCTACGGCTTCGTGCACTGGGTCCTGTACAACATCCCGGCGTCCGTCACTGCTCTGCCGGAAGGCACCCCGGACCACACGGCGGGCCAGAACAACTACGGCAAGAACGGCTACCGCGGCCCCATGCCGCCGGAAGGCCACGGCGTGCACAGGTACTACTTCTGGGTGCTGGCCCTGGACAAGGCGATGGAGCTGAAGGAGGGGCTGACCCTATGGCAGCTTCTCGACGAGATCGAGCCTCACGTGATCGCCATGAACCGCTTGATAGGAACCTACCAGCGGGGTTGAGGACAGACCGGCGCCGGCAACGGAGTGGCCGGACGATTGTGGGTCGGGATTCATCCCGACGTGCATCCCGAAACAGGCACTGCTGTCGGAATGAATTCCGACCCACAGGGCCGTGCTCCCTGTCGAATGAGGTTCATCTCGACAGGTGTGCCGGGAGGAACGCCGTTGTCGGAATGAATTCCGACCCACACCCGCGCCCCCCTGTGGGTCGGGGTTCGTCCAGTCATGCACTCCAAAGTGAGCGGCGTTGTCGAAATGAATTTCGACCTATATGGCCGTGCCCCCTGTGGGTCGGAATTCATTCCGACAGGTGCGTTTCCTGTGCCCGCGCCACTGCGGGCTCGCCGACTTCGACGCCGAACTGCACGGCGGTGTCGAACAGCACCTCCCAAAGGGACACCGCGAAGCCGCGCGGGACGAACAGCTCGAAGCCGTCGGCGGAGCGCCACAGCGTGACGCCGACATGATGCAGGGCCGTCGATCCCACGGCACCGACGGGAAAGGAGTGCTCGCGCAAGTCCAGTGATACCAGCCGATTGAGGCATGAGCGCGCCTCGCGCCCCGCAATTCGCAGATGGCTGCGGGCATGGGAGAGGTCCAGGGTCGCACCTTCCTCGGGGTTCAACGCCGGAGCCTCGACGCCGTAGATCCACCACTTGAGGGGTTCGACGCGCAGCAGGGCACCCTTGTCGCCGGCGGATGCCGCACCCGGGCCCGGCGCCCAGCCGGCGCCCGCCGCGGTCGCGGCCTTGGCGCCCACTGCCTGGAGTGTCTCCGGCCATGCGGCGATCTGGTGGAGAACGGGGTCCGGTATCTCGTTCAAGGTCACACCGGCCTCGCCGGCCTCCCCGAAGTGCCCTGTCTTGTAGTGCCCGGCGAGGGCGGAAACACGCTCAGCCACGCATGCGCTCCCCGGCCGGGTCGACCATCTGCGGTGACACGACCTCGATATCGGTGTTGCCCTTGCGGACCGGATCGGCGGCGACCAGGGCCTTGTTCTCCCAGGCTTCGTGTCCACCCTTGATGAAGCCGATGCCGATCCAGTGGCCCAGCACCGGTGAATGGGTCACCGCGGTGATCCAGCCCTCTCCGTGGCCGCTGATCCTGTCCGCGGCGCAGATAATCGCGCCGGCGTTGAACTTCTCCTCACGGTTCTTCGGGAAAATGCCGACGAGTCGCGGTCGGTCGTCGCGAACCAGCTCCGGCCTGCCCTTCAGAGTCTTGCCGATGTAGGGCTTTTTCGTCGATGCCATCTTTCCGAGGCCGGCGTCATCGATGGTCATGCGGCCGTCCAGCTCGGCATGGGTGACGTGCCCTTTCTCGACGCGCATCGTGCCGAGGGCTTCCAGGCCGTAGAGGCAGCCGCTTTTCGATTTCGCGCTGTCCCACAACAGGTCCATCGCGGCATTCGCGTAGTCGGAGGGAAAGTAGACCTCGTAGGCGCGCTCGCCGGAGAAGCTGATGCGGGCGATACGGCACGGGATACCGCCTTGCAATTCGGTCTCGACCACACCCATGAACGGCAATGCTTCGTTGGACACCAGCCCCGCATCCGCCACGCAGTCCTCGAGGACTTCGCGCGACTTCGGCCCGGCCACGGCGACGCCGCCCCACTGCTCGGAGACGGAGGTGACATGCACCTTGAGCTCCGGCCAGCGGGTCTGAAGCAGCTCCTCCAGCCAGACCATGGTGTGCGCCGCGTGGGCGGTGGTGGTGGTCATGAAGAACTCGCTGTCGCCGAGGCGCCAGGTCGTGCCGTCGTCCGTCACGATGCCGTCGTCGCGCAGCATGATGCCGTAGCGGGCCTTGCCCACCGCGAGCTTCGCGAACGCGTTCGAGTAGACGCGGTTGAGAAACTCGGCGGCGTCCGGTCCCTGTACCGCGATCTTGCCGAGAGAGGTCACGTCGCACAGTCCGACGGCGCCGCGCACGGTCTCGGCCTCGCGCACGTAGGCCTCGCTCAGATCTTCGCCCGCCTTCGGGAAATACCACGGCCGCTGCCACAGGCCCGCCTCGGCCATGACGGCGCCGTGCTTCAGATTCCAGTCGTGCATGGGCGTGCGACGCAAAGGCTTGAAATGCGTCCCCACGCTGGCGCCGCGCAGGGCGCCGATGCTGACCGGCGTGTAGGGCGGGCGGAAGGTGGTGGTGCCCACCTCCGGAATCTCCTTCCCCAGGGCCTCGGCCATGAGCGCCAGGCCGATGACGTTGCCCATCTTGCCCTGGTCGGTGGCCATGCCGAGGGTGGTAAAGCGCTTCAGGTGCTCGACGGACACGTATCCCTCACGATGGGCGAGGCGCACGTCCTCGGTGGTGACGTCGTTTTGCGGGTCGACGAAGCTCTTCAGCTTCCGGCCGGGCACCCGGATCTCGTACAGCGGCCGGATCGGTTGGTACCAGCCCCCGGGCTCCGGCGCCGCGACCTCGGGAGCGGGACTTTCCACGGCCTTGGCCAGGGCCCCGACAGCCCGGCTACCCGCCGACTGGCCGGAAAGCACGCACTGCTCGCGGTCCCACACGCCGGCGGCGGAGCCGGCCATGGTGATGGGCTCGCCGGTGTCAGCGGGCAGAAAACAGGCGGTCTCCGCGTCCCACACCGGCTTCACGCCGCGGTGCGACAGCAGGTTCACCACCGGCGACCAGCCCGCGGATACGAGCACGAGATCGCAGGTCTCGACCGGACCCGCACGCCACCCGTTGCCGTCCGCCACGGCCGTCTGCAGGCTGCGCACGCCCTGCTTGCCCTCCGCCTGCAGCGGTGCGACGCCGAACTCGACGCTCACCCCGTGCTCGGTGGCGATGCTGGCGACCTCGCCGTGGACGGCGGGCCGGGCTTCGATCAGCTTGACCCTTGCCCCCGCCCGGGTCAGATCGGCGGCAACCGGGTACGCGGAGTCGTTGTTGGTGGCGACGACGATGTTCTCACCGGGCAGTATCCCGTAGCGGTTGAGGTAGATCCGGCCGGCCGCGGCGTTCAGGATGCCGGGCCGGTCGTTGTTGCCGAAGGCCAGGTGTCTCT
>JBAUWJ010000131.1:0-39247 GCA_049583715.1 Arenicellales bacterium | reverse complement strand
AGCCGCGGCCGACCAGCCGCCTGCGAAGGGCGGCGGCGAGGCCGACTTGACACAGCTCACGGGCGTGGGTCCGGTCCTGGCCGAAAAGCTGCACACGGCGGGTGTGACGTCCCTCTCGCAGATCGCGCAGTGGACCGAGGACGACATCGCCCGGATCGACGAAGCCCTCGGCGTCAAGGCGCGGATCGAGCGCGACGACTGGGTCGGGCAGGCGAAGAAACTGACTGAAAAGTCCGGTTGAGGCACTGGCAGAGAGGCTGATATGGCTCACAAAAAGGCAGGCGGCAGCTCGAGAAACGGCCGCGATTCCATTTCCAAGCGCCTCGGCGTGAAATTGTTCGCCGGTCAGGCCGTCAAGGCCGGGAATATCATCGTGCGCCAGCGCGGCAGCACCTTTCACCCAGGCGCCAACGTCGGAATGGGAAGGGACTACACCTTGTTCGCGACAGCCGACGGCGTGGTGGAATTCAAGGTCAGGGGCCCGAAGAAGCGAAAGTGGGTGAGCGTGGTCTCGGCCTGACCCCGACCGGGCGACGAACGACAGGACCCCGCTCTGGAAACAGGGCGGGGTCTTTTGTTTTGGGGCCCGGTTACAGTCTGGCAGCCGCCGTGGAGCGGTATGAAATTCGTTGACGAAGCTGAAATCGCGGTTCAAGGGGGCAAAGGCGGCGACGGCTGCCTGAGCTTCCGGCGCGAGCGCTTCATCCCCAGGGGAGGCCCTGACGGCGGCGACGGAGGCCGTGGCGGTAGCGTGTACCTGAAGGCGGTGCCCGGGCTCAACACCCTGGCGGATTTCCGCTATACGCGTCGTTTTCGAGCAGAAAACGGCCGCCCGGGCATGGGCCGGGACAAGTCCGGACGGAGCGGACGGGATCTGTACATCGAGGTCCCCCGCGGGACGCTGGCCTACGACGCCGCGACCGGCGAATTGATCGTGGATATGTCGTCGACCGACGCCGCGGCCATCGTGGCTGCCGGCGGGCGGGGCGGCCTCGGCAATACGCACTTCAAATCGAGCACCAATCGCACGCCCCGCAGGACCACGGCGGGCAAAGCCGGCGACGAGCGCGTCCTGCGCCTGGAGCTCAGGCTGCTGGCCGACGTGGGCCTGCTGGGCCTGCCCAACGCGGGCAAGTCGACGTTCGTGCGGGCCGTCAGCCAGGCCCGGCCCAAGGTGGCGGACTACCCCTTCACCACGCTCTACCCGAGCCTCGGCGTCGTGCGCGTGGAGGCGGAGCGCAGCTTCGTGCTGGCCGATATCCCGGGCCTGATCGAGGGCGCGTCGCAGGGCGCCGGCCTCGGTGTGCGCTTTCTCCGTCATCTCGCCCGTACCCGGCTGCTGCTGCACATGGTGGACCTGGCGCCCCTCGACGACCATGATGTCGCGCAGGATGTGCGGGCCGTGGAGACCGAATTGAAGGCCTTCAGCGAGGACCTCGCGGCGCGACCACGCTGGCTGGTGCTGAACAAGATCGACGCCCTGGACGCCGAGAGCCGGGCGGAGCGTCCCCGGCGCCTGGTGGACGCCCTCGGCTGGGCAGGTCCCGTGTTCGAGGTCAGCGCGGTGTCCGGGGAGGGTTGCGAATTGCTGTGCCGCCAGGTTATGACCTTCCTGGAAGGCGAGGCGGAACGAGAGCAGACGGTATGAACGAGCGCAAGCGGGTCAAGGCATCGCGCCGCTGGGTGGTGAAGGTCGGCAGCGCGTTGCTGACGGATCGGAAGAGCGGCTTGAACGGGGCACTGGTGGAGCGCTGGATCCGACAGATCTCCGTGCTGCGGCAGGAGGGTCTCGAGGTCGTGCTGGTTTCATCGGGCTCCATCGTCGAGGGGATGCACCGTCTGGGCTGGGACGCGAGGCCCCACGAGATCTTTCGCCTGCAGGCGGCCGCGGCGGTCGGCCAGATGGGACTGGTGCAGATGTACGAGTCCGCCTTTCAGCGCTTCGGGATCAGGACCGCCCAGATTCTCCTCACCGTGGACGATCTGTCCGATCGGCATCGTTATCTCAACGCGAGGAGCACCCTGCGCACCCTCCTGGCGCTCAAGGTGGTGCCGGTCGTGAACGAGAACGACACCGTGGTAACCGACGAGATCCAGTTCGGGGATAACGATACCCTCGCCGCACTGGTGGCGAACCTGGCGGACGCGGACCTGCTGGTGATTCTCACCGACCAGGAGGGCCTGTTCGACGCCGACCCGCGGAGCCATCGGGATGCCCGGCTGGTGGAAAGCGGCCGGGCGGGCGATGCCGCCCTGAAGGCCATGGCGGGCCCCGGCAGTGCGCTGGGTCGAGGCGGCATGGTGACCAAGCTGGCCGCCGCGGAGAAGGCGGCGCGTTCGGGCGCCGCCACCATCATCTGCTCGGGCAAGACCGACGATGTCCTGGTCCGCCTGCGCGAGGGGGGGCCTATCGGCACCCTGTTGACACCGGCCAAGGGCCGGCTGGCGGCGCGCAAGCAGTGGCTTGCCGGTGGCTTGATTGCCCAAGGCACCCTGCGCCTGGACGCGGGCGCGGTGGAGGTGCTGCGGCGCGCGGGGCGAAGCCTGCTGGCGGTGGGCGTCACCGAGGTGAGCGGCAGGTTCGAGCGCGGCGATCTGGTGGTGTGCCTGGACGAGCAGGGCACGGAGGTCGCGCGGGGGCTGGCGAACTACTCCGCAGCGGAAGCCCGCAGGATCATCGGCGAGCCCAGCAGCAGAATCGAGGCGATACTGGGCTATGTCGGCGAGCCCGAGCTCATTCATCGGGACAACATGGTCGTGATTTAGTCCGGTCTTCCGGATCGCTTCCCGGGCCATTTTCTGTCGATTCGCTGGCCCATTTACTGAGCCTCGCCGGAGAAGCTCAGCCTCGCGATGACGGCGCCCGACCGCCCGGGCGCGGCCTTGACAAGGGGGTCCAAAAACAGGATATTTGCGCCCCCATCGAAGACGGCGGCAATACCATTGGCAAATTCAGCACAAGCGCGTAAACGGGCGAAACAGAACGAAGTGCGGCGGCTTCACAACGCGCCGCAGCGCTCCGCCGTGCGCACGTCCATCCGTGAAGTGCTGAAGCAGGTGCAAGCCAACAATGCCGAGGGCGCCCGCGCGGCCTACCAGCGGGCGACGTCGCTGATCGACAAGGCCGTCCACCAGGGCCATCATCACCGGAACCGGGCCGCACGGCTGAAATCACGGCTGAACCGCCGGGTGCGCGCCATCGCCGCGGGCTGAACCGGTCCACGATTCGAGTTTCCGCACCAACGCCCGGCACAAGCCGGGCGTTGTGTTTTGGGTCCCGTCTCTCGGAGGGAGAGGCAATGAAGTGCCCTCTCCCGCTGGCGGGACGACTCCAGGGACGGAGGAGGTAGGGCGAAGCCCGGAGCCAGAGCCGAGAGGGTTAGGGTGAGGGCAATGGACTGCAGCCTCGGCACGGCCCATTGGGTACCCACGCATTCTTGGAACCGGGAAGGGCACAAACACGACATTAGACACCGCCCCCTCATCCCAGCCCTCTCCCGGAGGGAGAGGGAGCCACGTTCCCTCTCCCGCTGGCGGGTTAGGGAGTCATCCTTCGGTGGGTCGGCGCGGTTTCCGCGTGGGTCGTCGCAGTTGATCGCGCTCCTACGTTTCGCGCTGACAATTCCTTTATAGTAGCCGCCATTTGCAGCCTCCCCCTACGGAAGCAGAATCCGGAAGAGCGTGTCGCGCAAGCTCCTGAAATCCACGCTGCTGGTCGGCGTCATGACCTTGATCTCGCGGGTGGCGGGCCTGGTGAGGGACATCGTTCTCGCCAACATCGTCGGCAGCGGGCTGGTCGCGGACGCGTTCTTCGTGGCTTTCCGGATCCCGAATTTCTTCCGCCGAATTTTCGGCGAGGGCGCGTTTTCCCAGGCCTTCATACCGGTCTACTCCGAATACCGGGAAACGCGCAGCGCCGAGGAAGGCAGGGCTTTCCTGGATCACGTCACCGGGATGCTCGGCGCCGTGCTGGCGATGTTGACGCTGATTGGTATCTGGGCGGCTCCGGGCTTCGTCACCGTGATCGCGCCGGGCTACCTCCACGAGCCGGACAAGTTTTCCATCACCGTCGACGCCCTGCGCATCACGTTTCCCTACCTGCTGTTCATCTCCCTGGTGGCCATGTCGGCGGGGATCCTGAACACCTGCGGCCGCTTCGCCGTACCCGCCGTGACGCCGGTGCTGCTCAACCTGTGCATGATCGCGGCGGCGTTGTGGCTGGTGCCCTTCACCGCCAACAAGGCCGAGGCGGTGTCGCTGGGCGTCCTGGCAGCGGGGGTTCTGCAGCTTGCCCTCCAGATACCATACCTGCGCCGGGAGAATGCGCTGCCTTTCCCGCGTCCGAGTATCAAGGATCCCGGCGTGCGCCGCGTATTCCGGTTGATGCTGCCGGCGATGTTCGGGGTATCCGTGGCGCAGATCAATATCCTGGTGGGGACCTTGCTGGCTTCTTTCCTGGTGACGGGCAGCGTGTCGTGGCTGTACTACTCCGACCGCGTGATGGAGTTCCCACTCGGGGTGTTCGGCATCGCGCTCGCGACGGTGATGCTGCCGAGCCTGTCGAAGCTGCACGCCAAGCGGCATACGGAGGCGTTTTCGGAGATGCTCGACTGGTCCCTGCGCTGGGCGGTCCTGATATGCGTGCCGGCGATGATCGGGCTGGTGCTGCTGGGGATTCCCATCCTCAGTACCTTGTTTCTGCATGGGCGCACCACGCCCGACGATATCCGCATGATGTCCCTCAGTCTCGCGGGCTACGCGGTCGGCCTGACGGCCTTCGTGCTGGTCAAGGTCCTGGCGCCGGGTTTTTTCGCCCGCCAGGATACCAAGACCCCGGTCAAGGTCGCCGCGGTCGCGATGGTGGTGAACATCATACTCAGCCTGGTCCTGGTATCGCCCATGCGACACGCGGGTCTGGCCCTGGCGACGTCGCTGGCGGCCTGGGTGAACGCGCTGCTGCTGCTCCACCTGCTGATTCAAGAGGGGATATTCAAGCCGCAGCCCGGGTGGCCGGCGTTCCTGGTGAAAGTCGGAATCGCGGCGACGGCCATGTCCCTGGTGCTGGTATTCGGGGTCGCCAGTGCGGACGTGTGGATGGCGCGCGGGACCGTCGCGCGCGCCGGGGGGCTGGCGGCCTGGGTCGGGGCCGGTGCGGCGGTCTATTTTTTAGTTATACTTGTTTGTGGAATACGACCCGGTCAATTGATACTCAAGCGAGCCGAATTCGACCAATGAGCAGTGCCAACGCGGCGCAGATCCATCAAATCGGCGCGGTCGGAGAGCCGCGGATCTTCACCCTCGGCGAGGCGCAGAGCCTGTTGCCGCTGGTTCGAAGCATCACCGAGCAGTCGGCGCAGGAGCTGGCGCCGATCAAGCAGCGCCTCAACAACATGCTGGCGACGGACCCGCGTACCCCGGCCGTGCAACGGGAGTACGAGGAGGTCATCAAGCGCTGGGTGAGCAAGCTCGAGCGTCTCGGCGTCGTTGTCAAAGGCCTGTGGCTGGTCGATTTCGACACCGGCGACGGGTACCTGTGCTGGAAGTATCCGGAGCTGCGCATCGCTCATTTTCACGGCTATGACGAAGGCTACGGGGGCCGCCGGCCCCTGCTGGAGGCCATCGAGGAGCTCGATCCCGACTGGGCCTGACGTTCTCCCCGGCCGTTCCACGAACCGGTGCGCGTTTCTTGGAGTCGCGCCCGGCACTTGTATAGAATCCCCGGTTTTACCTGCGGCGACAACGCCGGCGCGGCAGTGACCGAGATACGGGGTGGGACGTGGAATTCATTCGCGGACGGTTGAACATCAAGCCGCGCCATCGCGGCTGCGTGGCGACCGTGGGCAATTTCGACGGGGTGCACCTGGGGCACCGTGCGGTGATCACCCAGCTCAACCGCCGCAGCGGAGAGCTCGGTCGTCCCTCCATGGTGATCGTCTTCGAGCCGCAGCCCCAGGAGTATTTCAGGGGCAGCGCCGCGCCGGCTCGTCTGAGTACGCTGCGCGACAAGCTGGCCCTGCTGTCGAACGTCGGCGTGGACTACCTGCTGTGTCTTCGCTTCAGCCGGGCCCTGGCGCAGACCAGCGCCGAGGACTTCGTTCGCCACCTGCTGGTGGACGCCCTCGGTGTCCACCACCTGGTGGTGGGGGATGATTTCCGGTTCGGCCACGGGCGCAAGGGCGATTTCGCGACCCTCGTCGATGCTGGAAAGCGGCTCGGGTTCAGCGTGGAGGAAGCCGACACCTACGAGGTCGACGGCGCGCGGGTGAGCAGCACGCGGATCAGGGAGGCGCTGGCGGCCGGCCACATGGAAGAAGCGCAGGACCTGCTCGGGCGGCCGTTCCGGATAACGGGGCGGGTGATCCACGGGGACAAGCGCGGCCGTCAGTGGGGATTCCCCACCGCGAACATCGCCATGGATCGGCGTCGACTGCCTTTCACGGGTATCTACGCCGTCGAGGTATTCGGAATCGGCGCGGCGCCCGTGAACGGCGTGGCGAACATCGGTGTCCGTCCCACGCTGCCGGGAACACCCAGGGCACTGCTGGAGGTGTACCTGCTCGATTTCGACGCCGACCTGTACGGCAGGCGTATCGAGGTCGGATTCCTCGAGCGGATCCGGGACGAGGAACGGTTCGAGACCTTGGACGAGCTCAGGGCCCGGATCGCATCGGATATCGAGGAGGCGGAGCGCTTTTTCCAGGACCGAACCCGGGGACCCAGTCGTGGGTCCAACGGCGGGACGGCCAATACGGCATGACGTTTTATGAGCGACTATAAAGATACGATCAACCTGCCATCCACCGGCTTCCCGATGCGCGGTAATCTCGCCAAGCGCGAGCCGGAGATCCTCGCCTACTGGCAAGAGATAGACCTCTACGGGAAGCTGCGGGAGCAGGGTGCCGGACGGGAGAAGTTCATTCTTCACGACGGCCCCCCCTACGCGAACGGCGTCATTCACATCGGCCACGCCGTGAACAAGGTGCTCAAAGACATCATCGTCAAGTCGCGCACGCTGAGTGGCTTCGACTCGCCCTACGTGCCGGGATGGGATTGCCACGGGCTGCCCATCGAGCACGAAGTGGAGAAGATCCACGGCCGCGAGGAGGCGAGGCGCGATCCCAGGGCGTTCCGCAAGCTCTGCCGCGCCTACGCGACCGAGCAGATCGAGTCCCAGAAGCGCGACTTCATCCGCCTGGGCGTGGTGGGGGACTGGGACGATCCGTATCTCACGATGGCGCCCGCGACCGAGGCGAACACCGTCCGGGCGCTGGGCCGGATACTGGATAAGGGCCACCTGTACTACGGCCTCATGCCGGTTTACTGGTGCTCGGATTGCGGCTCGGCGCTGGCGGAGGCGGAGATCGAGTACGCCGAGCGTGTTTCGCCGGCCATTGACGTGCGTTTCCCGGTCGTCGACGCCGAGGACTGCGCCCGCCGAATGGGGCTGTCCGGCAATGCCGCGGACGATGGTCCGATCTCGGCATTGATCTGGACCACCACGCCCTGGACTCTCCCGGCCAACCAGGCGGTGGCGCTGCATCCGGACCTCGAGTACGTGCTGGTGAAGCGCGAGAGCGGACATGGGCCGGAACGCTTCGTGCTCGTCGCGGATCTGCTGGACTCCTCCATGCAACGCTACGGCGACGAGCACTACGAGGTGCTTGGAAGATGCCGCGGCTCGGACCTCGAGGGGATGCAGCTCCAGCATCCGTTCCTCGACCGCCGGGTGCCTTGCATACTGGCGGGACACGTCACCATCGAGGCGGGCACGGGGCTGGTCCATACCGCGCCCGGGCACGGCCAGGAAGACTTCGAGATCGGCCGCAAGTACGGGCTCCCGGTGGAGAACCCGGTCGGACCCGACGGGCGTTTCGTGGCCGACACGCCCCATTTCGCGGGCGAGTTCGTTTTCGAAGCCAACAAGCAAGTGATCGAGGTGCTGCGTGAGGCGGGGGCCCTGGTCCACGCGGAGAACTACCAGCACAGCTACCCGCACTGCTGGCGGCACAAGTCGCCCGTCATCTTCCGGGCGACGGCACAATGGTTCGTCAGCATGGACAACCACGGCCTGCGCGACGCGGTGCTCGCCGAGATCGACGAGGTTGCTTTCCATCCCGACTGGGGACGGGCCAGGATTCGCGGCATGGTGGAGAACCGGCCGGACTGGTGCATCTCCCGGCAGCGGTACTGGGGCACGCCCATCGCCTTCTACGTCCACCGCGAAACCTCGGAGCTGCATCCCCGCATGCCCGAGCTGCTGGAGCGGGTCGCCCTCGAGATGGAGACCCACGGCGGCATCGACGCCTGGTTCGATCTCGACGATGCCGCGCTGCTCGGCGAGGAGGCCGGGGAATACCGCAAGGTCACCGATACGCTGGACGTGTGGTTCGATTCGGGAACGACCCACGACACCGTGCTGCGCACCCGGCCCGAGCTGCGCAGGCCGGCGGACCTGTACCTCGAAGGCTCCGACCAGCATCGCGGCTGGTTCCAGTCCAGCATCCTGACCGGGGTGGCGATCACCGAGCGGGCGCCCTATACGGGTGTGCTGACCCACGGATTCACCGTCGACGCGCAGGGGCACAAGATGTCCAAGTCCCGCGGCAACGTCATCGCTCCCCAGGAAGTCATCAATACTCTCGGCGCGGACATCCTGAGGCTGTGGGTCTCCGCCACGGACTACCGCGGCGAAATGAGCATCTCCGACGAGATACTCAAGCGGGTCGCGGACTCCTACCGGCGCATGCGCAATACCGCGCGCTATCTCCTCGGCAATCTGGCGGATTTCGATCCGGCCAAAGACGCCGTGGCGGTTGATGACATGCTGGCCCTCGATCGCTGGGCCCTGGCCAAGGGTCAGATGCTTCAGGACGAGATTCTCGAAGCGTACGACAACTACCAGTTTCACCTGATGTACCAGAAGCTCCACCAGTTCTGCGTGGTGGAGATGGGCGGCTTTTATCTCGATGTCCTGAAGGACCGTTTGTACACCACGCCGAAGGATGGTGTCCCGCGGCGCTCGGCCCAGACCACGATGTATCACCTGCTGGAAGCCCTGGTGCGGTGGCTGGCGCCGGTGCTGGCTTTCACCTCCGAGGAGATCTGGCGCTACATGCCGGGAGACCGCAATGAATCGGTGCTCCTCAATACGTGGTATGCCGACTGGCCGCCGGCGAGGCTCGAGGAGAGCGACAAGAACGACGAATACTGGCGTCGAGTGATCGATGTCCGCCAGGTCGTCATGCGGACCCTGGAAGCCGTCCGTAATGCGGGCGATATCGGTGCGGGCCTGGATGCCGACGTCACGGTCTATTGCGGCGAGCCTTATCTCGGGGCCTTGAGGGATCTCGGCGACGAGCTCCGATTCATATTCATCACCTCGGGGGCCGAGGTCCTCTCATCCAGAGAGCGCCCACCGTCGCTCGAACCGGCGGGACTCGAGAATGTGTTCGTGGCGGTCGCCAAGTCGGAACGGCCGAAGTGCGTGCGCTGCTGGCACCGGCGGGCGGACGTCGGCTCGGATCCAGATCACCCCGATCTTTGCGGCCGCTGCGTGAAGAATGTCGCCGGGGGAGGGGAAACCCGGCTGTACGCTTGATGACCGTGCGGGTCATGCTCGATTACGTATCGATCCGGCTCCCTACCCCTTCGAGAAGGCTCCCTCTCCCTTCGGGAGAGGGGATCTTCTATCCAGATAAGGAAGCTCTGATTAGTGGATTACGTTGTCATTGCGAGCGCAGCGAAGCAATCCAGGATGCCTGGCCATTCCACGCTTTCTGGATTGCTTCGTCGCGTCGCTCCTCGCAATGACAGCATTAATCAGAGCTTCCATAGAGAGATGGATGCAACGCGTTCGCCGATCACGCGTCCCATCCGATCACCCCTGCTCCGGGAGGGGGAACGGGCTTGTCACTGAATCAGGAAACCGGCGTGATGCTTAAAGCGGTTTGGATCTCCCTCGTGGTGTTCGTGGTCGATCAGGCTACGAAGTGGCTGGCGGTCGAGTACCTGTCCGGCCGGCCCCCGGTGAAAATCATGCCCGGCTTCGATCTGCAGCTCGCCTACAACACCGGGGCGGCATTCGGGACCTTCAACCACGCCGGCGGCTGGCAGAACGCTTTCTTCATCGGGGTCGCTGTCGCGGTTTCCCTTTTCCTGGTGTACTCCCTGCGCAGGCTGTCCCGGGTGCAGCTCCAGATCGCCGTGTCCTATGCCTTGATACTCGGCGGAGCGCTCGGCAACGTCTTCGACCGTCTCCGGCAAGGGTACGTGGTGGATTTCATTCACTGGTTCTACAAGAGCTACGACTGGCCGAACTTCAACATGGCGGACTCCGCGATCTTCGTCGGCGCCGCCCTGCTGGTGATGGATATCGTGGGGCTGAAGCTCTTCAAGGGCAGGGCGCGGGACGGGAGTGCCCCGAACGACTGAAACCACGACCCGCGGATCGTATCAATGGCACCCGGCGCCTCCGGGGCGATGGAGCTAATGACCCCAGCACTTCTGCGAGGTGTCGCCGCCTCCCGAGTCGGTGGCGCTGCGCTGGCCGAAGCTGTTCAAGATGAGCTTCTGGCAGGCTTTGTCTTCTTTCTTCTGGGTACCTTTCGGCTTCGCGGTGAGGGTATAGCCCACCGTCGTGCCGGTCGCAATACTCAATGCATAGAAGTCATTGGGTGAGGATTGCGGATAGCTCAATGCATCGAACGCGGTGGTGTAGCTGAGGTTGTTGGAGTAGTACTTCTCCTCGAGATTCGCCAGCTCCGTCAAGGCCACTACCGCGTCCGAGCGATTCGATCGCACGACATAGTCCCGGTACGCAGGCAGCGCGATGGCCGTCAACACGGCGATCACCGCGAGGACGATCATCAACTCGATCAACGTGAACCCCCGGCGCCGGGCGCCGGGGGGTCGGATGCACGCATCAGTCATCTATTCCTCTTCCACCCAGAAGGTCTTGTTCACCGCGGTCAACGGCCCGGGATTCTCCGGTATGGCGCCGGCGCCGGTCGGCACCGGCAACACCACCCCGCCCGGCAGGAACGCCGGCACGATATCCGCCGACGGTCCGGAGCCGAGGCCCGTGAAGCGCTCCGCCTTGTCGTAGGTATTGTCGCCATTGCGGTCGAAGGCAGGCGCGCCCGTGAAGAAGTCCACAGCATAGAAGCGCGACGTGCCCAGGACCTCGGGGACCGAGCACGCATCAGTGGTATCGGCGGTCTGGTCCGGGGGCACGAAGGTGGTGAAGAACATCCGGCCACCGAGCACCGTCGCCCCGGAGAAGCCTTTCTCACCCGTCAGCGCCGGATTGGCAACCTGCGAGTCGTAATTCGCACCCTGGAGGTCGAAATACCACCCATAGCTGTTCTTGAGGTTGGACACGGCCTCGTCCGTGGAGCTCAAGGAGGTACCGGTGGCGCTGGTGAGCTGGATGGAGCCGCTGCTGTCGTCGCGGATGACGAAAGCACTCTGGTCCGTAACGTCCGTCAGGCTGTCGTTCGTTATCGGCGTCCCCGGCGTGCAGCCGCCGAGCAGGGGGTTGCATGCCGGAAAGTTCGAGCTGCTCAGTCCGGCAGACGGGTTGTCGGTCAGGTAATCGCGTATTCCGTAGGCGCGGTCCTGGACGGTCTTGCCCTGGGGATTCGACCGGTTGCCGCTGATGAGGCCGATCAGCTCGTAGGGTTCCTCGGTAAGGGCCTCGTCATTGACCTCCGCGACCTCCGGTGCATAGAAGAACTTCCGCCGGGTGTCGTTCGCGGTGTCGGATCCCAGCGTGGCCAGGACGCCGACGGTGCTGCTGCCGAGCACGCTCTCGCCGTTGGTCGGGTTGGCCGCCGCCGCGATGTCGACGCGGAAGACCTGGCCGCGCAGATCGACGGCGTACAAGCGGTCGATCAGGCCGTCCTTGTTCGTATCCAGGGGAGTGATAGGCGCCGCGATGGAGGTGTTCATCGCGCTGACGTCCGCGTCGGCACTGTTGCCGTTGCCGTCCGTGCTGCTGCTGGCCCACCACAGACGCTCACCGGTATTGGCGTCCACGATGAATATGGCGTTGCCCATGGTGTCGCCGTTGGTCGAGCTGTTGTAGACATCCCCGCCGTCGGGAGGCGTGCCGTCATTGTCCGTGCCGTCCTGGCGCGGATCGTAGCCGCCGCCGAATATCAGTACCGTGAGCGGCCCCTGGGGACCTGCAATCCGTACCGGTCGGGGCGTACTCCAGCTTTCACCCAGGCGCTGGAAGTCCGGATTGCCGCCATCGATCCGCCATAGTATTTCCGGTTTCACCAGTCCCTTCGCGCCGACAGTCTGTCCGTTCTGGGTCACCCCGGTGACCGTGTCGTCCGGCGTGACATTCAGGGCAAGGACCTGGCGGCCGCCACGGCGCAGGCCGAAATACAGGTTTACGAAATCACCGTCCCCCGGCTCGATGATGCTGTTGCCGTTCGCGTCGTGGATCCGGGCGGTGGGGGTGTCATCCACGCCGTAGAGATGGCTCGCGTTTTTGTTCTCCTTGAGGGTCGACTGCATGGCCAGCATCGAATTGGGATAGAAGATCCACTCCTCGACGCCGTCTCCCTCGTTGATCATCCGAATCCCGCCGTCGTTGGTGCCCACGAAGATCTTCGACAGCGGCAGGATGCTGCCGCTGGGGAGGGTGGCCTTGCCGTAGGTCAGCACCAGAGGCCGGCTGTGCATCGGATCGCCGAATGCCCAGCGGTCGACGTCGCTGTCGTTGCCGTGCCGCGGCAGGTCGCCCACGAATTTCTTGCCCGTCATCCATTCGATCAGCTCGTTCAGGCAGGAATTCTCCTCGTCCAGGGTGCCGGAGTCGCAGTTGCCCTGGTCGAAAAGGGCCTTCTTGAGCGAATTGAAATCAGAGGTGCTGGCCGGTGTCGACCCGACGTCGGAGGTGAGGTCGATCTCATGGGGTGCCGTTCCCTGCACATTCACGGCCTTGCTGAGGTCGGGGCTCGGTACAGCGCCACTGTCGGTGTTCACATAGACCGTTCTGTCGGTGTAAGTCGGGATCTTCTCACCGGCGCCGCCCTCGTCGATCGCCGGGGCGCTGTCGCTGGTGTCGCTCCAGAATCCCTGCGCAGCGGGCTTCAGCGTCCCGTAGTTCTCGAGATCCGTCGGGTCCTCGTAGACCGCGGGCTGGCTGTTCTTGTCTATCACTTCACCGAAGCTGCAGGTGCTCTGGTCGGTGCACAGCTTGAACTTCTTCATGTTACCCAGCCAGGCCACGGTGCTATCCGGTCGGAACAGGCTGAAGTAGATATCGTCGAGGTTGAACAGACGATTGAAGGCGTTGATCGAAATGCCGGGAGCCACGAACGAGGTGGTTTCCTTGATGATCTGGTGGATGATGCTCTCGAACACGGCCTCGAGCTCGGACGCGTTGTCGGCGGTGTAGAAGTCATCGCCGTACTTCACGTCTTCGTTGCCGGTGGGGTTGTTCAGGTCGCCGCCGTTGCCGACGAAGGCCAGCGCCTTCAGAAATTCCACGGCGTTCTTGTTCTCGGTGCTGTCCTGTACGTTGAGATTGAACCCGACGGTGAACGTGCGCACGTTGTTCAGCACGTCCGTGGCCGGGTTCTGCTCCTGGATGAAGTCGTGCTTGTTCAGGTAGTCCGCCAGCTCCAGGCCACACTGCTCGCCGGAGGTCGGAGTGCGGAAGACGAAGCTGCCGTTGTTGATGATCGGGTTGCCGTTGTTGTTGATCTGGGGAATCTGCATGGGGCAGGAGCTGCGTCCGGTCAACGTCTTGATCAGGTCCCTGGAGCTGTCGCGGTTGGCGATGCCGTCGCTCAGCAGCACCAGGAATCCCTTCGCGCACTTCTGATCGGGCGTGAACGGCGAAACGTAGGTCACGGCCTCCGAGTTGTCTATGTGTTCCGTCCGGCAGTCCCGGTTGTTCGGATCGGTTACCGTGCAGTTTCCCTCACGCACGATGGTCGCATCGGATGGGGTGTACGTCGCGTAGTGGCTCAGCCGGCTCTTGTCACCCTCCACGAGGAGCTGAGAGTCCGTGATCCCGGTAAGGTGGTAGTCGAGGTCGGTGTCGTTGGTCGTCCCGGAAGCCTCGTAGCTCTGGCCCGCACCGCGGGTCCGGCCGAAGTGCACCGGGTAACCCGCGAAATAAGCACCACCCTCGTACAAAGCGTCGACCGTCGGCGTCCATCCACTCGCGGCGAGATCGTCGATGGTACTCAAGATGGCCTGGCGGGCGGTGACCTGCCCGGTGTTGGGCTCGTCGCCCAGATTGATCTGGTAGGAAATGTCCAGGCGAACGGGTGAGTTTCCGCGGCAGCAGGAATTGGCATTGCGGTCGCCATTGCCGTAGGGCGCGTCGCTCTTCAGTATGAACACCAGCGAATTGCCGGATGCCCATTGGTTCGTGCCATCCGTTACCGTGCCGTTGACGATGTTCGAGATGAGCGGTGTGAGGTCGAGACCATCGTCGGCCGGGGAATAGACCGACCCGATGTTCCAGTCCGTGGTTTCGGTCCAGTCGACCACGGGATCACCCGTCTGAATGCGGTTGCTGACGTCGAAGTTCGCCCGCGAAAACGACGGCGCGTTCGGGCTCTGCTGTGCGTAGATATGAATGGTGTCCGAGCCGGTGTCGTAGTCGTCCGCCGTCAGGTACAGGTTCGCAGCGGTGATATTCGCGCCCTTCGGCACCGCGACATCCTGGAAACGCACGCCGACCAGGTTGTCGGAATTGAGACTCAGAGTGCGGCTGTTGAAATCAATCGATCCGTGTCCACGTCCACTGCTCGTCTGCTCTTCAACGTCATCCGCGCTGTCGTTGACGAGTACCGATGTCTTCCTGGTGGTGCAGCCCTGGCCGGCGGTGAGGTTGTTGGTGTTGTATTTGATGCGCAGCGTGGGTGCGCCGCTGCCGCCTTTGTCGTAAGCCTGAGCGATCAGCCTGGCGTCTGTGCTCGTGATCCGGAAAGCGAGCGACCCGCCGCCGCACCAATTCGTCTGGTCCGTGACCGACGAGATCATGGAGGAGATGTCCGGACTCTGCTTGATCGCGCCCGGGGTGTCCCAGACGTCCGTGGTCCAGGTCGTCGAAGCGCCGTAGGTGCGGTCGCTGACCTTCTCGCCTGCCGTATTCGAGAAGGTCGGCGGATTGGTGTTATTCTCGATGTCGATGGTCAGGGTCCCGGGCTGCGTGGTGGCCGAATCCACGGTGAATTCCAGGTGGGCGCTCGTGATGGTGGCCCCCTGGGGCACCTGCACGTTGTTGAAGCGAAGGCCGACCTGCTGATTCACCGATATGGAGTCGGGCATCGTGTAGAACACGTTGAGAGTGGGCCGGGCCGTCACAGGCTCCGGGCAGCCCGAGTAGTAGGAGTACAAGTTACCTTCCTGGGAGCAGATCTCGCGCCGCGAAACCCCGGATATGTCCGGGTCATCCTTGATGACGAAGCCCATGTTGTTACCGGCTGTAAACGAGGTCTTGGCGAGTATCTCGTTGATCTCGTCTGCGAGATTGGAGGTCAGGAAGCTCTCGCCCTGGGCGGGCGCAAATATCTCCTCGTCTCCTTCGCTCAGATTCGCCTTCCATTGCGATTTGTTGTCGGTCAGTGTCCTGCCGGCGATGTCGTCGCCGCCGTAGTAGTAGAACTCGGGGGGATTGGGATCGAGAATGCCGTAAACCTGCATGTCCGAGGTCGGTGAGGTATCCCCACGCAGAGCGGTAAAGCCCATGTCGGCCCACACGACGCGGGCCCCACTCGGAATCTGCACGTCCCTGAATATGAAACCCGACTCGTCATTGGTGCCTCGGTTGTCCTGCATCAGGCCGATGTCGGTGTCGCCCAGATAGAGATAACCGCCGACCTGCTCGGCGTCGTAGCGCCCCTGGCCGCCGGACACCGTGCGGGTCATCAACGTGGCGCCGGGCTGGGCGTACTGGATGCGCAGGATGGGGGGCGTGCCGCCGTCGATCGTGGACAGCTCACGGTGCCCGTCCTTGGACTCGATCATGACAGCCAGGGCATTGCCCAGCGACCAGTCGCTGCGGTTCACGACCTCCTGGATGATGCTTCGGATGTTGGGCGTGGTGACGATCTGACCATTCGACAGGGCAGGCACGTTGCTCCACGGCACGGTCGCAGTGGTCAGATTGTTGAAACGAGTGCCGACGGAATTGGTGCCGGTCTCGGAGAAGGTCTGTGCATTGGCGACGTTCTCGCCGTGGAGCACGAGGTCCGTCTGCTCGGTGTGCTCCGCGGTCTCGCTGAATTGAACCTCCGCGTGCAGGATGACCGCGTTTTGGGGAATCGTCACCAGCGGAAATCGAATGCCTGCATTCACCTGCCCGACGTCGAGATCGGGGCTGGATGTGGTCAGGTTGGACGCCGTACCGTCCTCATCGTCGTCAGTGGAGGTGAGCGGAGTCAGTTCCAGAGTCGTGACCAGGTCGGAGCTGAATGTCTCGGCCTGGGTGAGCTCCAAGGCGGTATCGGCGGTGTGCACGACGCCGCCGTATTCCTCGGCGTCGTCCGTGGAACGGTCGATGGAGGAGTTGATGATGGAATCGTTGAGGAAGCTGGGCGCGCTGTCCAGGTCGATTACGGGAAAGACAATCGGCCCCCCGAGCTCGTAGTGGTAACGTTCCAGACCCGCCTTCAGATTGCTGGTATTGTTGACAATATCGTCCAGAGCACTCTTGACGGCCTCGATTCGAGTCTGCGAGCCGTCCGGCACGGTGGTGTCCATACTGCCGCTGGTGTCGATGGTGAACAGCACGTTTGGCGCCTGGGCCGGCGGAAGCTGGCTGACATAGATCTGGGTATCGTCGGCGCGCAGCGCGAACCATGACGAGCACCCGAGATACAGCGCGGCGGCCACCAGGACCTTGAAATGTTTGAGGGCTTTGCGTCCGTTTTGTCGCTGTTCTTTAACCATCGCCTTAGGCCTTTTGTTCTGGATTGACCGCAGGGTCGGGGCTCACTCCTCC
Organism: Arenicellales bacterium; assembly: GCA_049583715.1. Taxonomy (GTDB): domain Bacteria; phylum Pseudomonadota; class Gammaproteobacteria; order Arenicellales; family JAANXG01; genus JAANXG01. The sequence goes on along the minus strand of JBAUWJ010000131.1, from coordinate 22,272 downwards.
AGAATGGACGGAGAGCGGGGACCGCGCTGATAGATACCTTGTTGCAGGGTCACATTCGCGTGCCCTGCCGTGGTGGATTCGCTTTCGATGCGGAAGTGCAGCAGATACGTCTGGCTGCCTTCCGCCGTGTTGGTGAGCCGGCCGGGCTCGGAAGTGCCGAGGTATTGATCGCAGGTGTGATAGCTCGTCACCACCGAAGGATTCACGGGTGCGGGGTAGCTGCCCGGATTCAGGGTGGCGCAGCTATCATCGGTGGATAGAGTGGACTGGCTGCCGTTCAGGCTGTTCAGCACCAGTGCAATCTTTGCCTCGGCGTCTTGAAAGGCGATGGTGTGCTGCTGGAGGTTTCCCGCCATCCGTTCCTCGAGCGTGGTGGTTCGCAGCGACGTGATGCCGATAATAGTCAGTACGAGCAGGAAGACCAGTCCAATGACAAGGACTATGCCTTGCTGGGAAGCCGGGGCTCGAGTGCGGCGCACGGAGCGGGTCATAGAGGTCGGTTCCTCACCATGAGCATGCTGTTGAACACGTGGCGCTGACCCCTGATCGTCGGAGTATCCGAGCTCACGTTCTGGCCAAGGAGGGTGTACTGACCCTTATCCTCGGTGATCTTGGCGCCGGAACCATACTGCCTGTCCGTAAGGTTCTCGTTGCTGACGCTGCGCACCAGGGCCGCGAGCTGAACCGCCGCGACGTTCGCCGGAAGGCTCGATCCCGCCACGAAGGCGCCGCCGGTAAGCCCTTGATACAGAAGCTGGATATTCTCGACCCCCTCCACCAGCTCCTGCCCGTTGCGCTTGAGGGTCGGGATGTGGCTCTGGCCTGTCGCAATCGTGTAGTCATTGCTGACGAGGCGGCGGATAGTGATTGCGCCGCCGGCCTTGGCATTGGGATCGTATATGCGCCCGAGGGAGCCGGACGTCGTGTGGGAGAGGTCGAGGACGATGCTGTTCGTCGTGGCATGAATGCCGCCCTTCGCGATACCGGCTACCGAAGCGCTTCCGCAGTCGCCGATCACCAGCGTGTCGCTGTCCGTCCACTCCTGTGGAATGGCGGTGGACAGGTACAGTGTGTCGGGCGTGCCATAGGGATCGTATGCGCCGGGATCGAGCGTGATCTCGGTTCCGGGGTTATAGGGTTCGCCGTAGGTGATCGTGATACTGTCCGGGTTGCCACTCGAGCTGTCCGTGGCGGTAATGGCCTTGGTATTGGTGTCGTTGATGATGTCGTTGGAGCAGCCATAGTAGCCGGCCATGCGGATATCGTAGGACAGGAACCGCATGGCAAAGCGTGCATTTTCCTGCAGCCGGGCGCTGTAGTCCTGGGTGGCGTAGTTCTTCTTCGAGTTCACCATCAGGGTCACCAGCCCGGCGAGCAGCAACAGGCCGATCACCATCGCAACCAACAGCTCGGTGAGCGAGAATCCCCGCGAATACCGGGCCCGGGCGGTCATAGCGCGACACTCACCGACATGTGCTGCAGCAGGTCGGCCGCCGTGAGGCTGTTGGGATTGAAGCTGGAGTTCCGGGTTCCGGCGGGCTGCTCCCGCCAGCTCACCGTCACCGTCACGATATTGCCGTTCACGGTGATACTGCCCGTGCCGGATGGCAGCGAGGTCTGGAGGAGCTGAAACCAGCAGTTACGGTCGTTGTTCGGAGACGGGGCGGCGGTGACATTACAGCTCGATGGCGACGGGCTGAACGAGGTCGTCGCGTAGGCGCTTGCGCTCGCGGTATTCAAACGCATCCGGTCGATGATGTCGCCGGCGAGAATCGAAGCCTGTGTACGTGTATACGCGCTGGTATTCAGGTGCAGGCCCTGGGCTTGCAGGAAGGCCAGACCCATCAGACCAATCGCCAGAATCACGAGTGTTACAAGCACTTCCAACATTGAGAAGCCCGTTTGTCGATGTACGTGTTGCAGTGCACAAAAGGAGGCCGGAAGGGCCGACGAACGGTTCCTGCAGACCGACTTTGAGCCAGATGAACGGCTTTTAACAGTAGACAAACGGTCTATTTTCATTGACGGACGGCCTATTCCGATCGAGCTGAAAAACTTGTTTTGCTGCTTTTTGTAGCGGCATTTCCAACATGGCCTTTAGAAATTATCGAAGTTTGCACGAAACTTTCTCCGGGTCTGTTTAGAGTCTAGTCGGCCCGATGCGGTCGGCAAGCCGGGGTATGGTGGAACAGAACTTGCCTGGCACCGGATGCTGCGACGCAGCATTCACGCGACCCGCCCGCCAGGCGATCGGGGCGTGCGTTCCCCGGGTGCGTTACCCTCCTTGACGTTAGACTTAGAACGGGTCTAAGACTACAATCCCTCCAAGCCATGAAATACGCCTTTCCAGAAGCCGGGTCGGTCGGTGCGACGCTGCGTTCGCACGGTGTTATTCCCACCTTACAGCGCCTGTACATCGGACAGATGGTCCTGACGCGGGCCACGCACTTTTCCGCGGAACAGCTCTATGAGGAGGCGAAGCAGGCCGGGGCTTGCGTCTCCAAAGCGACCGTCTACAACACCCTCGGGCTGTTCGTCGAGAAGGGGTTGCTGCGGCAGGTGCTGGTCGATCCCTCCAAGGTGTTTTACGACTCCAACATGGCCCCGCACCATCATTTCTATGATGTCGAAACCGGTGAGCTGGAAGACATCGACGCCAGCGAGATTCGGATCGGTGCCTTGCCGCAACCGGACGAAGGGAGGATCGAAGGCGTCGACGTCGTCGTCCGCATCCGACGCCCCGGCAGGCAGTAGTCCACACCGCGGTCGGTCGCCACGGCGGCACCCGTACTGACCGGTACGCCGCCGACGCCTTACCACTCGACAAGGCGCTCCGTCCGCCTGTCGTCGGCGAGCTTGATTCCCGTCTATACTGGTTTAGTCTGCAGTTACGCGGCGGGATCGGGCGCTGGACACTCTGTGTCGAAATCTCATCGTACATCATGCGAAGAATGAGGAAAAACGCTGGCTTCACCTTGATCGAGTTGATGATCACCCTGGTGGTGGCGGCGCTTCTGCTGACATGGGCGGTGCCGAGCTTCGAGAGGTTCATCAGGAGAACAGACTTGACCTCGGCAACCAACGACTGGGTCGGGGTGCTGAATTACGCCAGGAACGAGGCAATCACCCGCGGTAAGCGGGTGACGATTTGTCGGTCCGTGAATCCGAATGCCTGCAATGGAAGTACCAATTGCCTGTGTGGCACGAGTCAACCCGCCCCGGCCAACGGCGTCCCGAACTATCACAGCGGCTACCTCATCTTCACGTCGGCCAGCAACAGCCTGCCGCTCAATTTCGTGGCCGCATCCGACCGACTGCTTCGCACCGGGAAAGCGGAGAGCAACCGGGTGACCATCCGGGGCAACGCCCAGGCGAACAACGCCTTCAGCTTCATGCCTGACGGTACGCTCGATCCCAACAACGTGGCGGGCCCCGCGACCGCCCGGCAAGTCATCTGTCTGGCCGATTCCCCGGCGGACTTGTCGGCGAGCCAGAACGCCAAGGCCTCGGATGTTTCCGATACCCGGGCGGTGATCATTTCGGCGATTGGTCACAGCCGGATAAGTAAGTTGTCCGGGTCGTCGACCTGCGCCGGCAACGCCGCGGATTCGCTTGCCCCGTGATCGGTTGCCGTCGGGTAGTGGCTCGAGTGAGCCACTACCTCCCGGTGAGCTGCTTCTAGCGTTGCCGGCGGCTTGCGGTATAATCGCGCCCCCGTTGCCAGCGTAGCTCAGCTGGTAGAGCAGCCGATTCGTAATCGGCAGGTCGGAGGTTCGACTCCTCTCGCTGGCACCAGACTTTCGTGTAAATTGCGCCGGCCCCGCGGCTACCTCGGCGGGGCGGCCGGTCAGCCAATGGAGATTCTGTTTTCGAGGCGCTGGCTCCGGTCGATGGCGCCGCGCTGTGACAGATTGTCGCGCAGTACGGAGAACAGGATCTCCCGGGCGCTCCTCCCGTCTCTGGCGTCTTCTCCGCGAGGATCCGATCTCCGGTCCCGCCAGCGAAGGTTGATGACGCGGACATTCGATTTGGAGCTCTGCGGCCGGTGCGAGTCCGGCTGCTCGGGCACGACGAACAGCGCCGGAAAGTACCTGTACAGCCCCGTTGCATCTCTGTGATGGGTGAGCTCGTCGAGACCCTGGTGTATGCTTCGCACCCCGGCGACGCGCGCCATATCCCGCTCGGCTTCGATCAGCCCTTTCGCGCCGTTCCTGACCATCGCATCGTGATCGGCCTGGATCGCCTGCAGCACGTGCTTGTGCAGGACGAGAGTCGATGTCCGCCAACGGTATTGATCGCCCGCGGGCAGCACGTATCCGAGCTCCAGGTCCGGCGCGAGGTTGTTCGGATAGGCGGCAGAGATCTCGCCGAGCTCGCGAAGGAGCTCTTCGAGCTCCCGGAGGAAATGTGGGTTCGCGTTGAGGAACGCCCGGTCCTTGAGCTGGGGGAACGTTTCTTTGACGGAACGCAGCTCGCCGGCCTTGATGTAGCCGAGCTCTCCGGCCTGGTTGAGGAAATAGAATTCTTCCACACCCTTGTAGATATGCACGAATCGGGAGAGAGTACTCGACGGGGAAAGAGACATTGCAACGTCACCAGCGAAGGTTAAACCGAATTCAGTTTAGCGCCGCCGCAACTGAGACGACTCGAAGTCGGTCGGCTTGCTGGCCCCGTTTATCGCCTTGGCTGTGGCTTGCCGCGTAAAGCTGGACGCATACCATACCTGGTTCACTCGTCGCGGCGCCTTGTGGCAAGATGAGTTGTCTCATTTCTCAGTGGACACCCATGGTGATGCTTGGTGGAATTGAAGCGACATGCGGCACGACAACCGTACCGGACGAGTGACTGAAAGCGGATGGATCCCATCCGGGAATTTCGACGCCAGGCCGGAGGGCGTTCGAATCAACGCGCTGGTGATCCACTGCATCAGCCTCCCGCCCGGGGAATACGGCGGCGGTGACGTCGAGCGCTTCTTCTGCAACCGGCTGGACCATGACGCGCACCCGTACTTCGAGCGCATACGCGGGATGCGCGTGTCGTCCCACTTTCTGGTCAAGCGTGAAGGAAGCCTGGTCCAGTTCGTATCCACGCTGGACCGCGCCTGGCACGCTGGACGGTCCGTGCTGGACGGCGTGCCAGAAGTGAACGATTTTTCGATCGGCATCGAGCTCGAAGGCGTCGATGACGGCGAATATACCGAAGCCCAGTATCGCACGCTTGCGCACTTGACGCGCGTCCTGATCGATGCGTTTCCGGAGATCGACCGCGACCGGATCGTCGGGCACGCGGATATCGCGCCGGACCGCAAGACCGATCCCGGCCCGCGCTTCGACTGGCCGCGCTTTTTTCGTGACGTCGGTGTCTGAGCCGCGCCTGCCGGCGGCGCACACGCGCCCGGGTCGAACGCCGCGCGGCAAAAGCGTGCTCGAGGCAGGTGCATTGATCGCCTCCATCATCGCCGTTCTCGCCATCGGCGCACCCACGGCGTGGTCCTTGACCATCAAGGACGACCGCGGGCAGACCGTGGAGCTGGCGTCACCCGCGAGGAGGGTGGTGAGCCTTGCGCCCTCCATCACCGAGCTCGTCTACGCTGCGGGGGGTGGGGACCGCCTGATCGCGGCCAGCAAGTACAGCGACTATCCTCCGGCGGCGCGCCGGTTGCCGCGCATCGATGACGCGTTCAGCGTGAACCTGGAAGAGCTGGTGGCGCTGCACCCCGATCTCGTGATCGCCTGGAAGAGCGGCAACGACCCCAGGATCATGAAACGCCTCGCCAACGTGCATGTTCCAGTCTTCGTGCTCGAGCCGCGCGAAATCGGCGACATTCCGCGCGATCTGGAGCGCATCGGGCGCCTCCTTGGGACGGAGGAAGCCGCCCGCGACCGCGCGGCAAGGTTCACGAAGGCTATCGAAGGTATCCGCGAGCGGTACGCGGGACGGACGACGGTGCGGGTGTTCTACCAGATAGCCCGCCGCCCCTTGATGACGTTGAATGGCCGTCAGATGTTCACTGCCGTCCTGAATCTATGCGGCGGCAGCAACGTGTTCAAGGATCTCACGCCGATCGCGCCGACGGTGGACCGGGAAGAGGTGCTGGTCCGTGACCCGCAGGTGATCCTGATCAGCTCCACTATCCCGAGCTCGTCGGATCTCATCCAGTACTGGTCAGGCTACCCCAACCTGACGGCGGCCCGGCTGCACAACATCTTCCTCGTGGATTCCGACTTGATCAATCGTCAGACGCCCCGGCTGGCAGAGGGTGCGCGCCGACTGTGCATGATCCTCGACCGGGCGCGCGGCAAGCTGGCTGCCCGGAGCGCAGACCACGGGTGAACGCAGCGCAGGGACTGGCTCTCTTGCAACATTCTCTCTCCCTACCGGGAGAGGGACAGCGTGAGGGTGGTTCCAAACACCGCCCCCTCACCCCAGCCCTCTCCCGAAGGGAGAGGGAGCATGTCCCCTCTCCCGCTGGCGGGAGAGGGTCAGGGTGAGGGTGGTCCCAAACATCGCCCCCTTACCCCAGCTCCTTCCCCCCGGTGGCTCAGCGGCTCCTCTCCCGGCTCCAAAGCACGTCCGTCTCGCCGGCGGCCTTGTTCAGGTAACGTGCCAGCACGAAAAGGTAGTCGGAGAGGCGGTTCAGGTAACGGCGTGGGGTCTCGCCGTGTCCCGAGTCTCGCGCCAGGGTGACGACACGGCGTTCGGCCCGGCGGCAGATCGACCGCGCGAGGTGGCACCAGGCCGCCGCACGGGTGCCTCCGGGCAGGATGAAGTCCTTGAGCGGTCCGAGCTCCGCGTTCAGTCTGTCGAGCTCTTTCTCCAGGGCGTCGATCGAGTGCGCCTTGACGAGCTCGTAGCCGGGGATGCTCAGCTCGCCACCGAGGTCGAACAGATTATGCTGGATGCCGGAGAGCACCGCGTCCAGGTCCCCGGGAAGAGGCTCGGTACGAATCAGGCCCACGGTACTGTTGAGCTCATCGACCGCCCCCATCGCCTCCACCCGCGCGTCGTCCTTCGCGATGCGCGAGCCGTCTCCCAAGCCGGTCGTGCCGTCGTCGCCCGTGCGCGTGTAGATCTTGGATAATCGGTTGCCCATGTCTGCTGTCTCGTTGCTTACCTCGGGAGGCGGTCGCGCACCACCCCCACGCCGAGGCCCTCGATGGTCAGCTCATCGGTCCTGAGGTCCACGACGATAGGGGCGAAGTCCGGATTCGCCGATATCAACCGCACCTTGTTGCCGCGACGCGAGAACCTTTTCACGGTGACCTCGTCGCCCACACGCGCCACGACGATCTGGCCGTTCGCGGCTTCGCGCGTGCGGTGGACCGCGAGGAGGTCGCCATCCAGAATACCCGCGTCCAGCATGCTCGTGCCCTTCACTTTTAGCAAGTAGTCCGCCCTCGGTCGAAAGGTGTCGGGTGCGATCTGCAGATGGTCCGAGATGTGCTCCTCGGCGAGGATCGGCGCGCCAGCCGCGACGCGGCCCACCACCGGCAGCAGCCCCGCTTCCTGCCGGCTTTCACCCCGAACCCGGATGCCGCGCGACATCCCCTTGGTCAAGTTGATGGCGCCTTTCTTCTCGAGCGCCTTGAGATGGTCCTCCGCGGCGTTGGCCGACCGAAAGCCCATGGCGGCCGCGATCTCGACCCGGGTGGGCGGCATGCCCGCCTTGTCGATGTAGCGGATCAGGAACTCGAGAATCTGTTGCTGCCGGCTCGTCAGCGATTGCAAATCGACACCTCGCGGAGGTGATTGGCGCACCTGTGATTCTATACAGTTACGGTCCGCAATACATCCCCGCAGCCGCCGCACTTCGAAACGCCCGGCGGCGGGGCCGTGACGGCGCTACCGGCTCCGGTAGGTGATCCGGCCTTTGGTCAGGTCGTAGGGGGTGAGTTGAACTGTTACCTTGTCGCCGCGCAGGATTCGAATGTAGTTCTTTCTCATCTTGCCGGAGATGTGCGCGGTGACGATATGTCCGTTCTCGAGCTCAACCCGGAACTGCGTGTTGGGAAGCGTCTCGATGACAGTTCCCTCCATTTCTATATGATCTTCTTTGGCCAAATTCTACTCTTGGGTTGTCGAACGGGCGCGTATGATGCCCCAGGCGCGGGACGGCGTAAAGTCCCGGACAGGCGGAAAACCCCCTGCAGTCGCGATGAATGATTGAGCTGCTCTAAAATGGGGCAGAGGGTACGTCCGTGTCCGCGCTTGGTCCTACTCGATCCGCTGCCACGTGCCGTTGACCAGGCCCTGAATCGGCCTGAAATTCGTTTTGTACGACATCTTGCGGCACTCGGCGATCCAGTATCCGAGGTACACGAAGTTCAGCCTCAGCTTTCTCGCCTGCTCGATCTGGTAGATGATGGCATAGGTGCCGAGGCTGCGATCCGCGTGCTTCGGATCGAAGAACGTGTAGATGGCCGACAGCCCGTCATTGAGCCGGTCGCACACCGCCACCGCCGCCAGCTCGTCCCGGTCGTACATCTCGTAGAACCAGGTCTCGTGCCGGTCATTCACCAGGAATCGGCGGTACTGTTCCGGATCCGGGTCGCACATCTCGCTGTCCGGGTGGCGGGAGCGCTGGTAGCGCAGGTAAAGCTGGAAATGGACATCGTCGTAGCGGGCGGGACCGGTCACGATGCGCAGGTCCCGGTTCCGCCGCGCCGTGCGCTTCTGGCTGCGGTTGGCGCGGAACTCCTCCACGTTGATGCGAACCGACACGCAGGCATTGCACTGGGCGCAATGCGGGCGGTAGATCACGTCGCCGCTGCGCCGGAAGCCGTTGACCGTAAAGAACGTCAGCGCGTCCCGGTCGACGCTCATGTTGGGATCGATGATCAGGCTGCTCGCGGTCTCCGAGGGGAGATACGGACACTCGTGCGGCGCCGAGAGGTAAATCTTGACGTGCTCCGGCAGGGCGCCCATCGCTCCCGTGCCTAAACGGTCTGCTCGGTCCATTGGAACGCGGGATCGGCGTATTCGAGGGAGCTCGCCAGCTCCGCCAGGAACCTCTGTCTCGGGATCTCCACCGCACCCAGACTGATGACATGGCCCGAAGGGAGCTGACAGTCTATGAAATCGAATTTCCAGCATTTGAGCAGCTTGACGAGACCGGCCATCGCCACCTTCGAGGCGTCGGTCTCGCGGTGGAACATGCTCTCCCCGAAGAATGCGCGCCCGAGCGCCACGCCGTACAGTCCGCCCACCAGCCGCGAGCCGGACCAGGCCTCGACGGAATGCGCATACCCCGCCTGGTGGAGCTCGATGTAGGCGGCTTTCATCTCGCGTGTAATCCAGGTGCCGGAGCTCGGAGCGCCGCCGATGAGGCGCGGTTCCGAGCAGGCCCGGATGACCGACTCGAAATCGTGGTCGAAGGTGACGGCGAACCTGTTCCTCTTGAGCGTCTTGCCGAGGCTGCGCGAGATCCTGAATTCATCCGGGTACAGGACCGCACGGGGATCGGGGGACCACCACAGGATGGGCTGGCCGGCGCTGTACCACGGAAAGATCCCGTGCCGATACGCATCCAGCAGGCGCCGGCTGGAGAGGTCGCCGCCGATGGCAAGCAGTCCCTCGGGTGACGCGTGCTCGACCGGCGGAAACATCGAGGTGGTTCGATTCGACAGCAGATGCATATTGATTAGTTTCTAACACGTGCCGCGTGGACGCAAGACGCCCGATACGACCTCCCGCAACGACGCCGGAATCCGGCCCGTGCCGTGCAGCAAGCACTTTTCGTGCCTGTTTCACAGCGGGAAGTGCCGTTTTCGGTCGACTGCGCCGTCGCGGCTTGCTTCGCGTTCGCTGGCCGCGCCGGCGCTGCGGCGTGTTCAGGAGCACCTCAGGGTTCGCGGCGGAACGGGCTGTGACGGTCCAGGACGCCGGCGTGGTGCTCGACCTGGCGTGTCTCGACGTCGAGGAATTCGCGAATCGCCTCCTCGAATCGTGGGTGCGCCAGCCAGTGCGCCGAGTGAGTGGGGGTGGGCAGCAGGCCGCGATTCAGCTTGTGCTCGCCCTGGGCGCCGGCTTCGAAGCGGGCGATGCCGTGGCGCAGGCAGTAGTCGATGGGCTGGTAATAGCAGGTCTCGAAGTGCAGGCCCTCGTAGAATGCCGACGCCCCCCAATAGCGTCCATAAAGCGTGTCGCCGCCTTTGAAATACAGTGCACCGGCGATCATCGCGCCGTCCCGGTCGTGGGCCGTGGCGATCAGCGTCTGCTCCTGCATCCGGGTCGCGAGGAAGCGGAAGAACTTCTTCGTCAGATAGGGAATCGCGCCGCGTTCATGAATCGTGCTCTGATAGAAGCGGTACATGGCGTCCCAATGACCGGCTTCGAGGTCCTTCCCCTCGATCATGCGCACGGCCACGCCGGCCTCTTCGACCTGCCTGCGCTCCCGCCGCACCTGCTTTCGCCGCTTTGACGTCAGGCTCTTCAGGTAGTCGTCGAAGTTCCGGCAGCCCCGGCTGCTCCAGTGGAACTGGTTGCCGGTGCGCTTGAGCAGGCCTTCGCTTTCGAGGGCGGCGGTGTCGGCAGCGTCGGTGAACAGCCAGTGCACGGACGACAATCGCATGCTCTCGGCTTGGTCGATAATGCTCCGGATGAGGGCCCGCCGCACCTCTTCCGGGCGTTCGGCGGACGGCGATACCAGCAACCTGGGACCCGTGGCGGGCGTGAAAGGGATGGCGCACAGCAGCTTCGGGTAGTAGTCCAGGCCCGCGCGCTGGTAGGCATCGGCCCACGCCCAGTCGAAAACGTACTCGCCCCAGGAATGGGATTTGAGATACAGGGGGGCGGCGCCCAGGAGGTTCCCGCGCACGGGATCGTCATGGAGAAGGACGTGCAGCGGCTGCCAACCGGTGTCCGGGCGCACGCAGCCCGTGCGCTCCAGCCCGGCGAGGAACGCGTGCCGCACGAAAGGGTAGTCCCCGCGGTTCAGGCTGTCCCATTCGCCGGCGTCGATCTCCGAGATACTGGCTATCGTACGGTAATGCATGGCGGCCCTTCAGGTTTCCTCAGTTACACATGACAGCCGGATTCGCATACCATTCCATGAAACCGGATCGGAAGCTTAAGTAGCGTACATGACCGACAACTTCAGAATCGCCCTGGCCCAGCTCAATCTGCGGGTGGGAGACATCCGGGCCAACCGCGAACGCATCATGGAGACTACCCTGCGCGCCCGCGAGCGGCAATGCGCCCTGGTGGTGTTCACCGAGCTCGCGCTGAGCGGCTATCCACCCGAGGACCTGCTGCTCAGGCCCGACTTCATCGATGCCACCGAAGCGGCCTTTTCCCACCTGTTGGCGGACCTCCCGCGGGACATCGCCGTGCTGCTCGGCCATCCTCGCCGCAACGAGGAGGGTGGCCTCGCGAACGCGGCCAGCCTGATCGTTGGCGGCCGGGTCGAGGCCGTGTACCGCAAATGGTGCCTGCCGAACTACAGCGTCTTCGACGAGATGCGATACTTCGTGCGCGGCCACGAGCCTTGCATCGCCACCTGCCGGGGCAAGCGCATCGGCATCACCATCTGCGAGGACGTCTGGCAAAGGGGCCCCGTCGAAGCCGCCGCGGGGAACGGAGCGGATTTCGTCGTGAATATCAATGCCTCGCCGTTCCATATCGACCGCATCGCCGAGAGGAACGCCATCGTCAGCGCCAAGGCCAGGGCCTGCGGGGTGCCGATTCTCTACGTGAACCAGGTGGGCGGGCAGGACGAGCTGATCTTCGACGGCGCCTCTTTCGTGGTGGACGCCGAGGGGAACGTCACTCAGCGGGCGGAGCAGTTCCAGGAAAAGCTGGAGATCGTCGAGCTGAGCGGGGATACGGAGACGAGGCCGGTGCCCGGCCCTGTTGTCGGCGAGTATTCCGTGGAGGAAAGCGTTTATCACGGGTTGACGCTGGGGGTCAGGGACTATGTCGACAAGAACGGCTTTCCGGGCGCGGTCATCGGCTTGTCCGGCGGCATCGACTCCTCCCTGACGCTGGCCATCGCCGCCGACGCGCTGGGGCCCGAGAGAGTGCAGGGAGTGCTCATGCCCTCGCGCTATACGGCAAACATGAGCCTCGAGGACGCGGCGGCCGAGGCGGACGCGCTCGGGGTGAAACACCACACGATCCCCATACAACCGGCTTTCGAGTCGTTTCTCTCCCTGCTCGAGCCGGCGTTCGAGGGACGCCCGGTCGATGCCACCGAGGAGAACATCCAGGCGCGATGCCGCGGCGTGCTGCTCATGGCACTGTCCAACAAGTTCGGGCATATCGTCCTGACCACGGGCAACAAGAGCGAGATGGCCGTGGGCTATGCCACGCTCTACGGGGACATGGCGGGGGGATTCGCCGTCATCAAGGACGTTCCCAAGACCCTGGTCTACGGTCTGGCGCGGCTGCGCAATAGCTGGGACGCCGTGATTCCCCAGCGGGTCTTCGACCGCCCGCCGTCGGCGGAGCTGGCCCCGGATCAGCTCGACAGCAACAGCCTGCCGGCCTACGACGTGCTGGACCCGATACTGGCGCTGTACGTGGAGCAGGATTGGTCGCCCGACCGCATCGTCGAGCTCGGTTATGACGAGGAGGTCGTGCACAAGGTCGTCAAGCTGGTGGAGCGCAACGAGTACAAACGTCGCCAGGCGCCCACCGGCATACGCATCAGTGCCCGCGCTTTCGGGCGGGATTGGCGCTACCCGATCACTTCGGGATACCGGCCGTTGATGTGGAAGTAGAGCCGGCGGCAGAGGCGATGGGATGGGGGGCGGTAAGAAGACACGCCATGCGCGGCTGCTGTCCGCCCTCACCCCGATGGGGGAAGTCGCAAGAGAGCTCCCTCTCCCCCGCACACGGGGGAGAGGGTTGGGGTGAGGGGGCGTTGTTTGATGTTGCGTTTGCGTCCTTCCCGGTTCCGCGCATGGGCGAGTACCAAATGGGCCGCGCCCAGGCTGCATTCCATTGCCCTCACCCTAACCCTCTCCCGCCAGCGGGAGAGGGGACTTTATGCGATGTTCGTTTAGGGAAGCTCTGATCAATTGCTTACGCTGTCATTGCGAGCGCAGCGAAGCAATCCAGGATACCTGACATTCCACGCTTTCTGGATTGCTTCGTCGCGTCGCTCCTCGCAATGACAGCATTGATCAGAGCTTCCTCAGATGATCAGTCGAAAGGATTCAGCGACGCCGGAATCAGGCTGAAGTTCTTCTTGATCTTCGGTCGTTTGCCCGTCAGATACTGGCTGTGCGGAAAATTCAGGGCCAGCACCCGGCGCGAATCCGCAGCCAGATCCTTGAGACCGATTTTCTTGTATGCCAGCATCATCAGGCCCAGTGCGTGCTCGACGGCGGCCGTGCGCGGGTATTCGTTGAGGACGTACTTGCAGCGGTTGACGACCGCCACGTAGGCTTCCCGGCGCATGTAGTAGTCGGCGACGTGTATTTCGTGCATCGCCAGAGAATTGTGGAGAAACGCCATCCGGCGCCGGGCGTCGGGTGCGTAGCGGCTGTTCGGGAAGCGATCGACCAGCTCTTTGAAGGCGTTGTAGGATTGCTGCGCCGAGTGCGGATCGCGGTCGGCCGAGCTCTCCCCCTTGGTCACGCGCTCGAGAAAACTGTCGGATTCGGAGAAGTTGACCAGTCCCTTGATGTAGTAGGCGTAGTCGACGCCGGCACTCGTGGGGTGGAGGCGTATGAACCGGTCCGCCGACGCCAGTGCCTGTTCGGCGTTGTCGTTCTTGTAATAGGCGTAGGCGATGTCGAGCTCAGCCTGCTCGGTGTACCGTCCGTAGGGGTAGGTGCTCTCGAGCTGCTGGTACAGATCTATGGCCGAGCCGTACTTCTTGCGGCCGAGATCGGACTTGGCCTCCTGATAATATTGCTGGGCCGTGTAGTTGCTCCGGTCAGTCTTGTGAAACAGCTTGGTTACACTGGCGCAGCCGGCCAGGAGAAGGATGACCGGCAGGACCCCGAGGACTGATTTGATCTTCATAGTGAACGTCATGAGTAAGTCTGAATTGGGCGCCGGGCCCGGATCCATGATCCGTCCCGCCAGACGCCGCGCGTCTGATGTCCGGGCGATTATAAACGATCCACGGGCGGCGGCTGTCCGCGGGTGACGGGCGTGGAACGGACGGAGTCGGAGCGCCGCCTGGACCGCATTCCGGGCGAGTATGCCGGCCAGCGCCTGGACAAGGTCCTGGCCTCGATGTTTCCGCAGTACTCGCGCAGCGCCCTGCAGCAGTGGCTCAAGCAGGGGCGGGTGCTGGTCGATGATGACATCCCCGCCCAGAAGGACAAGGTCCAAGGCGGAGAATCGGTGGAGCTGTCCGTGCCCGGGGAGCCGGCGCTGGAGGCCGCGGCAGAGGATATTCCCCTGGACCTGCGCCATCGCGACGAGCATATCCTGGTGGTCAACAAGCCGGCTGGGCTGGTCGTTCATCCCGGCGCCGGGAATCCGCGCGGCACCCTGATGAACGCGCTGCTGCATTTCGACCCCGCGGCCCGCGCGCTGCCCCGGGCGGGCATCGTGCACCGGCTGGACAAGGACACCACCGGATTGATGGTGATCGCGAGGAGCGAGGCGGTACGCCTCGACCTGATCGAGCAGCTCGCGGCGCGCAGCATGAAGCGCCGCTACCTGGCGCTGCTCATCGGTGACCTCATATCGGGACGGGAGGTCGTCGACCCCATCGGCCGCCATCCGCGCAACCGGCGCATGATGACGGTTCGAACCGATGGCCGGGAAGCCCTGACGCGCATCCGGGTGCTCGAGCGCTTCGGTCCGGTGACCCTGGTGCGCTGCGACCTCGGTACCGGCCGCACCCACCAGATCCGCGTGCACGCGAGCCATATCGGCTTTCCGGTGCTCGGTGACCCCGTCTACGGCGGCGCCGGCCACGTGCCGGCTGGTCTCTCCGGTGAGCTGCGTTCGCGCATCCAGGGCTTCCGCCGCCAGGCCCTGCACGCCGAGTCACTGACGCTGAAGCACCCGGGCACCGGCAATACGCGCAGCTTTTCCGCCGAGCCTCCCGAAGACCTGGCGGCGCTGCTCGACGCCATCGAAACGGAGCTCGCGCATGGCCGGTGACGGGTCCCCGCACGCGATATACGCGCGCTGGGACGCGCCGCCGCAGGTGCGCGCCTTCACCACGCTCAGAGGCGGCGGCGTCAGCCAGGGTCCCTACGAGAGCCTGAATCTCGGCGGCAGGGCCGGCGACGATCCGTGCCGGGTAGCGGAGAACCGGCGCCGGCTGCGAGCCGCGTTCAATGTGCCGAGCGAGCCGGTCTGGTTGAAGCAGATGCACGGCACGCACTGCATCGACATTGGGCGTGCGGGACTCGCGGAGGAAGCGGACGGCGGCTACACCAGCAGTCCCGGCCGCGTGTGCGCCGTGCTCACCGCCGACTGCCTGCCCTTGTTCGTCAGCGACGACGAAGGCTCCCTGGTGGGGCTGTTCCACGTCGGCTGGAAGGGGCTCGCGGCGGGTATCGTCGAGCAGGCTTTGTCGATATTCGCCGGCCGGTCCCGCATCCGTTGCTGGCTGGGTCCCGCCATCGGTCCCGACGCCTTCGAGATCGGGCCCGAGGTGCGCGACGCACTGCAAGCGCCGGGAAACGAGGGCTGCTTCAGGGCCTCGGTGAATGGGGGACACTGGATGGCGAACCTTTACGCGCTGGTTGCAGACCGCCTGCACCGCGGAGGCATTGATGACGTCGGCTGGGACGAAACAGCCTGTACCTACCGGGATGCCGAGCGCTTCTTCTCATACCGCCGCTCCCGCCAGTGCGGCCGCATGGCCTCCCTGATCTGGATCGAGCCTTCGTAGGTCGGCTTCGGCCCGAGGAGGGTTTGTGCGACTCCGGGCGCTGGTGTCGGAATGAATTCCGACCCACAGGGGGGGCAAGGACGCGGGGATTGGCAAAGGATCGCTGTGGGTCGGAATTCATTCCGACTGGAGACCTATCGGGCTGAAGCCCGACCTACATTCCTTTGTCGAACTGCATCGAGAAATCCACTGCCTTCAGATCCTTGGTGATCGCTCCCACGGAGATGCAGTCCACACCCGTCTCGGCGACGGCCCGCACGTTGTCGAGGTGAACGTTGCCCGAAGCCTCGAGCTCGGCCCGGTGTCGGTTGATCACTACGGCTTGCCTCATCTCGTCGAGGGAGAAGTTGTCCAGCAGCACCCTGGGCGCCCCGGCCTTCAGTGCCTCCTCGAGCTGCTCGAGGTTCTCCACTTCGATGGTCACCGCAATGTTCGGCGGCGCGGCTCTCATGGCCCGCGCCACGGCCTGGCCGATCGATTCCCCGCTCCTGAGGTGGTTCTCCTTGATGAGGATGCCGTCGAACAAGCCCTGCCTGTGATTGTTGCCCCCGGCGCAGCGTACCGCCCACTTCTGAGCCAGCCGCAGCCCGGGAATGGTCTTGCGCGTATCGAGGATCCGGGCCCCGGTTCCGGCCACCTCGTCAACATAGCGCCGCACGGCGGTCGCCGTGCCCGACAGGGTCTGCAGGAGATTGATGGCGCTGCGCTCGCCCGTGAGAACGGGGCGTGCCTCTCCCGCGATCTTGCAGACCGTCTCTCCCGCATCGACCTGCCCTCCATCGGAGGTCAGCCAGTCGATTCCCGCCCGTGGATGAAGCTGGGCGAAAACCGCCTCGAAGAAAGGCGTGCCGCAGATCACGGCGGACTGGCGGCAGACGAGGCGGGCGTTGATGGAGGTGTCCGGCGTCAGCGCGGCCGTGAGATCGCCCGTGCCGACGTCCTCCTCGAGGCAGGCTTTGGCAACGCGGCGCACGTATTCGGGATCGATGGGGAATTCGCTTGGCATGGCAGCAGCGAGAAGGGCCGATGGTGAACATTAGGCGGCCGCCCGCCGAGCGTCAAGCACGCGGTTGGGCAGGTGTCGGGACTCGGGCATAATGCCGGCGATCTTCGCGGGTATCCCGCGTTCCAAACATCTGCATGCGCGACACGCTGCTGGAACAGAAAACTCTGTGGGGGTTTGTCGACGAGGCCGTCAAGCGGCGCGGCGAGAGCCCGTTGTGGGTGCAGCGGCTTCCCCGCGGCGCCAGGCGCACGGTCTCGTACGCCGAAATCGGGAGGTGGGCGACCGCGGTTTCCCGGCGGCTGCGGGAAGCCGGCGTAGGGCAGGGAGACGTGGTGGCAATCCTCGCCCCGAACGGCCCGGAGTGGGGCGCCGCGGCCTTCGGTGCGTGGCGGCTCGGCGCGGTGATTGCGCCCGTGCACACCGCCAGCAGCGATGAGGAGCTTCGCATCCACCACGACGCCCTGGCGCCGAAATGTACCCTGTTCGCCGGCAGGGACCGGGGCCTGCCGGGGACCGTGGAGATCACATCGGCCGAAGACGGGCGTGGCGACCGGGACGAGGCAGATATGGCCGCAGACCTCGACCCCCACCAGGAAGCCGCGCGTATCTACACCTCGGGCAGCACCGCCAACCCCAAGATCGTGCGGCTGTCTCACCACAACATCCTTTCGAACCTGCGCGGCGCCGCGCGCCTCGATATACCCATCAGTCACAAGGATCGCTTCCTTTCGCTGCTGCCCTTGTCCCACGCCATGGAGCTCACGGGCGGCCTGCTGCTACCGATGTACCACGGCGCGACCATCGTGATCCCGAGGTTGATCGCCGCGGACGAGATACTGAAAGCGATGTCGGAGGAGAAGATCACCCTGATGCTTGCGGTGCCGCGACTGTTTCGCAACATCATGCTGGGCATGGAAAAGAAGCTCGCCGGCGCCGGCCCGGCGTTGAAGGCCTACGTCGAGCTGGTTCGCCGTTCTCCGCCGTGGCTGGCGAGGATCATCAACGCACCGCTTCGGCGCAGGCTCGGCGGCCACGTGCATTGCTGGCTGAGCGGCGGATCGCGGCTCGATCCGGAGATCGCCCGTTACTTCAGGAGCCTGGGCTTCCCGCTCATTCAAGGCTACGGCCTGACCGAGTGCGGGCCGGTAGTCAGCGTTCAGAGCATGCGGGACCGGCGTCTGGACAGCGTCGGTGAACCACTGGACGGCACGGAGGTCAGAATCGACCGGCCCAACGAGTATGGCGAGGGAGAGCTGTGGGTGCGGGGGGGCAACGTGATGCTCGGCTATGCGGACGAGACCCAGACTGCCGCGGCCATGCGGGACGGCTGGTACAACACCGGCGATATCGCGCGGCTCGTGGAAGGTCGGAAGATCTTGTTGACCGGTCGCAGCAAGCGGGTGATCGTCACCGAGGCGGGCAAGAACGTCTACCCGGAGGACATCGAGATCATGCTGGAGAAACACCCGATGCTGAAGGAGGCCGGTGTCATCGAGCTCGACACGGCACCCGCGGCGCTGCTCGCCGTGGACGGCCCCGGCGAGGCCGATAAGGCCCGGGAGATCATCAAGGACTACAACCGGCGCGCCTCCAGCTACAACCGTATCACGCGCTTCGCCGTGGTAAACGAGCTGCCGCGCACTGCCCTCGGCAAGGTGTCCTTGAAGGACCTGCCGCGGATCTTTCCAGAGCACGAGGTCACCTGAAGCCGCTTTCATGAACGCAGTGTGGTGGGTAGTCGGCGTATCACCGGTCATTCTTCTCGCGGGTCTCGTCTGGCGGTTCAGGCTGGTCGGCAAGCGGCACGGCAGGGCGGACTGGGGTGGAAGCTTCCTCAACCACCTCGACGGCGTGATGCGGGTCTTCACCGCGCGCTATCACCGCCTCGAGCACGACCCGCTGCCCGTGCCCGTGTCGGGCGGCGCCATCATCGCATCCAACCACCTCTCCGGCGCCGATCCCCTATTGCTCAGCTCGGCGAGCCCGCGCCCGCTGCGATTCGTCATCGCGACCGAGCAGTACGAGCACCCAATGCTGCGCTGGTTCTACGACATGATCGGCTGCATCCCCGTCGACCGCACCGGCTCGCCCGAGAAGGCGTTCTACGCGGCCCGGCGCGCGCTGGAAAGAGGCGAGCTGGTGGTGCTGTTCCCGCAGGGACGTATCCGCCTGCCCGACGACCCCCGCAAGCCCCTGAAGCGCGGCGTGATCGCCCTCGCCGCGATGGCGCAGGTCCCCATCATCCCCGTTCGCCTGTCGGGCGTCGGCGGCATGGGACGCCTGGTTTCCGCCGTCATCATCCGCAGCCACGCCCGCATCAACGCCGGCCCGCCGATCACCGTCACCGACAGCCGGGACCAGCAGGCGCTGCTGACCATCGAAGAGTTCATCAGCCGGGACGTTTACAAGGACTATCCGGAGCACTTCGACGGGCAGGGCAACTACATCAAAGGCATTGACTGACGCGGCACGACGCCTTCACGCAATGACGACAGGTGCCTCAACAAGAAATGCGGCCATGCTCTGGACCGGCGGCAAGGATTCCGCGATGGCCCTGTATGAGGCAACCCGCGACGGCTGCCGCGTCACGTGCCTGGTCACATTCGCCCCGCCGGAGCCGGACTTCCGGGCCCATCCCCTGGCTGTGATGAAATTGCAGGCCGAGGCGATGGCGCTCCCGCATCGTGTCCTGCCCATCACCCCGCCCTTCGACAAGAGCTACGAAACCGCCCTGTGCCGACTTAGGGATGAATTGGATATAGACACCGTCATCACCGGAGACATCGCCGAGGTCGACGGCCACCCCAACTGGATCCGCGAACGAAGCCGACCGTCCGGGATCGCCGTGCTCACACCCTTATGGGGCCGCGATCGAGACCTGCTGCTCCGACAACTGCTGGACAGGGAATTCAAGGCTCGCATTTCCTGCGTCAACACTAGGTGGCTCGGCGAGGACTGGATCGGCCGCGAGCTGAACGATCGAGCGATCGCCGAGCTGCGAGCGATCCGCGAACGCACCGGCCTCGACCTGTGCGGCGAAGAGGGGGAGTACCACACCGTGGTCACGGACGGGCCACTGTTTGTCAGGGGTATCGATGTCCGTTCATATTCGAGACGCACCGAAGGTCCGTCGATCTATATGGAGTTTCGTGAGGTCAGGTTCACTGACGCAGTGGTGTGACCCCTGGCCTGGGTCGTGCTGCCGAACGGGGTTGACCTGCGGGCGGGTTGGAACAGCGAGGCTGGAAGGTCCCGTGCGAGGTCATTGAAAGGAGAGCTCTAACCGATTACGTATTCCGTGACGTTGCCTGGCAACTCGGCATTGCGATGGCTGACGACTATCACGCAACGCTCGGGGAAAGAGGTTTGCACCTCCTCTATGATTGCTTTTGCAGCATCCACGTCAAGGGCGGAAAACGCCTCATCGAGAAAAACGGTGTCAGTATCTTTATACAGGGCCCTGGCCAGCAATACACGGGATTTTTGCCCACCAGACAGATTGGAGCCGTTCTCTGCAACAGTGAATTCCGGATCGAACTCGTTGGGCTCGCCTAGAGACTGCAGTCCGCATATGTCTGCGACTTTCGACAGTCTTTCCTGATCGACCGACGTCTCCGACAACACGATGTTCTCCCTCAAGTTGCCCTCGAAGAGGTACGCTCCTTGAGAGAGATAGGATATCCGGGACCACCAGCTTGGCAGGTTGACGCTGGCCATTGGCTTTTCATCCAGAAAGATTTCCCCTGCCTGCGGCCTTCGCAGCCCCGCCAGGAGCTCGAGGAACGTGCTCTTTCCCACCCCGGATGGGCCGGCAATACGGATCACGCCCTCGAGCTCGATCTTCATGGATATTTCCTTGAGAATGCACTTCGCGCCGATGCTGTACGAGAGGCCTCGGACCTCGATGACGCTGCAGTTCCCGACATCGAATCCGTCCCCTCTCGACGGAGGCGACGGGGACAGATCTCCCCAGTCGCGCTTTACATCGATGTAGACTACGAGGGCGGCCGTGATCCGATTGAAAGCGTTGTAGAGCTGTTGCGCCGCCGGCAGAATCTTGTAAGCTGCCACGGCAAACAGCCCCATAACAAAAACAAAGTGCTGGCTGCTTCTGGAGCTTTCTCCGATGAAATAGGAAGCCGCGATCAGCATCGTAATGCCGGTGATCTCTATGATATTCCTTGGGATGGCCCCGATTATTTCCATGTTGGCCGCCTTTCTCAATACCTCCTTTTTCAAAGCGTTAAACCGAGACGAAAACTGCTTGAGCTGCCCATCAATGGTGATGCCCCGATAACCTTGATAGCTTCCTATCGCGAGCTGTTGAATTACTTTTGACTCAGCAAAGTTCTCGGCCGCGATCTTGACGATCTTCGGTTTTACCCCCCAGTAGATCACGAGATAGGCTGCCCCTATAACGGCCACTATTACGCCGGTGACGAAGGTGTTCACGTACAGGAGCAGGGCGATTATCACGACAATTTGAACAGTGCGCGAGACAATGATCGTGGACGCACCGAACACGCCTGAAGCGACGCGCTCGCTCACGCCATTGACATTTCGCAGAAATTCCGAAGAAGGCTTGGCGTAGAATTTCTCGATCGGCTCGAGCATGTACGTCCTGTATACCCGCGCTGAAATGTCTGCGTTTACTCGTTTGAAAAATCTCCGACTTGCGAACAGCGACAGCATGGTGGTGAGTCCACTGATCCACACCAGCGCCACGGCGCATAGAGTCAGTATGACAAGAAATTGTCCTTTCTCCGGCTGCCCGACGAACTGATAGAGTGTGACCAAATAGCCTTTCTTCACCGAGTTGTCATAATCGACCAAGGTGGATATGACAGGAATGATGGATGCCATTCCTATCATGTCGGTGAGTGCCGACAGCGTGGCCAGGCCGGTCACGATGAAATAGTCTCTCTTTTGCTTCGCGCTGAGCAAACGAAAGCACGAAGAAAAGCCGTGCATCACCATATCGATACCTTTATAGCAAAAATTGCCTATCGATCCACAGTAGCGCAATTTAAGAACCGCGGTCCGCGTACCGAACCACAGGATGATTACCCTGTTGTGAGATCTCTTTCTATAGCGCTGACGATCCTAAGCCGCGCATTCGAACTGAAACACCCCACCGTCCTTCGTGTCGGGTAAGTCGAGCGTTTATACAATTCTGTCCGGCTGGAGGCCGAAGCGGGGCTGCTCCGATGGAATGTTGGGAGAAAAAAATTCATCGTACTTTGCGAATTGTCACATTGACGTCGCTGCCGGACATGGCTATGGTACCCAATGCGCAAGGGAAACGGGTACCAAGAGACGGAAGGTCCGACGTCGGGGTGCCTGCAGCGAACGCTGTCGTTCAGTCCTTAATGCAACCTCGAACGCGGGCACGGTACCTCGAATGTGGCCACGCTGGAAGGGTGACATGCGTTTCAAGCCGCCGCCGTAGATCATGTCC
>JBAUWJ010000130.1:0-3143 GCA_049583715.1 Arenicellales bacterium | reverse complement strand
CCCATTCGGGGATGCCTCGATCAAAGAACACGGGCCCGTTCAGTGATTGAGCTGTTTCGTAATCCTGAATGCTGCGGGCAAGTACCGCTTCCATAAAGGCTGTGCGATCAACTGAAGGGAGGATTTTGCCGTTGCATTCCAACTGTTCTCGCATGATAGTCAAGGCCGCTTCGGGGACAGTGGAGTAGCCAAGATCCTTCAGTGCAGCCACAAGTGTTGACTTGCCACCCCCGGAAGCACCAGTAATTACGTGAAAACGGTGATTGTCCAAGATTACAACCTGACCTCTTGTGCCCAACACCAAGTTAAGCTGCCAAGCGGTTCTGGCGCAGCGGTTGCGCAAGCAACCGATGTGACAGGTTCCTTGGTCTGCTTCAACTTCATGTTAGGCCAGGCCTCGCCGACGGTCGAATTTGATCGAGTTGCTCTGATAGTCATAGATCCGAATCCGAGAGAATGGCTCGACTGAAGATACGGAGTCCATGAACTCTTGAAGGTTCCCCAACCAAACCTCATCAGGGAACATTGGGTTGGTGTCGATATATGCCAACAATTCGATCGGATGGTGAGTCTCATAGGTTTTCGCAAGTTTCTTCTTGATAGCTTCAACCGTGGGGTCTCCAATCCAAGTAATGTTGTCCACATCAAATAGTGGACCATTGACTCCTCGGTGGATCGAGATAGTCTGGATGGAGTTCTTGAGGTTAGTTTCGCTCGTACCGACTTCCCCGGAGAACCCCGCCGGCAGATGGAGTAACATCTCGAATGCGCCATCAAGCGAGTTGATCTTTCGCTTGTTTGTAAGACCTTTTCGGCTCTATTGAATTCTGAGTGGGTTAGGCTGCATGGGGGTTGAGGGTTCGGAAGTCGAGTTTGCCGGCGATCAGGAAGATGATCGTGCGGATGGTCGACAGGCGACGGTAGCCGCGGGCCTTGCGCTTGGCGGCCTGGAACAGGCCGTTGAGGGCTTCGAGGAAGCCGTTGGTCATGCGGGTTCGAGTCCAGGCGACGATGCCCTCCAGATGGTTTCTGATCAGCCTGGCCACGGCTTTCATGGGTTCGACCTTCGAGCGCATGACGTTGGTGCACCACTGCCTGAGCATGGCCCGCACGACGTTGATCTGCTTACGGTTGAGGATCTCACGCAGGTCTTCGCGGTACTGCCAGGCCCGGGCCGTACGCTTGGTGGTCAAGTGCTGACGCAGGGCATCGAGGTCGGCGCGCCGTGAGGGGCTGAGACGGTGGCGGTCCTTCAGCAAGGCCCAGCGCAGCCCCTTGAGCTCGGGATCGCGTTTCTGCTCGGCACGCCGCGTGAGGTCCAGGGCGTGGGAGGCATGGGCGATCACGTGGAACTTGTCGAAGGTCACGGCGGCCTCCGGCAGATGGGTCTCCACCCCCCGGATGTAGGCCGGCGACATGTCGATGCTGACCGCCCGAATCGCCTCGGGATCGCCGCCGTGGACGGCCAGGTCCGCCGCCAGACGCTCAATCGCCTGCGCTTCGCGGGTCTCGGTCACGAAGATCACCGCCCGCTGTGCGGCGTCGGCGGCGATCGTGACGTAGTCATGCCCCCGGGTCTTGGACGTCTCGTCGATCGCCAGCTCGCGCACCGCGGAGAAGTCCGCCGCGGCCAGCGACAGCTCGACGTAACGCTCAGCAATCGCCGCCACCCGGTGCCAGCTCTCGCCCACCAGGCGCGCCACCGCCGCGAACGGCATCTCCCGACACAGACTCAGCACCAAGGCCTCGAACAGCAGCGTAAACCCCTTGAGCTGGCCGGCCCACGGCGGCTCGATCAAGCGCACCGACCCGTCGGGCAGCTTGACCCGCGGCATCCGGACCTCGAGAAAACACTCGTGCTGAAAGAAGTTCAGATGCCGGTAGCGCTTGGTCTGTGTGTCGTGCACCGGATGCTCACCAGCCGCCTGCGGGTGGCTGAAACGGCTACCGGCTCGGAAATCCACGTGAATCGTCAGTGTGCGGGCCCCGGCATCGAACTGCGTCTCTCGCACGTACCACGGCGAGCTCACTCCCAGCGCCGCCTCAAAAAGCTGCTCCGACTGCATCGACTTCTTCGCCTCTCTCGTCTGGGTCATCGAAGCCGACACTATTACATTACCCACTCAGTTTTCAAAAGAGGCTAAAAAAAACGATCCTAACTTGGACGCAACTGCGACATATGAGTACAAGCAAGGCGATAAGATCTTCGTACTTCTGGTTCTTCTTCGTACCAATCGTAGCGAAAGCGCTAAGCCGGATCGACACTGTAGAGTTCTCCGTGCTAGGTAAGAATATTTCTATAGATATAGGTCTCCCGTTTACGTGGGAATATTTCTTCTATAGCGCTGTATTTATGGCGTTGGCAACTCTCGTCTTCATGGTGTTTTGCCCAGATTTCATTAAGGCGTACGGTTCTTGTACTGAGTATATTGATAAAGGACACACTGGACATCAAACAATTAAAGTGTTTCTGGGCTTCGTTCACGAGGCAACAAAGAAAGGACAGAATAAGGAAGACATCAGACTAAATGTGTCTGACTTCTTGAGCAAGTATTGTGAAAACGGTGCAGCAACCGGCGCCAAGGTACGGAAATCAGACGTGAGTCCGATCCAAGCACTATCCAATTCCAAGGTAGACGCAAATCAGGAGTGCGGCGCGTTTTATCATGTGCAGGACTTCATAGATAGAGATATGGCCGTGTTCCGAGTCGTTTCGTCATGGGGCTACTGGCTCGGTTTTTTGCTCATCGGGTATGTATGTTTTGAGAACGTATGGTTTGTTCTAGAAAACCACCTGTTTACTAAGTAAACACCGGGTATTCAAACGGAGGACAAGATGTCATCGACAATGCCTTTGCCCAAGAGTAGACCAGGTTCTAAAGAAACCTGGGTTGATTTTGATGGATATATCGCGGACCTTTCCTCAAGGGACGCACTTCTTAGGTCAAATAGAGACGCGGGCGGCGCAATCCTCGTAAAGAAGGGGGATTATGAACAATTTGGAAAGAAAATCCTTCTTAGAGTGGGCGCACAAGTGACTATCGTTGAACAACCGAATGCTTTGCCTGGCAATCGTGTTGACTCAGATTGCGGAGATGCGGGAAGCGCATGCATAGGGGGCGACAAAATATGTTGTGCGGAGC
>JBAUWJ010000129.1:0-4151 GCA_049583715.1 Arenicellales bacterium | reverse complement strand
ATACAAGGGTCAGGGTGAGGGTGGTCCCAAACACCGCCCCCTCACCCCAGGCCTCCCCGGAGGGGGAGGGAGCCCCTCGGTACACCCGTCGAGGTGGAGCAGAGGAAGCATTCCCTCTCCCGCTGGCGGGAGAGGGTCAGGGTGAGGGTGGTCCCAAACGATGCCCCCTCACCCCAGCCCTCTCCCAGAGGGAGAGGGAGTCCCTCGGTACACCCGTCGAGGTGGAGCAGAGGAAGCATTCCCTCTCCCGCTGGCGGGAGAGGGTCAGGGTGAGGGTGGTTCCAAACGCCGCCCGCTGTCCCCAGCCCGCCGGCGGGAGAGGGAACGCTTAGACGGAGTCAGTGCTCAACTGTCGTATCGGACCTGAATGCGTATATTATTGCTGGCGATTCTTCCTATCCCGGATCGCACACCAACGACCTGACGAGCAATGCGCGATACACGGCAGACCAACTATCGTCTCAATCCGCTGGTCAAGGCGGTGGAAGCGCCGCCCATTGCGGAGGCCCGGCAGTGGGCGGCTGAGGCGAACGGACCGATTCTCGACACCGCGCAGGCTGTTCCCGGCTATCCACCGGCACCGGAGCTGCGCCGCCACCTGGCCGAGGCGCTGCAAGGCAACGACATACATCTTTATACGGCGATCCTCGGGCTGCCCGAGCTGCGCGAGGCCCTGGCGGATCACATGAGCGCCGTTTACGGCGGGAGCATCGCACCGGGGCAGGTTGCGATCACCGCGGGCTGCAACCAGGCTTTCTGCCTGGCGATCTCGGCGCTCGCCGGGCCGCGCGACGACGTGATCCTGCCCGTGCCCTACTACTTCAATCACCGGATGTGGCTGGACATGCAGGGCGTGCGCCCCAACTACCTGCCCTGCCGAGCGAGCGCGGGACAGGTCCCGGACGCCGATGAAGCGGCGTCGCTCATCGGCCCGCGCACGCGGGCCATCGTGCTGGTCACTCCCAATAATCCCACCGGCGCGGTCTATCCGCCCGAGGTGATCGCGCGCTTTCATGATCTGGCCCGCATGAAGCGCATCGCGCTCGTCATCGACGAAACCTACAAGGACTTCCTGCCCGCCGGCCATACGCCGCACGAGCTGTTCCGTGATCCCGGCTGGCCGGAGCACCTGGTCCAGCTCTACAGCTTCTCCAAGGCCTATAGCCTGACGGGCCACCGGGTCGGATCGATCATTGGCGCGCCGGCCTTCCTCGAGTCGGTCGAGAAGATCGCCGACTGTGTCGCCATCTGCGCGCCGCGTCCCGGCCAGGTCGCCGCGCTGTTCGGCCTCGAGAATCTCGACGCCTGGCGTGAGGACAAGCGAAGAATGATGGCCGCGCGCCTGGCTGCGCTGCGTGAGGCCTTCGCCGACGCCGCTCTGCGCTACGAGCTGGTGAGCTCCGGCGCCTACTTCGCCTACCTGCGCCATCCCTTCACCGGCGAGAAGGCGGCCGACGTCGCCAGGCGCCTTGCGCGCGAGCACGGCGTGCTCTGCCTGCCGGGTCCGATGTTCGGGCCCGATCAGGAAGACAACCTGCGCGTGGCCTTCGCCAACCTCGGGGCCGAGCGCATGCCGGAGCTCGCGGGCAGACTGCTGGCCAGCCAGGAGACGCCAGCGGCCGCGGCACGATGAGGCTCGCCGTCTACCAGGGCCCCGGCGTGTCGCGCAGCCCGGAGGACAACCGGGAGATCATGAGCCGTGTCGCGAGTGAGAGCGCGGCGCAGGGCTGCCACCTCGTGATATTCCCCGAGCTGTTCGCGAGCGGCTACAACATCGGCGAGCGCATGTTCGACCTGGCGGAGCCGGCCGACGGACCCACCGCCGGGGCGCTTGCCGCCGCCGCGCGGGACAGCAGGATCGCGATCCTTGCCGGCTATCCGGAGCGCGAGGGGAAACGAGTCTACAACTCCGCGATGTTATTCGGCCGCGATGGCGAGCGGCTCGCCAATGCACGCAAGACTCACCTCTTCGGCGCCACGGAGAAGCGCCTGTTCTCGGCGGGCGAGTCACTGACCATCGCGCAAGTGTGTAAGCTGCGGATCGGAATCCTCATCTGCTACGACGTGGAGTTCCCCGAAGCCGCGCGTGCGCTGGCGCTGCAGGGCGCCGAGCTGATCTGCGTGCCGACCGCGTTGATGCATCCCTACGACCGGGTCGCGCAGCGGCTGCTGCCGGTGCGGGCCTTTGAGAACCAGGTCTTCGTGGCCTACGCCAACCGCTGCGGCCGCGAAGGTGACCTCGAGTACTGCGGCCTGAGCTGCATCATCGCCCCCGACGGCAGCGAGCTGGCCCGCGCCAGGATGGCCGAGGAGCTGCTCATCGCGGACATCGAGCCCACCGATTTCGAGCGCAGTCGCGGCGACAACCCCTATCTCAGCGACCGGCGGCCCGAGCTCTACCGCACGCTCGTCGAGCCGCGTCACGACGGAGAGGAACCATGACCGAATTGAACCAACCGCTCGGCGGCAACGACATGCCCCGCTTCGGCGGCCCCGCCACCATGATGCGCCTGCCGACGCAGAAGACCAGCGACGGCCTGGACGCCTGCTTCGTCGGCGTGCCCTTCGACATCGGCACCTCGAACCGCCCCGGCGCCCGCTACGGGCCGCGCGCCATCCGCGCGGAGTCCTGTCTCCTGCGGCCTTACAACATGGCTACCCGCGCTGCGCCCTTTGACAGCCTGCAGGTGGCCGACATCGGCGACATCGCCATCAACACCTTCAGCCTCAAGGACAGTATCCGCATCATCGAGGCCGCCTACGACGGCATTCTCGCCACCGGCTGCCGTCCCCTGACCCTCGGCGGCGACCACACCATCGTCCTGCCGATCCTGCGCGCCATCAGGCGACGCCACGGTCCCGTCGGCCTGGTCCATGTCGATGCACACGCCGATGTGAACGACGCCATGTTCGGCGAGCCCATCGCCCACGGCACGCCGTTCCGCCGAGCGGTCGAGGAAGAGCTGCTGGAGCCCGGTCGCTGCGTGCAGATCGGCCTGCGCGGCACCGGCTACAGCGCCGAGGATTTCGACTGGCCGCGCTCCAAGGGCTTTCGTGTCGTGCAGACCGAGGAATGCTGGTACCGCTCCCTGGTGCCGCTGATGGAGGAGGTGCGCGAGCAGCTCGGCGACGGGCCGGTTTACCTGAGCTTCGACATCGACGGCATCGACCCCTCGTTCGCACCCGGCACCGGCACACCCGAGATCGGCGGCCTGACCACGCCCCAGGCCCTGGAGATCATCCGAGGCTGCCGCGGCCTGGACCTTGTGGGCTGCGATCTCGTTGAAGTGGCACCTGCCTACGACACTTCCGGCAACACCGCCCTGCTGGCCGCGAACCTGCTGTTCGAGATGCTGTGTGTCATGCCGGGAGTGGAATACAGGCAGTAAGCGATTTCCACTGTTGCGTGTTGAGCGGTTCGAGCGACGGTGAGACCGCCGTCCTCAACATCGAAGGCACGCTGGCCGGCGAGAAAGCGCACGGGAAAATCACGCTCACGCACATGGGCGAGTACTGGGTGCCGACGAAATCGTCATGGTAGGAACCCCAAAGCGAGGTCGGCTCCGCTGGCAGCACCCTCAAGCCCAAAAATCGTCCCAGGCATACTGATCGTAGAAGTGCTCCCTTGCGCTGATGATCCTGCCAGCCTTGACCTCGAAGAGGATGCAGCAGTCCATATCGAGCTGCTTGCCCTTGCGCTCGCCGCTGTTGTGATGGACGCCGACGATACGTCCGTCGTCGCTTCTCAGGATGTGCTGCAGGGTGGCCTTGAAGGTGCCGTCGGTCCCGCCGGCATAGCGGCCGAATTGCGCGAATACCGCTTCG
This sequence comes from Arenicellales bacterium, assembly GCA_049583715.1. Lineage (GTDB taxonomy): Bacteria > Pseudomonadota > Gammaproteobacteria > Arenicellales > JAANXG01 > JAANXG01. The sequence continues at coordinate 326 of JBAUWJ010000129.1, read as the reverse complement.
CGGCCCCGGCTGTCGCCGGCGATGGGGCTTCTGCCGGGCGTGTGCCAGGCGGCGTTCTCGTCGAAGGTCTCGGTGAGGATATCGATGTCGCCGGCGTTGAAGGCGGCGTAGGCGCGCCTGATGACGTCGGCATTTTCGATTGCCGTGCTCATGGTCTCGAATCCTCCGTAGCGTCGATGAATGGATGAATCCCGGTTTTGTACCAGGGCCACCGGCTGGGGCAGACGCCGCTCCTCGCGTACCCTGCCTCCAGGCCGACGGGCCGTGGTCGCTCACTTCACGCCCTGCATGCACTCCTTCGGGTCCATGACACCGAGGTTCTCGAC
>JBAUWJ010000128.1:0-2845 GCA_049583715.1 Arenicellales bacterium | reverse complement strand
TGTTGCACAACGCTGCCCGCAGCGCCGCCCAACGGGACCTCAAGGCCTACTATACCCGGCTGCGCGAGCGCGGCTTCGCTGCCACCCAGGCTCATGTCGCCGTCGCCCGCAAGCTCGTGCGCATCGCCTTCACCCTGCTCAAAAACCAGGAGCACTACAATCCACACAAGCTCAAAATCGCTTGACTTCAAACATAGAATCTCTCCCGGAGGGAGAGGGAGCGGTCTCTCGCTCGTGCTGGCGGGGAGGGGGCCTCGTGCCCCGATTCTGGGCCAGGCATCGGGAATCTCCCCGCCTCCGACCCACAATGTCTACCTCCGGACCCTCGATTCGTTGCGGTGATAATCGAGATCGCGCCTCGATCCGGCGTGTTCTAGTCGTCTCCCGCGCCCCGGTATTCCGTGTATTTCCTCGCGTCGCCCCGCACCCGATCGGCGGGGTACTTCCTCTCATTGAGGAGGATCTTCTCGTCAGCGGCCGCTACCAGGTCGACCTCGAGCTTGTCGGCCAGCCGGATCAGGTAGATCAGGATGTCCGCCATCTCCAGCTTTACTTCCGCCAGCTTCTCCGGCGACAGTCCGGCGCTCTCGGCCTCGGTGAGCCATTGGAAGTGCTCGACCAGCTCTCCCGCCTCCCCGATGAGCGCCATGGCGAGATTCTTGGGCGAGTGAAACTGGTCCCAGTCGCGTTCGTCCGCGAAGTCGCGCAGCCGCTGCTCGAGGGTTTTCAGTGGATCATCTGGTGCCCGGGATTCGCTCATGCGGTAAGCATGTTGGCCCGGATCGGGAGTCGTGTAAAGCGCTACGGCGTCACCCAGTCCAACCCGGGAAAGCGCGCAAAGTCACGGTCCAGGGACAGCCACCGCGCACCGTGCTCGATCGCCAGGGCCGCGTGGTACGCGTCCGCCACGAGATTCCCGCGCGCGTCCGACTCCTGGCACAGGCGCGTGAATATGTCCCAGTGACGCGGACCGGGCCGTAGCATCACGGCATGAGGCTGGCCGGCCAGAAATTCGCAGAACTCCAGCGAACGCTTCAGGCCCGCCGGAGGATCAAAGATCCGCGGGTGGGTCACGACCCGGACAAAACCGCTCAGCACCAAGCCGGAGAGGGCGAAAGCGGAACGGGACCGCAAAAGCCCCTCGATGGCCGTTCGGCAGGGCTCGTGGTCGGGGCTGTCCTCGCGAAACGCGTTTGCCAGTATGTTGACGTCGGGCAGGATCAAGAGCCGTCCATGAGATCCAGGAGGTCGGCGTTACTGTTCAGATTGACACCCGGGCGCAGACCGCGCCCCTTCATGGTCGGGAGGCGGCCCGCTGGTTTCGCGCGAGCCGGTTGCCTGTTCAGGGCGGTCCGCAGGGCTTCCTCGATCACCGCGTTGAGGCTCGTCCGGTTCTGGGCGGCGCGCGCCTTGGCCCGCGCCAGCAGCTCATCGTCGATACGGATAGTGGTCCTCATGCATCAAAATGTAGACCTGTGACATTTAGATGTCAAACACGACATGCGACGGTTGCCTGGAACGCCGCCCGTTCGGACGTAATGCGAGACCTGATCCCCACGACGTCGGATCTACGAGATCCACGATACCGGCGGACCTCCGAGGCCTGCTCTGTCCATGCCGGAGACGACCCGCAGGAACGCCGCGGGATTATCGTGCGCCCGTGGCAGGACCTGGCGAACGTTTCCGACGAGGCTTTCTGGTCTCAACGAGCCGTTGTGTTGCTCCTTTTGCATCTTGCATCGCCGCGACGGCGTGTCCCGCCTGACGAACAAACAGCGTACCCTGTGCGGCCGTTCCGACCGCCTGGAGCTATGAATCGATGGGGAACCTGCGTGGAAGCCTGTTGATGGTGGCCGCCATGACCGGCTTCTCACTGGAGGATGTGCTGATCAAGCAGTTGGCGAGCTCGCTGCCGATGGGGCAGGTGATCGTCCTGATCGGCTGCGGCGGTGCGCTCAACTTCGGGGTGCTTGCGAGGCTGCGCGGGCAGCGCCTCCTGCCGCCGGCCCTGCTCTCGCGCCCCGTGCTGCTGCGCAACCTCGCGGAGGCCATCGCCGCGGTCAGCTTCGTCTCCGCATTGGTATTGACGACGCTCTCCGGCGCCTCGGCCATCCTCCAGACGACGCCGCTGGCGCTCACCATGGGCGCCGCGCTGTTTCTCGGCGAGTCCGTGGGCTGGCGCCGGTGGACTGCGATCGGCGCGGGCTTCCTCGGTGTGATGATGATTATCCAACCCGGTCTTGCCGGGTTCGTGCCGGCCTCGCTGCTCGCCGTCGTCGCCGTGGCCGCCGTGGCGCTGCGCGACCTCGTGAGCAGGGCGATACCGGCGGACGTCACCGGCATCCAGCTCGCTTCCTGGGCGTTCGCCACGCTGATACCGGCCGGCCTTCTGCTGGTGCTGGTGACCGGCGCCACTCCCGTGATGCCGGAAGCCCCCGATCTGGTCCGGCTGGCCGCCACCTTTGTTGTCGGTGGCGTCGGCTACTACTCGCTGGTGTCCGCTACACGGACGGGGGAGGTGTCCGTCGTCGTCCCGTTCCGCTACTCGCGCCTGGTATTCGCGATGATCCTTGGCGCGCTGATCTTCGGCGAACGCCCGGACGCGCTGATGCTGGCAGGTGCGGTGCTGATCGTGGGAGCCGGCCTGTACACGATCTGGCGCGAGGCCCGGATACGCCGCAGGGAATACGGTGACAGTTAACCTTGATGTTGCGAAAAGCGGGAGAGTCAGGCGTCGGGAATGACGATGTTTCGCGGCTCGGACCGGCATTCCGTAGGAAGGCCGTTCGTCTCACATTCGCTGGCATGAGCCGCCCTCTGCGCAGATCGGACTGTAGGTCGGGCT
>JBAUWJ010000127.1:0-13660 GCA_049583715.1 Arenicellales bacterium | reverse complement strand
TGCGCCTGTCGGCCCCGCGGCTCCGGTTTCTCGTATCCAATCCGTTAACGCGCCCGTAGCTCAGTTGGATAGAGTACCTGGCTACGAACCAGGTGGTCGGGAGTTCGAATCTCTCCGGGCGCGCCATATCAAGACAGGCCCCTTGTGGGCCTGTCTTGATATGGGAAGTTTGGAGATTTGGTTCGGAGTCCATGTGAGTTCGACAAATTCGCCGGGAGCGAATTTGAACAGCGGAGCGCAGCGACGCTGGCCCCGAAGGGGTGGAGTACAGGGAGGTACGGAATAATCTCTCCGGGCGCGCCATATCAAGACAGGCCCCTTGTGGGCCTGTTTTGATATTCCCCCGGGCGGACCCTCTTGCTCTTCTTTCTCCCGCTCGGGCAAAGCTGTGGAAAGTGCTGTTTCAGTCGCGCTGAGCTGCGCATGGCTGTCCGTTGGGAAAGAACTTGATCGGCGAAGCGGAGCGATGCAGGCCCTGATGGGTTGGAGTACATGGAGGTACGGTCGGAGGCTGCGCAATGAGCCATCTGTCGTGTAGACTGCGCTGGCCGTGCCCTCCGGTCCTGGAGGCCGCGTGAAGACCCCGGGAGAGGGTGCTGGAACCGGCACCGACAGTAATAGGGAATCGTACGAGGCAGCTACAGATACCGACGGGCCGCGTATCGTCGTAATGGCGCCTGGCCCGGCCTGGGAGGCGAACAACGAATGTGGCGTAGAGACAAGACCGCCGCAGGGGCCGGAGTACGGCGTACACCGGCGATAGCGCTTCCCGATGTTCGCGAGATCCCCCTGGCGGCACGGCTCTTTGGGGGAGCCCTCGGGTCGTTCCTTCTGCTGCGTGTCGCTACCGATTACGTGGCCGAAGCCGATCCGGACCTGATCTACGTCTGGTGCGCCGCGATCCTTCTCACCATGACGGCACTCGCCGGGGTGTCCTACCGCGCACTACCACAGTTCAGTGTCCGTTTCTTCCGTGCCGCCGCGATCTTCCTCGCGATCTATGTCACCGTCGAGCCTTTCTACATTCCTGCAGCCAATGGCGGGGAGTATGCGCAGGCTTTGCACTTCCATGACGCAGGACGCTGGATCGGCCTGGGACTTGCAATTGTCGGCGTGTTTCGGCCCGCTGCCGTGTTCGGTTCCGCCGTGGTGTTGTGGATGGTCCGTGACTTGCAAACAGAGCTGACGGGTTTCTACTTTTCCACCCTGGACATTCGAAATGTCGCCGAGGTGACTTCTTTCGTTTCGTTGGTCGTCATGCTGATGGTCACGTTTCTCGCGAGAGCCAGACCTGACGGCACCACGGATATGGAGAACGAGTAGCTCCTCGAGCGCCTTTGTCTCATGGCCGTCGCCGCGGGTATCGGGGGCCACCTGGCCAATTATTTCTATTCGTCCCTCGCCAAGTAGACCCTGGACGGCGGTGTCTTTTCGTGGATTCTCCACAACCACCTGCAGGCGGGACTCCTCGGGGCCCTGGAGAAGGGCACCATGCCACTGGCGGTTTTCCCAAGACTCGTACAATTCGTTTACGACGCGCTGTCGTCTTCCAACCTGTGGATCAATATCGTCGCGTTCTCGGTGCAGTTCGTTGCGGTGATTGCCAGTCGCCGCCGGGTATGGGTCCTGGCAGCCGTCGTCGCGTACGACATCTTCCATCTGTCCGTCTACCTGATTTTCGGACTGTTGTTCTGGAAATGGATAGCGTTGAACACGATCATTGTCGCCACGCTGGCGACCCTGCGGGATGACCGCCGCTGAGGTACTGCGCCCCGCGATCACCGGCGCAGAAACCGCCTCGTCCGCGCGCTTCGTGGACGGCCGGCGTCCGGCTCGCTGCAGGCGCACTCGCCCGGACGTTGCCGGCTGTCGAGTATGACGGGTAATCAAAGTGGGCCCTGCCCCAGAGCTCCGCTTAAGACACTTCCCAATTATCCAGTCGCTGCATTAACGGAGACTGAAGGCCGGGGGCCAGCTCGCTGTGGGGACGACCGTGAGGGCATCCGACCTTTCGGCATGCAGGTCGAGAACGGGCTCCGTCGCTATCGGACCAGGATGCAAGTGCAGGGCGAGTGATTGATGACTTTGTGAGAGACACTTCCGAGCAAGACGGCCTTGATGTCGCCCAACCCGCGAGAGCCCATTACCACACAGTCGGCTTTGTGGGCGTCTATTCCCCGCAGGATCTGGTCGGCGGGATCCCCGTCGGTCAATATGGCCTCGACCTTGTGGCAACCGTTCTCCTCGGCCTTGAGCTTGGCGTCATCCAGGAGATGCTGGCCGATCTCGACCAGCGCCCGCGAGGAGATCGCCGTGTCTTCGTAGCTGGGAAGGGGCTGGATCTGAAGGCGGTCGTCCATGTCCCGCAACCGCTTTACCTCCGGCCCGATGTGGGGTGCGAGCCCTTCGGTTTCGGCGAAGTGTTGCAGTGCGGCGGAATCGGCGTTCCGGAGGAGACAGTGGACGATGACGAGTGAGGCGCCATAGCGCTTCGCCATGTCGATGGCCACTTCCAGCGCCCGCTCGCCGTGGGCGGACCCGTCCACCGGGCAGAGTATGGTTTTGAACACGGTCGTTCCCGGAGATATTCACCAGTGTGTTCGTGGAAATCTTACCCGCCGGCACGGCGTTTCGCAATCAGGTCACGAAGCAGGCGCGCCTGGCCGGAGGAGGCTCGGCGCCCGCTCCGGCCCGCGGAGGGTGTTCAGTGCCGGTTATCGACGATCGCAGCGCAGCGGGGCCGGGCACTCATCGGACAGCGATGGTGGCGTACTTGATCTCCGGCGCCGCGAGGAGGATTATGCTCTGAAAACGATAAGGGCCGCTTGCGATGCGCGCAGTGCGTTGACGTCTTGCTCATTCTGGCGGCCCGCAGTCACGGGGCGACTGTAATATGTCTGACGATTCGTATCAGATCAAGAAGCGGACTGGCGAGGTACTTTTCAGGGAAGGTGACTTGGCAGACTGCGCCTATATCGTCGAGGAAGGCTGCGTAGAAGTCTCGGTCGCTCGAGAGGACACGCAGGTCGTGCTGGCCGAACTGGGCCCCGGGGAAATCCTGGGCGAGATGGCCGTCATCGATCAGTTCAACCGTACCGCGACCGCCATAGTCACTGCGGACTGCAGACTCACCGTGGTGACGCCGTCCCAGATTCGACAGCGGATCGTCGATGCCGACCCCGTGGTTCACTCCCTCATAGAGATTCTGTTGAGGCGGTATCGTTCAGAGCTCACGCGCGCGGGCGGCATTCCCGTGGAGGCGGCGAGCGCATTCGTATTTCATTCCCGCGGCATTCAAAAGATCCGCCTCGAGAACGAGTTGATGAGGGCGCTCGAGACGGGTGACATAAAGGTCGTATACCAGCCCATCCGGCGATTGAAGGACGGTATCATCTGCGGGTTCGAAGCTCTGGTCAGATGGGACCATCCGAAGCGCGGAACGATTCCCCCCGAGGAGCTGATCAGCCTGGCCGAGGAGACCGACCTGATCGTGCCCCTGGGGTTGCACGTGTTCGAGGTAGCCGTCCGGGACCGCGGCGTGCTTCGGGCGGCGTGTTCGCCGGGCCCGTTCATGTCGGTCAACGTGTCGGCGAAGCTGACCTGCGATCAGGCTTTCCTGGATCAGGCCGGGGATATCTGCCGGCGGACCGGGGAAACGCCCCAGGAAATCATGCTGGAGCTGACCGAATCGTCGTCCGTGGACGTTCAGAGGCTGGGAGAGTGGGTCGTGTCGGCGAAAGACATGGGTTTTCAGATCACGGTGGACGATTTCGGCACTGGCTATGCGAGCCTGGAATACCTCACCCGGCTGGCACCGAATGTCCTCAAGATCGACCAGCGTTTCGTCCGACCGATCGTAGAGGATCCGCGCACGGCCGCCGTGCTGCTGCGAGTGGTGCAGATGGCGAGAGACTTGGGCGTGCAGGTGATTGCCGAGGGTGCGGAGTCACCGCAGCACGTTCGCATGCTCGAGGAAGTGGGCTGTGAAATGGCACAGGGCTACGAGATTGGCAGACCCGTGACACGGATGGAATGCCTTGCGTTATTGCGACCCTGACAGCCCGCCGGGACGTCGAGGATCACGACAAAGCGCGCAGCGCGACACCGTCGACCGAATCCGTAATCACTCTTCTTCGGTCAGCAAGGGATAGACGCCGGACTCGTCGTGAACCTCACGCCCGGTGAGAGGTGGATTGAACACGCATACGGCCCTCAGATCGCTGCCCGGGTCCGCTCGCAGGTAATGCTCGTCATGACGGTCCAGCGCATAGAGGGTACCGGATTCGAGCCGCCAGGTACGACCATCGGCCACGGTTTGAACCTCGCCCCGGCCGCTGATGCAGTACACGGCCTCGAGGTGATTCACGTAATGAATGTGCGTCTCGGTACCGGCCCTGACGACGGTATCGTGCACGGAAAATCCCATCCCGTCGCGGGAGAGCAGCAGGCGCCGGCTGACCCAGTTGCCGCCGTCTATCTCCTGGTCCGAGCCGGCGATGTCTTCGAGCTTTCTGACGATCATTGTGTATCTCCTGTGTGGAGGATCAGGCGGCGGTGCGGCTGCCCTGGTATTCGCGAGCCGTTGCCGCGGCCGCATCCTGGATGATCTGCAGCCCCAGCTCGAGATCGGCGCGGCTTATGGTCAAGGGGGCGAGGAACTTCAGAACTTCATCGTCGGTGCCGCAGGTTTCCATGATCAATCCACGTTCGAAGCACGCCCGTGAGATACTCTCGGCCGCACCCGCTTTGCCGCAGGCGAGTCCCCAGATGAATCCGCGTCCGCGCACGGTGGCTTGAAGGGCGGGATAATCCTCCGAGACCCGGGTCAGGTGCTCCTCCACCAGCGGCTCTTTGCTCCGGACCTCGGGCGTGATGGTGTTTGATTCCCAGAAGTCCAGTGCCGCCTCGGCGGTGACGAAGGCCGCGTTGTTGCCTCGGAACGTGCCGTTGTGCTCGCCGGGCGCCCAGGCATCCAGGTCCGGCCGAATCAGGACCACGGACAGGGGCAGCCCGTAGCCGCTCAAGGACTTGGACAGCGTCACCAGGTCCGGGCGGATGCCCGCCTCTTCGAAGCTGAAGAAACGGCCCGTGCGCCCGCAGCCCATCTGTATATCGTCGACAATGAGCAGGATCTCGTGCCGGCGGCACAGGGTCTCCAGCATCCGCAGCCAGTTCGTCGAGGCCACGTTGACGCCGCCTTCGGCCTGGACGGTTTCGGTGACGATGGCGGCGGGCTTGTCTACGCCGCTGCCGCCGTCGGTCAGGACCTGCTCCAGGTACGCGATCGAGTCCTCGTCATTGCCCGCATAGCCATCGAAGGGCATGGGGACAGCATTGGCAAGCGGCTGGCCGGCGCCGGCGCGTTTGGCCGCGTTGCCGGACACGGCGAGAGCGCCGGCTGTCATGCCATGAAATGCGTTGGTGAAGAACAGGATATTCGCCCGGCCGGTGATCTTGCGGGCCAGCTTCAGCGCAGCCTCGACGGCATTGGTGCCGGTGGGACCCGGGAACTGAACCTTGTAGTCCATTCCCCTCGGTTGGAGGATGACGTCGTTGAAGCGCTGGAGGAACCGGGCCTTGGCCGGCGAATACAGGTCGAGGCTATGGGTGATGCCGCCCCTTTCGATATATTCCAGCAGCCTCCGTTTCAGCTCGGGGGGGTTATGGCCGTAGTTGAGCGCTCCGGCGCCGGCCAGGAAGTCGAGATAGCGATTGCCGTCAGTGTCCCTCAGCCAGGCTCCATCGGCCTGGTCAAAGGTGGCGTCGAAGGACCGGCAGTAGCTGCGAACCCTGGATTCATATCTGTCGATGGTCGAATTCATGGTATCTCCGGTATTGTTGAAGGGTAGAGTTGGATAATGAAGTCGAGGGACGCGTCCGCCGCGCCGGCGGCCATCAGGCGTGGGGCCACTGCAACGGGCCGACGCGGTACAGGTATTCGGGCTCGTGAGGTTCCGGGAAGAACTCGCTGGGGAAGAACGGCAGTTTTCTGCAACTGACGCCCCATTTGCGAGCGAACGACCGGAACAGGCTCTGGGACGGCTTGTTGGACGGAGTGACGCTCGCCTCGAGGTACCTGACGTTCCGGCAGCCGTCCAAGGCCAGCAGATGGCGCAGCAGGTGCAGTCCGACTCCGCGGCCCCGGACTGCGCGCGCCACACCGATCTGCCAGACGAAGACCGTGTCGGGCTGGCGCGGTGGAACATAGGCCAGCACGAAGCCCACCATGGCGGCTTCGGTTTCCGCCACCAGGCAGGTATTTCCGAAGTGCTGGCACATCAATACGTAGGCGTAGGACTGGTTCAGCTCCAGGACCCCCGCCTCACGGACGAAGCGCCACATTTCCCGCCCGTCCACCGGCGTAGCCGGCCGATAGACGACGTCCGGGGGCCTTTGGCGCTTCCCCGGCCGCACCCGGGCCGGCGCTTGATGCTTTGCGTCGGCTGTATTCGACGTTTCGCGCCGGTCGTGGGTCTCCACGGTGGTCATGCCATCCCGCCGGTCGGGCATTGGAACTCCCTGTGGAAGGCCTTCGTAAGTGCGAGGGCCTCGCCAGGCTGCACGAGGCACGTGACCGAGTGTTCGCCCGAGAAGTTGCCGCGCGGTCGAACACCCGCTCGCTGCGACGACCTGCGTGAGACTTTCCTGATGTGGTCGGCGCGCCCCACCCCCAGCCCGATCGCGGATACCGAGCTGCACTGCGGGCCGACGGCGACTCGCCCATGGAGTCGTTTCTCGAGCTCGGCGGCAAAGCACCGCGGGTCCGGCAGGCGCTCGCTGGGGATGAGGATGTTGCGCCGACCTGTCGTGACATCCGTTTGGTCGACCAGGACATCCTCCACGCCAACGTCGCTGACCAGGCGCGTCAGCTCGGCGCAACGGTGTTGGTCGTCCTCGAGAGTCAGGGGTATGAGCGCGTCATGGCCGGCGATGCCAAGGACACGCGGCTCGTCCACGCGAACATCCCGAATCAACGTTCCAGGCGCGTCGGGCCTCCCCGTATCGCGCGCATGGATCTCGACGCCGGCATGCCGGGCGTGCTCTACGGCATGAGGATCCAACACGGACGCACCATGGCGAGCCATCTCCAGCATTTCCGTGTAGCTGATCTCGTCGATGCGGCGGGCGTCATCAACGATCCGGGGGTCCGCCGAATAGACCCCATCCACGTCGGAACAGATCTCGCATCGTGCGGCGTCCAGAGCGCCGGCCAGTACGACGGCCGTGGTGTCCGAACCCCCGCGGCCCAGGGTGGTCATTTCTCCGGCATCGTTGCGGCCCTGGAATCCGGCCACCACGACGATCCGCCCGGCGGCGAGCTCGTCGCGAATACGACGGCTGTCGACGCGCAGCACCGCGGCATTGAAGTGGCCACCGGTCGTGTGGATTCCCGCCTGGGCTCCCGTGAGTGATACGGCGTCGTGACCGAGGCGGCGCAAGGCCATGGACAGAAGCGCCGTGGAGACGTGCTCTCCCGTGCCGAGTACCTTGTCCAGCTCACGCAGCGGCGGGTCATCGCTGATTTCGCCGGCGAGTGACAGCAGTCGATCCGTGGCATCGCCCATCGCCGATGCCACGATCACGATACCTTCGCCGGGGCGTTTCTGCTCGATGATCTGTTCGGCGACAAAGCGGATACGATCGACCGTCGCCAGGGATGAACCTCCGTATTTGATGACTCTGATATTGAATGACATGGAAACTTACGAGTGGTGAATGAAATCAGTCTCGACCGCGCGCCGTATCGGCGGCGGGAAATCAGCGGTCGCCGGCGGTGTCTTGCGGGATCGCGCGCCCGGAACCGCCCGGGGCCGTCCCTTCATGCGAATCGCGCGGGTTCGCGGCGCCGTGTGCGAGCAGGGGCGCTGCATCGATGTCCTCGGCTTCCAGAAGCTTGACCACCTCCGCCAACGCCTTCGCGATGCGGCGCTGGCGGGTGGCGGGCAGGTCCGCAAGGCGTCGCACGAAGCGCTCCTGGAGCGGTGGCGGGCTGTCCGACAAGACCCGGCGTCCGGGGCCGGTCAAACAGATCTCGACCCGCCTCTTGTCGCGCGCCGTGCGTTTCCGCTTGATCAAGCCGCGGCGTTCGAGGCGATCGAGAATGCCGGTCACGGTAGGCGGAGACAGGGACACGCGGCGGGCAAGCTGCCCCGGCGTGATCCCGTCTGCGCGCTCGATGGTCCGCAGGCATATCGCCTGGGGTTCCGTCAGCCCGTGAAGCCGCGCCAGTTGTCGGCTGTGGCGATCGACGGCGTGAAAGATCCGCCTCAGGGAGCGCAGGACCTCGTGTGCCGGTCCGGCGAGTAGGGGATCAATTTCGACGGCAAATTCCGCTTGTTCGCTCAACAATTAGTACGTGGACGAATATTTCGTGTACGAAATATGATACCAGCCCGGGACCCCGGGATGCAAGGTGCGAGGGGATCGGGGAGGGTGCGCGAGAAGGGCCCCTGCCCATACGGCAGGCTTCCGGGGAACGAGAGCGGCGATTGCCGAGCCGTTGGGGGGCCCCGGGGATGCGGCGCAGGCCGGGGTCTAGCCCGCATTTCTCACCGGGCGGACATCGATAAATCAGCAATGCTTGATATATCGAGCCCTTACATGCATTGTCGGTCGGCGGAACGAATAACAGTATGTCCTATCCGGTTTTTGGAACAATCTGGCTGTGCATCTTGAACGATCCCCCTTGAGCCATAGCTACGGCTATGGCTCGGCGGACGATCGTTCAAGCAGCGAAGCCAGCTTGCCCCAAAATCCCGGATCCCGGCGAGAAATGCGGGCTAGCGATCGGCTAGGCAGGCCTCTCGCCACTGTTGTTTCCGCACTTCATCGACCGCCTCCTTGGGGGCCTTGACGAGGTGGAAGCGGTCCAGCACCAGGGTGGCGTCCGGGCAAGTGTCATGGAGGAACCTGTCGATCGTCTCGCTGCCCTTGCCCTGGCCGACCAAGACCACGCAAGAGCGACACAGGTCATAGACCAGCGGGGCGTACCGGCGGCCCTTGTGATAGGAGATCCCGTCAATACTTCAGCTACGTCCTGCTGATTGATTGCATATGGCCTTGATAAAGAGCATTGGAAGTCGATTTCCCGTGCTCGCCATTTTCTGTGTACTCGCTCTTGCAACGACTATCCTTATCGGGAATGCCGCATTTGCAGGCACATCCCGGGATAGGACGTCATCGGCTCTCAGGAATGTGTCTCTTGCAGGGGCACACTCTTTCTTCGATGGGTCACATGAGTGGTTAAAAGACGGCGGTCTGCTGGTCAGGAGCGGGGGTCGGCAGGAGTCCGGTTTTGTTTTGCCGGTGCAGCGACGGGGAGAAGGAAAGAAGCTGCTGCTACGGTTTGGGAAGATAGAAGCCATTCGTTATATCGAAATCTATTTTTCCATCAATGGCGGGCCCTTCCGCAATGCCCCTCGCGCCAGAATAAACACCGATATTCCGGGGGCAAATGGTGCGCCACCTGTCTACTCCGTCCGTATGCCCCGAGGAAGAGTCAGCGAGATTCAAGTGGCTTTCTACAGGCACAATGCGCCTGCGGAACTGGTACTCAAGTCGATAGAAGTGCGCTCGCTCGATCCAGGCGACAGCAATGTGTGGCTGTATGCCATCGCAATTGGGATTGGAGTCCTGCTCCTTTTTCCGGGAGTGCTGTTGTATGTACTTCTCCACAGAGGAAACCTCTGTGAAATGGAATTTCAGGTCACGGTCTTTGGATATTCACTCCTTTTTTACATCACGGTCTGTCTCTTCCTTTTCCTGGCCCTGGTGATCGGAGCTGCTGTCTCAAGAGCCCATGTTTACGCACTGGCCTTCTTCGCGTTCTTAACCGCGGTCATGGTCTGGCAGGTTTCAAGAAGACGTATGTGGGGAGAGCTGGCGAACCTGTGCCGCGCCTCCTGGCGTGAATTTGCGCCCTATTTTTTATTGCTGTCAGTTCTCTGTCTGGTCATATCTCACGATGTGACCCTGCCGTTAAAAAATCTGTACTTCAGAGACATCGCGGGGCCGAAGACCTTTCAGGACTTTGATTCCATGGATGCCATATTTCAGTATGTCAATGGATTGGCCATCGCCGACAACGAACCTTTTGAAAAGTACTACCGAAACCACCAACTTCACTATGAGGTTCAAGACCGGGAGATGCTGCCTGGAGTGGTATACGGAGCCTTTCGCGCCCTGTTGGATCCCATCTCTCCAACATTGGCAGAATCATATTTCGTGTATACGCTTCTCGGTATTGCCATGAATCTCATGGTTCTGTTTCCAGCGGCCACCATTGCGACGCGTTATCTAGGTGTTCCCCGGACCTGGACCTTCCTTCTGTTGCTGTTGTTGAGTGCCAATGCCTTTATGGTCGGCAACTTCGTAATCACCTGGTTTAAAATGACCGCAGGTGCACTGTTTTTAAGCGGTCTGTACTACACGTTCAACAGGAGAACGTCACACGCTGACTGGGGGAAATCGGGCATGTTCCTGGGTCTGGGGGCCAACATGCATGCCGGCTCCGCACTTGGAATCCCTTTCTTTTTTCTGTGGGCGACCTGGCGGGGATGCAGGGAACACGGATTTCTAAAGGTGAAATCGTATCTCGGCCCGATGCTGCTGGTCGCTGTCTTTACGGTCTGCCAGATGCCATGGTCTGTTGTGAAACATATCAACTTCCCTGATCAGCATGTCCTGATAAAAGAACATTTTCTTGGAAGCTACTCGTCCCCGAAAGGTCTTGGAGAATCGGCACTGCTCTTTATAAAGAATACGCCCCTGCAAGAACAGGTTTCGAACAGGCTGGACCGATTTGCCAAATCTTTTCGGCTCGATGAGTTTGTGGCTCTCGCGCAGACATTTCGTGAAGACGGAATCAGGGCCTTCCTGTACCGTTGGGACAAGGTTGAATTCAACTATCTGGCATTTGTGCTCTATCCAAGCATACTGTTTGCCCTTCTGGCCTGGTTATACGGAAGGTACAAGGACCGACGAGCCGACTCTCTCAAATCGAATGATCCGGGACCGGGAAGATCAATATTGGCTATTTCGATATTCACCATGCTGGCTGTGATAGTGATGAGTTACGGAAGACACCCACCCGATATCCCGTATCATCAGCCCATGGGTGTTCTGGTTCTTGCCAACCTGGTGCTGCTCACTTTTATTTTGAGGTCGGCGAAGACTATTAAAATCCCTTACTTCGGGTATGCGATATTCGTTCTGTATCGCCTTGGCCTCTTTTTGTGAGGTGAGATGATGAAAACTTGCAAGGGGACAGACCACGTTTTTGGACAGGGAGGCGGAAGCTATCCGCTTCCATGAGTGCGTCCTGTAAATCACTGCAAAGGCCCCTTTCAGGGGCCTTTGCTTTTCACAGGTTGAGCGTCTCGCACTCGAGCCATTCCACCATCTGGGTTCGCTCGATCAACCGTTGGGTTCTTGTCATCAACAGGCTCTGTCCGTCGTCCACGAACAGGTTTCTCTGGTGCCGGTACAGTCCTGGAGGTGTGATGAGCTGGAGCGAGGTTGCATCGTCCGCCCATATCGCGAGGGCCTCCTTGAACGGATCCTCGCGTTCGGTGGATACCGGCTTCACTGCGACGGAACGGGTCTTGCGCGGCAGGTTCTTGACACCGAACTGAATTCCATCCTCGACGCAACGCATCCAGCGGATCAGGCCGGCCGTCCAGGTGCCCGCATTGCCGCGGGTGGCGATGACGTCGCCGACCCGCAGACTCCCGGTGGCCGTTGTGCTGTACGGTATCTCGAGCCGACATCCCGACTCCGCCCGATCGAGGATGCGGCAGTCGAGCTTCTCGTTTCTCGTTTGCCGCCGGCGGACCTGATGAAGCTGGAAGGTCCCGGCGGTGGCGTTGTGACGGGCGTGGTCGACGGATGACAGTTCCAGGTCTTTATCGCCGTTGATGCAGTAGCTCACCGTACCGATGCCTACCCGGATCTCCACATGGGCGCCATCGCCGTCGTGTCGCTCCTCTTCGCGGCGCGGGATGACCCCCCAGGCATAGACAACCTCCTCGAGCAGCTTTCGGCCGAGCTCGTCCTGAAACTCGTCGTCGAGCTCGACGTCGACCTGCTCGGCGGACATCAAGCGTTTGAGCTGGTCGTGGGCGCGGCGCGTCAGGTCCACCGTATCCAGCAACAGTGCGTCCTTTGGAGGCTTGTTTTCCTTTTGCTTGACGTAGGCGCGGGCGGCGTAATCCGACTGGGGATCGATGACGAACTGGCAGCGTTCGGTGGGAGGGGGCGCGTAGCTCCTCAGGTGGGCGTTGTGGGCATTCCGCCTGAGAAAGTCCAGGACCCGGCCCATCAGAGGGACGGACTGGTGGAAGGGATCGGAGAGCCCGAACAGCAGGGTCCGCCGGTAAATCAACGAAATACTGCTTGACGAGCGAGTCCTTGCGATCGGATCCCGGATCTGGTCTTCGGTCACGCCCAGGGTCCGGGCATAGCAGTAAATCGTGTGCACCTCCTGCCAGATTCCTTCGGGGGGTGCCTGGCGGTACAAGGCGCAGGCGAATATCGTCTGTTCCAGGTAGAACAGGGCCCGTCCCATGCTGAGGCGCATCTCGTCGAGCTGCCGGCGTTTCCTTGTCCGGGCGATCTCCAGCACGATTGCCTTGTAGCCGTAGGCCATCTCCACGCAGCAGTCGCGATACCACTCCGCCGCCAGAAGGTCATGCTCGGCGAGCGGAGCCGCGCCCCTGGCGAGTTGGGTTTCCACCTGTCCCCGGATCACGCGCAGGGGGGCTCGATACATGTCGAGCAGCTTCAGGCGCTGGGTGGCTCTCAGCTCCGTACGGTTGATCCCGTGCAGCGCGCTGTGAAGCTGTCGCAGACTCTCGCGGGTATTGAGCAGCGGCAGTCGCGCGATCCAGTCCCGGGTCTGC
Source organism: Arenicellales bacterium (assembly GCA_049583715.1). GTDB lineage: Bacteria > Pseudomonadota > Gammaproteobacteria > Arenicellales > JAANXG01 > JAANXG01. The sequence goes on along the minus strand of JBAUWJ010000127.1, from coordinate 761 downwards.
GCCGGACGAGTCACGGTTTCCGAGGTTACCTGCCTGGACTGCTGGGGTACCGCGAGAAACAGTTTCATGGCCTTGTGCTCATCCTCGCGTAAAATGCAGTGGAAGCAGCACCGGCTAAGGTGGTGACGGGTGGATCCAAAGGCATCATGGGCGAAAATCAGTCAAAGACAATCTGCAGACATTATCATGTGTTCGGCCATGTGCAAGGCGTGTATTACCGCGGAACCACCCGTGAACAAGCACGGCGGCTGGGGTTGTGCGGCTGGGTCCGCAATTGCGAGGACGGCTCGGTGGAGTCCGTTGCCTGTGGTACACCCGAGGCGCTCGAGGCTTTCAAATCCTGGCTGCATCGAGGTCCTCCCTCGGCCCGCGTGGAGCGGGTCGAGGAAACGGACGTCTCGCCGCCGTCCCAGGCCGACGATTTCTATATTAGCCCCTAGGTCGGGGTCTACCAGTTATTTCCGCCAGGATGCGCGACCCGCGGGTACCAAGGGACCGGAATCCAGCACCGTTCGGCTCCGCCACCGGACCGCAAGCAAGCCAATAACCGCTGGCCTTCCGCACGATCCGTGCGTGCATGTATGCCCGGCGCGGTCCCCAGGCGCATGACATTCAAAAACAACGGCCAGCGTCGGGACCGAATTCCCGACAGGAAGGTTTGACCCCGTTGTCTCGTGCTCTCGCCAAGACGCCGAGCGCGCCAAGGGGAATCGGGCTCATTGACTTCTTGGCGCTCCTTGCGTCTTGGCGAGAGCAAGCTC
>JBAUWJ010000126.1:0-12734 GCA_049583715.1 Arenicellales bacterium | reverse complement strand
TGTACAGCTCCTGTATCGTCGCCACGGCGCCATCGTCCAGCACGATTTCCGAGTCGAAAGCCAGGCATTTCCCCATCGACGGCCTGCCGGCGACGATGATCAGGTCGGCGCGCTGCAGGCCGGCCATCTTGTCATCCAGGTCGTCGAAGCCGGTGGCCACGCCCGTCACTTTCTGCTTGGTGTGGTACAGGTGCTCGACGTGGTCGATGGTCTGTTTGAGCAGCCCCTTCAAGGGTACGAAACCGCCCGTGCGGCGGCTGTCGTTCTGAGAAATCTCGAAAATGAGCTGCTCGGCGTGGTCCAGCACTTCCGTGGGAGAGCGGCCCCCCGGCTGGTAGGACACGCCGACGATTTCGTTCGCCGCACCGATCAGGCGGCGGAGCAGCGCCCGCTCGCGGACGATCTTGGCGTACGCGACGATATTGGAGGTATTGGGGGTGTTCTGTGCCAGAGAGCCGAGGTACGCGAGGCCGCCCACCTGGCCAAGCTCACCAACGTTCTCCAGCCATTCCGAGACGGTGATGACGTCCGCCGGCTGGCTCTCCTCGCAAAGCGCACAGATCGCGCGGAAGATCGTGGCGTGGTCCCGCCGGTAGAAATCCTCGACCGTCACCAGGGCGGTGACTTCGTCCACCAGAGTGTTGTCGAGCATCAGACCACCCAGGAGCGACTGCTCTGCTTCCACCGACTGCGGCGGCAGTCTGTACGACTCCTCAGCACCGCCCGAAGGGGCGTTTATCGACGGCGAGGCCATGACCGGGATTGTATCACCGGACAGGCGGCCGGAAGGCGACCTCACATGGTCGGGAGGACGCCTTATGCACAAAATGAGGGCAGATGCGGACACGATCCGAAGAAGTGTCACACCCCCATCGCACTTGGACGAAGTTGATCATGGGGTCCCCTCTCCCGCTGGCGGGACGACTCCAGGGATGGAGGAGGTAGAGCGAAGCATGGAGCCAGAGTCGAGAGGGACTAAGGTGAGGGTGGCACCGACCATGCCCGCTTCCCCCAACTCAGGCTAACGCGACCCGGGCAGAGGGACCGGTCTCGGGCAGAAAGTCCTGGCCGACAGGGGCTGTCGCCTGGCGCGGCTTGTCGCGCTTACGCCGGCTCGGACTCCTCCTCCGGAAGTACTCGCACAGTCAGCTCAAGGTGTACCTCGGGGTGAAGGTAAACGGATACCGTGTACTCGCCGGTGCTCTTCAAAGGTCCTTCGCCAAGATTGATCTCCGATCGCTCCAGATCGGCGTTCTCCACCGCCGCGTTGACGGTTTCGGCGATATCGGCTGCAGTGACCGACCCGAACAACTTACCTTCGTCCGGCTCCGACACCTTGCGTGCAATCTCGAAAACCCGGCCACCGATCAAATCGGCGCGCCGCCGCGCTTCCTGCAGGCGTTCGGTTTCCGCCGCCTCGAGCTCCTTGCGATGCTCTTCCAACCGGGCCTTGTTCTCTTCCGTCGCCAAGGCAGCCTTTCCATGTGGAATCAAATAGTTACGTGCATATCCCGGGCGCACCTTCACGATCTGGCCGATCTCTCCGAGATGATGGATTCGTTCCAGCAGTATGACTTCCATCGCTCTACTCCCGGTGCTGGTCGGTGTAGGGCAACAGGGCCAGGTATCTCGCGCGCTTGATGGCGCGGGCGAGCTGGCGCTGATACCGGCTCTTGGTGCCCGTATTGCGGCTCGGAATGATCTTACCGGTCTCCGTGATGTACCCTTTCAGGGTGCCGAGGTCCTTGTAATCGATCTCGGTGACACCCTGGGCGGTGAATCGGCAATACTTGCGCCGTCTCTGCATTCTGTGGGCCATGGGCTAGTCATCCTCCTCGCTGTCGTCATCATCGCCGTCTGAATCCTGGTCGTCTGAATCCTGGTCGGTGTCGCTATCATCCTCGTCCGAAGCGTCGTCCCCGGAGTCGGCACCGGCCTCATCCTGCGCTTCGGAGGCCTGCTGCGCCTTCTTTTCGGCAGCGGCCTCGCTCTGGGCCCTTTCCCTCTCCCTCTCCCGCTCCTCCTCGACCTCGACGAGCATGGGCGACGGCTCGGTTACGGCTTGCTTCCTGGACAGCACCAGATATCGAAGGACCGCGTCGTTGAACCGGAAAGCGCTCTCGATCTCCCGCAGCGTCTCCTGGCCGCACTCGACGTTCATGAGCGCGTAATGGGCCTTGTGCACCTTCTGGATGGGATAGGCGAGCTGCCGGCGGCCCCAGTCCTCCTGGCGGTGGACGACGCCCTCGCCCTTCTCGACGATGCCCCGATAGCGATCGACCATCGCTGGGACCTGCTCGCTCTGGTCAGGGTGGACCAGAAACACGATTTCGTAGTGTCTCAATGGATCTCCTCACGGGTTCGCCTCCCGCACGGCGGCGGTGAGGCAAGGAGTTATGGAAGGCGCGGATTGTAACGGTACGGCCCGCCGAATGGAAGGCCGCCCTGAGAAAGTCAGTCGACTCGAGTCCCCTTGTCCTCAGGAAAGCGATGCCCGGCGCGCCGGCTCTCGCTCCCCGCGCTGGGCGATTCGCATGACCCTGTAGGCGTAGCGGCAGATCGCCTTGCGGCGGGGGACGCCGAGCCGTGCGGCATCCGCACCCCAGGCGGCGAGTAGCGGTGCCGCGGACGGGGAGATGTTGGTCGGTGCACACGGAGTAATAAATAACTGCCCCCCTGTTCCGCTGCGCCATTCATGCGCGGGCTTGCTCAGCCGCCAACACCACAGAGATTGCGCTTCCTCAAGCCGTTCCTATCCTCCTGCGAAGGTGCCCAATCGCCCGAACCGCGAGCAGACGCGCGAGTGCCCCATGGCGCCCCGACAAGGCCCGCCACTCTGATTCGACGCGATTTCTCGCATATTCATAAAGCGCCATATCCTCACCGTTATGCGCGATCAACCGTCGGCGCGATTCGGCCGACAGGGTGACGGCTGACCGTTCGGTCGCGGCGGCACCGTGCTGCCTTACATAGTCGATATCAAAGTCGTTCTCGATGCCGCGGGCCTGTATTGCTCGTTGCAGCAGGATCATCGAACGGTTCCAGTGCTCCACCAGCCCCACGAAGAAAAAGCCGCGAAGCTTCTCGATAGCGACGGCACCGGAACGCTGTCCGGTCAGGCAATAACACTGCCAATTATCGATGCAGGTGGCATTTTCTCCCCTCAGGTCGATATACTCCTCAAAAGGCCGTTGCGAGCAGTGTTTCTCCCCATAGATATCGGGCCGGCGAGTCGACCACTTGCGTTCGTAGTGATACAGGGACAGAAGGCGGGCGACAGGGTGTCGCAGGAAAGTCATAAGCAGCAGATCCTTCGCCTCGGCGGTTGTTTGATCGAACGGATAGATCCAATGGCCAGAAGCTGCCGCGACACCGGCTTCCCTTGCCCGTTCAAGCACCGTCAGACAGGTTGCCTCGGAAGCCGGGGGGAGGAAGAACAGGTTCTCGCCCCACGGCTTGGGCGATTGGCTCTTCACCTCCTCCGCAAGATTGAGCACCTCGAAGCGACCGCCGAAATTCCTCGCGAGCACAGCGTTCAGAGTCGTGCCCGCATTCTTGGGCACGTGAATATTCACCAGCATCGCTCACTCACGTCGAGGAGGCTTGAGAAATGAAAAAGAGCGACACTCGCTCTCGACGTCGGAAAGCAGCTCGACATAGTGAATCTTGAGGTCAGTTCTTCAGTTTCTATACAGCGTGCTTCGGTTTGGTTCTCGAATCCCACATGCTACCGGGTCAGAACTATCCCTCTTCCACTCTTCGTGTAGCTAGAACGTAAAGCACTGATCCCCGATCCCTGCTGTAAACCAAAGAACTGACCCGCCTTGGTGCTGACCCTGACTCCTCTTGGCGACCCGCGATCACGACGGCAGTGGAAGGCTGTCCCGAGACAATCAGCCGACTTTCCCCGTATCCTCAGGAAGCTGATGCCCGTCCCGCCGGCTCTCGCTCCCGGCGCAGGGCGATTCGCATGATCCAGTAGACGTAGCGGCAGATGGCGCTGCCGCGGCGGACGCCCAGCCGTGCGGCCTCCGCACCCGAGCCCGGACGTCCTGTGACCTTCCCCAGCACGCGAGAACACTCGACCAGAACATCAGGTTTTGCGCCCCGATCAGCCATGACGAGGCACTTCCACACGCCGCGTGATGGAGCGTACCCCAGGAAGCGATGGACGAGATACCGACCCTCGAAGGGACTGAAATAGGTCACCACGTCGCCCGGGAAATACCGCCGCCTGCGAAGGACGTCGACGGTCTCACCGTCCGTCAGGACCGGCTCCATGCAGCTACCCCGCACGGTCAAGGCGACTTGGTCGCCGGCTCGTAGAGTATCCCTGAGACAGGCATCAAGCGCCTGCGCTGCGAGTCGAGAGACGGGCGGTTGGGCGTCCGTGGACTCGAGCCTTGTCACTGCTCCAGCCCTGGCAAACGGGCCATGCCGACCCGGTAGCCTCGGCTCGTCACGTATCGTGGCGGCCACATCCACCCCCGCAGGCCTTACCGCAATTTTCGTCCACCGCCAGGCAGAAGACAGGTGCGCCGAGCTGGCGAGGCTTCTTGTCCGGAAATCGTCTGGCAGCGGCAACCGCGCGACCGCGGGCGCGCAGGAACAAGGGAGAGTTGTTCCAGATGTCCTCTATCGATTGCTCATGCAGATTTCCGGCGCTTTCCTGCAAGTGCATGCAGGCCTGGACATTGCCGTACGGGTCTATGTCCACACCGGCGACTCCGACGCTGCAGGTCGCAGGCGTCTCGTTGTCGATCCCGGCTTCCACCCCGGTCCTGGTGCCGGGGGCCGCACTCCCAGTGGCCTGCAGCGCCCGCCGCCGAGTGAGCAGCTCCGTAATGCGGTCCCAGGTCTGCCGGGCGGGTTGAATTGTGAGGGGCTCGGTGTCGCCGTTGTCCCGGGGGCCCACCGGGCCCTGGAAACGCAAAGGCACGCCCAGGCCATCGCAAAGGGCGTACATCTCATCGACCTGATGCTCGTTCCAGGCAGTCGGTGTTGTCACCACACCTAACCGGAGCCCGGTCCTTGTCGCGATGGCGATATTCGCTACTAGGCGCTCAAAGCTCCCGGGAACCCGGGTCTGTCGATCATGCACTTCCGGTGTGGCGCCATGCAGGCTGACTTCGACCACGTACGGATCGACTTCGTCGCGCAACCGCTCGCAGGCCCGGGTAAACAGATTGTGGCCGTTGGTCCGCACCCGCACGACGAATCCAAGATCCCTGGCCAGCCTTCCGATTTCAAAGAAATGGGGGTGGATCATAGGCTCGCCCCCAGTCAGCATGAGAATCAGCGTCTGCATGCGGGCCAGGTCATGGAGCAGAGTGCGGTATTGATCGAGAGACAAGGGCTCACCCTTCTTCTCTCGATCGTTATAGCAGTAGAAGCAGTCCAGATTGCAGCGATAAGTCAGCTCGAGAGTGACCTCATGCAGCAGCCTCTGCTCCCGAACTCGCTGGAGAATCTCACTTCGATACATCATTGGTCCCTATGGCTCGAGTTTCGAGCACCTGCTCGGTGTCGAGCTCTTTCAGGAATCGCTCAAGGTCAGTCTCGGCCTGCTCGATGGTCACGTCGAACTCCCGCACGAGGCAGTCTCTGATATCCGTCCTCGATATCGGCTGCCGGAGCAGCTCGACGATGCGCAAGCCCACTTCATTGACGACCAGGACGCGGCCTCTGTCCAGGTGGACCACGACGCCATCCTCGCCGACAGCCCGGTGTCGCACCCGCGACGCCAGTGTAAGCGTTTCAGTGGGCACGGGTGCTGCCGGGGTCGCCGATGTGCCGCCTGACCAGCGAGATGATATCCGACGCCGAGTCTTCCCTCGCGCACTGAAGGGCCACAAAGGGAACCCGGCGAATCAAGCCCGTAACCACGTCGAACAGAGCTGCGGATTCGTCCGTGTCCATATTCACGAATGGAGACCCGACCAGGAGCTTCGCGACCGCCTGCGACGCCTTGATGGTCGCTGCGTGGAGTCGCTCACCCCTCTCGAGCAAGACGAGGGCTGCCACGGGATAGCTGGCAAGCGCGTGAACCTCACGGAGGGTACGGCCGAACTCGCCGGTGAACGGCACAGCGAAGGCGCGAAAAGCGTCATAACGGGGCAACAACAGGTTGACGTCATCACTGAGCACCAGACCGCCCTCGGCGTGGGCCTTGCGCGCCAACGTCGTCTTTCCGGCCCCGGATCGACCGACAAAGATATATGCCTTGTCATCGAAGGCGACACCGGAACTGTGCAGTATCACCCCCCCCTGAGCAAGGGCCTGGTGGGCGGAATACACGCGCAGGAAGTTCTCAAACACATCGCCCTTGGCCAGTTCGTGCTCGTAGGCCACACCCAGGGAAGAACAACCGCCCGTGATACGGGTGTCGATGCTGGCCCTGAAATTGATGCCGGTCAATTCTATCGAACAAAGGGTCCTGACCTTCAGGGGCGTATACTGGCCGTCCCTGGTAAGCGCCTCCGTTGTTACCCGCGGCGCGTTGGTCAGCCGGTAGGCCCGACATTCGGGACTGCGCGTTGAGGGAGGGGACGGGTTGCCGCCCCTCGGCGAGGTGGTTGCAGGGCCCACGAACTCCGAATAGCATCGCGACAGCACGTCGCACTGATGCGCGCTCAGGCCCCAGACATTCAGGGACGCTGTAGCAAGCCTGAACGACAGTGAATGTTCGCCCCACTCCGCAGTACTCACAGTGGCACGTGAAAGCGAAGGCACATTCAGGATCCCAGGGTCGACGGATTACAAGTCCCAACGTGCTTCCCGTAGCCCCCTGACCCCAGACAAGTCGCGGCGGCGGCCTCCAAAGGCTCCGCGCTCAGAACCCGAGGCGGTGCATACGTACGACGCGACTTGGAAATGCGTTCGACTTTCCCGGCGCTGGTCGTTTCGTCCGCACTGCCTTTGGGCCCGGTATTCGCAGGTCTTGTATGGGACACGTTACTTACTCGCGGTGCATGGGTGAGTGTTACCGTTGGTCAGGCAACGGGCCGATCAGCGAGCTGACACGCCAGGATCGCCGATGACGCTGTAGATCCGTGGCATCGACGAGTCGATCAATCCCTGCGTTTGGATCTTCGCCTGTCTGGCCGCCTCTCCTATCGTATCATAGCTTCCGAAGAGGCCATCGACAAAGGCGTTGGCCAGCAGGTGAGCCTCGTTATCCAGGGACAAGCCGGTGGGAGCCAGCGAGGCGACCGCGCCGCCATCACCGTTCAGCACCAGCGCCCCGACCAGGGAAGGCGTACCGGGCAGCGAAAAGTCGCCCGCGGCACAGGTCCACGCGGTAAAGATCGGGTAAGTGGTGTTTGCGAGCACCTGCGCATCCGTCGATTTCAGGAAATTCTCCCTGCCGTCACCGATCTGGGTAGCGGCTCCGTGGCCATCATAGCTCACGAGGGTGGTATTCCAGGTGTCGCTTGCTATAAGGCCTGCGCGCACCTTGTCCTCGGGGTGATAAAGTTTGGTAACGTTGTCGAAGCCGAGGCTCCCGGTGAGTCTGTCCGCGAGGAGATCCGAGTTGCTATGGAAGTCTCCCCCGTCATCGGGATTGTCCGCTGCCAGCACGGCGTCGCGCTCACCACCGAGTGTACCTCCCTCGTAAGCCATGAGCTTCTTCACATAGGCCTGCCCCTGGTCGTCATTCGTAATGGGGATGCGACCGATAGCCCATTCAGCCGCCTGATCGCCGGTCAGTAACCGTTCGTCAGACGGCGCAAGGGCCCATTTCGTGCTCGTCATCACGATGGGCAGGAAACTATCGCTGTAGCCCTCGCGATCCTTGTTGTCCAAGGTCCCCTTCCCGATGAGGACGACGTAGGACGGTGACACGCGCCAGTCATTCTTGACCACGTCCATGAAACGCGCGATGGCGAATGGATCCTCCCGACCGTAGCTGAACTCGTCGTAGATATCCTCGAGCCAAACGATCTTGACGTACCCGAATCGGCTCTGCCGGTATTGGGCTAGAGCGTTCGCGGTGCCCTCGAAGACCCGGGGGGCGATGATGAGATAGTCGGCAGCATTGTTTCGGCTGCTCAAGGTGGATGGCTCGTCGGTTTCGATAAATGGTTGGTCAAGGGCATCGCGCTCGACGACAAGGTAGTCGGCACCCTTCTGGGCATCGAAGGTGACCTCGTAGCCTCCCGCGCCATCGCTGTCCACTCGCACGTCACTGCGCAGCACCGCGTCCCCGGTCGGAGACTCGATGACCAGTATGTCGCTGTTGGAGAACCCCGACACGACTTGCAGGCCTCCGGAGACCTTGTGAAGCCAGAGCATACCGTCCTTGGCCACCGGCTGGCGGGTGTAGTCGACGTCGACGGAATCCAGTGATTCGCCCGGATAAGTGTTAGGGGCGTGGACGTTGTAAAGGGTCAGCGTGTTGTTGCCCGACGGGTCCAGCAGACTCTGATCGACATTGACCACCAAGTCCGCCGCGGTGAGGTCGTCCCAGCTTACCGAACCGATTTCGGTACCATTGAGCTTCGCGTGGACGTTGTGGTCGTTCCCCACCACCATGTTCGTCCATCCCCTCATATGAATCCGCAGCTCCGCCTGGCCCGATGGCGCTGGATTCGGGATATCCAAGGCGACCTGAACCAGCGGTTTGGCATCACCGTACAGATAGTCCCAATACCAATAGTCGGCGTCCGGCTCGTTCGGCACCATCCAGGTGGCGTAATTGAAGTCCGGCTCCTGTTCGAAATGAATGCTGTCCCGGAAAGGCGTGGCGGAGCCGGCATTTCGGGGACTTCTACCCCTGCTCACCGTCATGGGTTGGGCATCTCTGCCAGGTCCGATTTCCAGATGATAGGCATTCTGGTCCGTATAGAACGTGTTATACAGCTCGCCCGCGAACAGTATCTGGTCACTGGACTGATCGTAATACCAGGATACCGGCTGGCCGGCGTTGGTCATCACCAGACGTCCGCGTTCCGCAAGACGACGTACACTCCCTGCGTCCTCGTCGAACGCGTCGGCGATATCGGCGATCGAGGCCGCGTAGAGACCTGCGTCGGTAGTCCGCAGCCATAGAGGATCATCCCTTCTCCCGAACCTGCGACCAGTGTTGCCGAATGTGGACTGCGACACCGAGGAGCCGAAGGAACTGAACGTGGAGAGGTTCCCGTTCCCCGACGACCCTCGATGACGCCAGTTCGATCCTCCATGCTTCCGGCCGAACCGTTCCCGCAGCCGCTGCACGAGGTCGGATCGCACGGTGACGTCGCTCTGGCGACGCTGTGTGACAGGCAGGTCGATATTCGCCGGAACCTTCCTTCGACCCACGAAACCACGCGACAGGGCCTGCCAGTTGCCCCAGTGAGGGCCCTGGTTGGAACCGTCGTCGGCGTACGACGTGGACGCGACGGATAACAGACCGATCGCCAACGCAAGCGCCCCGGTCGCGATCCCCGACGTCTTCAGCCTCATCCGACCTTTCGCGCCCTTACGATTCAGGCTCTTCGGACCTTGGATTGCATGGTCAATCATCAGGGCATCTCCACGGTGAACGGTCCATAGGTACGTGTGGTGCCGGCGGCTTCCTGCTCGATCAACCGGTACTGATAGACCTGCCCGGACGCCGCCCCCGGATCCGCAAGCTGATATTCGGCACCCATCGGTGCGTTAATGAGTCCCGGGAGCAGACCGTCGTTGATTCGGATCCAGTCTCCCGAGCCTTCGCGCCGCTCGACATAAAACCCGATGGTGCCATGCTCTTCAAGGGTATCCCAATGGAATACGGCCACCATTCCGTTGCCGTCAGGGTCGAGATAGCTCGTCAGCGCATCAATCAGTTGCTGGCGGTCCTCCGCACCGAGCGACGCCGCCGCCTGCGGATCCCACTTCTGGAGCAGACCCGACAAGGCTTCGGTGCTCATGCTCGACACGCCGAGGCTCGACAGGAAACCGCCGACGGAGGCGGGTTCCAACGAAACCTGGCCGATTGTCGCTACGGTGGGCATGTAATAGAAACCGAAATCGAAGCTGTGATTGTCGTTGCCCGCCCCCCCGTTGGTGAAGCTTACTCCAATCGGATCCGCCCCCCCGATGGTAACCGCCCCCCCGTCGGAGTCGTGATTGTCGGTCACCGCATTGTTGTCCGTCCTGGGGGGCGAGTCGGCGTTGGTGGTCGTAGCAATAAACCCGTAGAGCGGCTGGCCGGAGTTGAAATTGCTGTCCAGAACCACCAGCTTGTAGCTGCCCTTGGGGTCGATATTGACGCCGTATACGGCACCGCTGCCCCCGGTGCCTGAGCTGGCGCTCGAGAAGAGATAGTTGCCACAGGTGCTACAGGTGCCACTGCCGCTTGTCGTGGCAGTAGCTACGAGGGTGTTACCGAGGTAGAGCCCCACCTGGACACCCCCGATACCATCCTCACCCGGGTCCTGAATGCCATTGTGGTTGTCATCGCTCCACACCCGGTTGCCAATCTCTATCGGCGCGGCATTGAAAAGAAGTTCAATGTCGCCCAGTCCGGCTGCCTTGCCGAACGTCGGGTCTCCAGATGCCCCGGTACTGGGCGCATAGACCTGGGCGCGACGGGTGGACGTCCCGGCGCTGTTGCTCATCCACATCAGGCCGCTGTCATCGTACGCGAAGCCGCTGAACTCCGTGGTGACGACGTCGGAGGCACCTGGTACCTGCGCCAGTGCACCGAGCGTGGTCTGGTCATGACCCACGCCACCATTGTCTGCATTGGTCACACCAGGGCCTTGGTCCTGATAGTAGTATTCACCGCCATTTGCATTGGCGCTGTCGTTACTGGCGACGCTTCCCCCCAACACGATGGTCTGGCCTGGCCCCTGATGATTGTGCGCGCCAGCGGTGGTTGTTCCACCGCATGTGCCATCGGATTCCAGGGTCCAGCCGGACGACGCATTCCCGCAGGCGCGGAGAATGTCGCCGCTGCCATTGCCGTTTGTATGGGCCGTGCTATTCGTGGGATCGGGACGAAACTCATTGTAGCCGGTCTGGTCACCGTTGATATCCCGGATGCCGATAATCATGTTGCCGTTATCGAACTCGATGTCGGACAGGATCGGCTGCGGGTACTCGATGTAGGTGGTGCTCTGTCCCGCGTTTCCCGGAGCCTGGGTATCGTAGACAACCTGCCAGGTCGGCTGCCACGGATACCAGTGAGAGTTCTGCCAGTAGTCGCTGCCCCCGCCAAACACTCCGGCCCCTGTGCGGTGTTGGCACTGGTGGGGGGTATCCTGCAGACCTCCATTGGTGTTATCAACGTAGATACAACCGCGCGGCTGGTTCAATGGGATGTCCAGCGCTGGCGTGCCATCGAAGCTCTGGGTTGCCGGATCAAACGCGTAAATGTAAGCATGCAAGGCCGGCAGAGTCCCGATGTTGCCCGTGGTCACCGTCGACTGGGCAGTGCAGGTAACACCGACATATAGCTTGCCGTCGTGGAACTTCAAACCCATCGGACGTGCATCGGAGGCATCCGAAAGGGCACCGCAAGGGTTGGGAATACTGACAGCCGGGTTCGAAAAGCTCGTTTGCTGTGCGGCTTGCCCTGCCGCGATCTGGTAGAGCTTCTTGTCACCCATGCTAACGACGTACAGAGTCTGGCCGTCGTCGGAAATGTCGATATCACCGAGACCGATCTTGCCCACCTGGCCGTATGCTGGGGCGTCATGGGACCAGTCGGTGAAGTTGGCGGGACGCGGGTTGGTGCCGACATTCGCGCCCATGGCGGCCAAGTCGGCGTACAGTGTCACCTGGTTCGTGACCGGATCGATGGCATAGATTGCCCCCAGGCTGGTGCTGAGCGAGCCACCGACTTTCGCATGCCGCTTGAAATACGCCGACGCGTAGAGCCTCTGGGTCTCCCGACTCCAGGCGAGACCATATACCGCCCCCGTTTGGGCAAGCGTGGCCTCGGTGTTCAGTGTGATCCCAGTGCCCGACGAGTTATAAGGCGTCGTCAACACAGTGCCGAAGCCAGTAGTGACGTAATTCTGGTCAGCGAAACGCGCGAGCGCAACATCCGGCGTGGTCGACGACACGTACTCGCCGGGATTTTGAAGCCCGAGGTCCACATCGGACGCGGGGCTCGTGACGAAAACCACGGTGGTCGACGAGTTCGTTCCGACGGGGCCGGGCTTGAGGTAGCTCGGCACGTCTGTGAACTCGATCCGATACTCCTGTGTGTCCGTGAGTCCGGTCAACGTATAGTTGCCGCTCGAGTCCGTGGTAGTCGTGGCAACCGCCGCGTTGCTGCTGTCGTACGCCGTCACGGTGATGCCCGAAACGCCGGGCTCACCGGAACTGAGGGCGCCGTCGGCGTTGTAGTCGCGGAAGACCTTGCCGCTGATCTGGTTTGTCGTGGGTGCTGGTGCGTAGCGGATGATCACGACTCCTGAGCCGCCGGTACCGCCATCCGCACCACCCGCGCCGCCGTAGTGGCTGGAGCCCGTCGCACCGCCCCCACCTCCGCCTGTGTTGGGCATCCCATTGCCGCCCGCTCCGCGGCTTGCAGGAGCCGACCCGCCGCCTCCGGCCCCTCCGGCCCCGCCAGCGGCGTTGTAACCACCACCACCGCCACCGCCCGCGTAGGTCACCGACGCACCTGTAACGTTGTTCGAAGTACCAGCACCCCCGGCCCCGCCCCCGTCGCCCGTGACGCTCATGCCGATTGCTGCCGCACCTCCGCCGCCGCCGGCGCCCCCGCCGGTTGTCCCGCCGCCAATGTTGCCTTGACC
>JBAUWJ010000125.1:0-20319 GCA_049583715.1 Arenicellales bacterium | reverse complement strand
AGCCCAGAAAGCTGCTCGCCGCCAGCACCGCGAGCACGGGCGGCAGGAAGAGCTGCCAGGAGGCGAGAAACGTCCCGATGACCTGCGGCTCGATGGCATTGGCAATCAGGCAGCCGATCACCGCCTGTCCTCCGATGAAGCCGAGGCCGGTCGCCCGGATCGTCGCGGCGTTCGTGCCCAGAATGATGCCGGCCGCCATGGGCCCCATCAGCAGGGTCGCGGGAATGCCGGCCCATTCCATGACGGCGACCAGCGCGCCGGACAGCGCTACCAGGACGATCCATTGAAGGCTCGCGGAGCGGGCGGCGAACCAGCCTGCGGCGACGTCCCCGGGGTCCGCTTCGTCGCTGCGCCGCGGTTCCATGGTCCGGCCGCTCATGCGGCCTGCCAGCCGGGTTCACTCATGGGAGGCGGCGGTCGGACTAGTTGACGCAGGGGCAACCGTCAGCGGGTGCCATAGCGGAGGGACAATGTCGTGGGACTTCGAGCACGATGGCGCAGTATAAGGTCTTCACCGGCTCGCGCGCATCCGGGAGATCCGGCCCCGAGCTTGCGGTTTCCGCCTTCGGCTATAATCCAGGCTCATCCAGATACGGCAAGGACTTCACCTCGAACGGCCACCCGAGAAAGACGACATGGTGAGTGCTCACACCCGGCCCGTAATCTCGCTCGCCGCGATGGCGGCGCAGGTCACGGTTTCGCCGGCCCGAGGCGCGGGTGTGGACACCGTCGCCCACCGTGACGGCGTGGAGCAGGTCGTCAACACCGGGCCCGAGCCTTCGGGTCGGAGCCGGGGATCTTGATCAGGCACTACGAGATACGACTGGCGCGCCCACGGGATGCACGACTGATTGCGGTCATGTCGAAGAATTTTATCGAGGTCGGTCTCGGCTGGAGCTGGACGGAGCAGCGGGTGCTGGCGAGCATCCGGGACCGCGAGACGAATGTGGCGGTCGCCGACGACGGCGGGCGGGTGATCGGTTTCTGCATCGCGAAGTACAAGGCCGAGGAAGGCCACATCCTGCTCCTCGCCGTCGACCAGTTTCACCGCCGGCGCGGCGTGGGCACGAACCTGGTGCGGTGGGTGGAGAAGACCGCGCTGGTCGCGGGCATCGGGATCATGTACCTGGAGGCCAGGCTCACAAACGCCGGCGCGAGGAACTTCTACAACCGTATCGGCTACAAAGAGTTCAGGCTGGAACGCGGGCGATACCGGGGCATCGAGACCGGCGTCCGGCTGGGCAAGGATTTGTGGGCGTAGACGTGGGCGCCGCTGGAGCCGCCATGGAGACCGGCGAGGTGGGCGGTGTGATCAGGCCGGCGTCACCCGAGGACGCGCAGCGGATCTGCGACATATACAACTATTACGTTGCCGGGACGGCGATCAGCTTCGAGGAGCAGCCGGTGATCCCGGCGTCGATGGCGCAGCGGATCAGCGAGGGCTCGGTGTCACACCCCTGGCTGGTGCTGGAACGGGACGGGGCGATCCGGGGCTATGCGTACGCCGCCCCCTGGCATCGGCGCTCGGCGTACCGGTTCTCCGCCGAGACGACCGTTTACGTCGCGCGAGAGCACCAGCGTGAAGGAATCGGTATCGCCCTGTACAGGGCGCTCATCGGGCGGCTGAAGCTGGCCGGCTTCCACTGCGTGATAGGCACCATCGCGCTTCCGAATCCCGCCAGCGTCGCCCTGCACGAGAGACTTGGATTCGTGAAGGTGGGGACGATCGAGGAGGTCGGCCTCAAGCTCGGAAGATGGGTCGACGTGGGCTACTGGAAGCTGCTTCTTTGAGGCCGCGCGGGGCCCGCCATTGATACAACAAGAGGAATTGACTGATGTCAGAATACGTACTCTACTGCTTCGCGCAGTCCGGCAACGCCTACAAGGCCGCCTTGATGCTGAACCTGTGCGAGGCCGACTGGTCGCCGCACTTCGTGGACTATTTCAACGGCGAGACCCACACGCCCGAGTACCGAGCCATCAACGAGATGGGCGAGGTGCCGGTGCTTGACCATGACGACAAGCGGCTGACCCAGTCCGGCGTCATCCTGCATTACCTCGCAGAGAAGCTCGGCCGATTCGGTCCCGCGAACGACGACGAGCGCCGGGAGATCCTGCGCTGGATCCTCTTCGACAACCACAAGCTGACGGGCTACACCGCGACGCTGCGTTTTCTCCTGACCTTCATCAAGACCGGCGAGACACCCGTCACCGAGTTCCTGCGCCGCCGCTCGGAAGGCGCCCTCGGCGTGCTCGACGGCCACCTGAAGTCCAGACGCTTCGTCATCGGCGATCGCCCGACCATCGCGGACCTGTCCATGTGCGGCTACCTGTTCTGGCCCAATGAGATCGGTGTGGCCTTGTCCGAGCACAAGCACGTCGGTCGGTGGCTGGAGGACATCAAGGCCCTGCCGGGCTGGGTGCACCCCTACGAGCTGATGCCGGGCCATCCGTTGCCGGAGAAGAAAGAATAGGACCAGGTCCCCGGCGGGGTGGGCACCTTTGAAAAGGGTACCGTAAGATCCCTGAAATCGCCCCAGAGAATGGAAGGATCCCCTCTCCCGCCTGGAGAGGGAGCTCAGATAATAGAGGTGACGGAGCGATAGACGTCCAATCCCTCCGTCACCTGTTCATTCTAAATTTCCAGAATCTCCGGGGTACCTGAATGAAATCCTGTAGCTTGCATATCGGTCCGTAGAACAAAGCCCTGAAGAGAGACGCACGGACCACCAATACGAGTTGTTTCGATCTAAGGAAGCTGTGATTAATACTGTCATTGCGAGGAGCGACGCGACGAAGCAATCCAGAAAACGTGGAATGGCAGGCATGCTGGATTGCTTCGCTGCGCTCGCAATGACAGCCTGAGCGGTTAATCAGAGCTTCCCTAATCTATTTAATCGTAAAACTCCCGGTGCCGATCTTCCGATTCTGATACACGATATCGACTCTGTAGTTCCCCGGGGTCCATGCCGTGCGCAATCCTCCGCTGTAGAGCTCGCCCGTATCGTTCGGGTTGATGTAAAAATGTTCCGGGTGGCTACTCAATTGATTTCCATTCTGATCATAGTACTTCGCGGTAACCTCAAAATCGATCCGCTTTGACGAGTTGTAGCGTAAGGTGAATTCCCACCAGATATAGTCTTGGCCCAGAGCGAAAGTGTTCTTGTAGACCCTGTTGTCCAGCGGCATATTGGCCGTGGAGGCGCTCTCGTAGAAACGCATGTCGGAAAACACGGCATTCAAAGACGGAATGAATCCTTTGGGATGGTCACCCGGGGGAATTTTGGGTTGCGGGAAGTCGCTTACCGAATGGATCACCGCGTCCATGTCCGGGGTGGCCTCGCCCTGTGCTCTGGCGACTGTCGCCTCGATCGTCGCGCCGGTCACCTTGCTGACTTTCCAGCTACCGACGTATACCTTCTCGCCGTCGGGTGTGATGAAGCTGATGTCCACCGGGTCCCCGATTCTCGGCAGCAATTCATCGGAGGTGAGCCGGATAGTGACGGTTTTACCGGCAACCGCAGCGACTTTTCCGGCGAGGTCCCTGGCTGCGGCTGGTTGCGCCGCCAGTGGCAACGCAAGCAGGGCAAAGATCAGCACAAATGCGGTTCTGGTTTTCATCAGTTACTCCGACAGAGTTTTGCGCCGACCGTGCGGCCGTATGTATCCGCCACCAGCGGCAGCAGACGTTCTACATCTTCGACGTATACCTCTCCATACGCGCTGACTCGAACTGTGTCCCGGCGCGGGCTGTAGTAGTTGGCGCCGTATTTCCAACTCCCTGGGTCCTCTGGGTGGGGGCCAATCTGCCGTTCAACTCTGCCGTTACTGCGGCAAGTCTCCACTCGAAAAGCCGTCATCTCAATCGAGATATGTGGAGGCCCCTGGTACACGCAAAATTCGTGCTTCATGTACTGATAGTCGGCGTTTCTCGGGAAGCTCAAGTCCAACAAACGGGCGCTGTTCTCGTAACGGACGATGATTTGCCGGGGACACCCTTCGCGAGTCAGCTCGTAAGTGAACCGCGTTTGTTGCGAAGGACGCGCTCCCGCGGTGGAACCGGAACCCGAGGTACCGTTGTTACCGGTGTTCGAGGCGGGTCGCTGGGCCGGCGAACCAGCGCGTACGCACTCCAGGTGGGTGATCGGCCCGCAGTACCAGTCTGTGCAGACGGGGCCGCCGCCGATGGGGAGGGTCGGCGGCTTTTGGGGGGCAACCACGAAATTGGCGGTGGCCTCGCGGTATCCCATGGCCCTGCACCAAGCATCCGCGGCCGGCTTGCCGCATCCCTTGCTGGATCCGGGCTGACCCGTCCAGGAATAACAATTGTCCAACGGGTAGGTTCCGCCCCTCGAGACCATCGGGTTGTCATAGGCCACACGTTGGTCCGGTGGGTTGGAGGGTTGTGGCGGTTGAACGACGGGCTTGTAGGTTCCGTATGCCGCAAACGCGACACTCGATCCGATCTTGACCGTTGCCCCCGCCGCTGGGGACTGTTCAACGACCTTGTTCGATTGTCCGGCCGAGGGGGGGTTGCCGGCGTTCCTGCGAACCGGTGTCAGTCCGGCGCCGCGCAGGACGGTTTCCGCCTGCGGTGCGTCGAGCCCCTTGATGGAGGGCACGGTGGTGGTCATGACGAAGTTGCCGTAGACGGCAATCCGTATGTTGGTTCCGGCCTTGACCCGCACCCCGCCCGCCGGCTCCTGGGATGCCACCGTTCCCGCTTGCGCGGCGGACGAAGCAGGTGTTCCGAGCCGCACCTGAGCCACTAGGCCAAGCTGTCGCAGGGAGGCTTTCGCTTGCGACAGCGCTTTACCCACGAGATCGGGTACCGTTCGCAGGTTGGCATGGGGTGCATAAACAACCAACTCGACGGGCGTTCCCTTTCCAACCATGGTTCCCTCGGCCGGGGTCTGGTCCGCGATTTTTCCGGAAAGATCGGCCGAAGGCGCCGGTGGTCCGGGCCGAATCCGGGCGGCGAGCCCCAGTTTCTCGAGAACCGCCTTGGCTTGTGTCAACGAGCTTCCCCTCAGGTCCGGAATAGTGGCGGTGTTCACGTGCGGGGAATAAACCGCCAGCACGACCCGGGTTCCCTTTTCGACTGTGGCCCCTTGGGCTGGTGTCTGCGATGCGACCTTTCCGGAAAGATCCGCCGACGGTGCCTGCGGCCCGGGCCGAATCGCAGGGGTGAGCCCCAGTTTCTCGAGAGCCGCTTTGGCTTGTCTCAACGAGCTTCCTCTCAGGTCCGGAATAGTGGCGGTGTTCACGTGCGGGGAATAAACCGCCACCACGACCCGGGCTCCCTTTTCGACTGTGGTCCCTTGGGCTGGTGTCTGCGACGCGACCTTTCCGGAAAGGTTCGCCGAGGGTGCCGGCGGTCCGGGTCGAATCCGGGCGGCGAGCCCCAGTTTCTCGAGAGCCGCCTTGGCTTGTGTCAACGAGCTTCCCCTCAGGTCGGGAATGGTGGCGGTGTTCACGTGCGGGGAATAAACCGCCAGCACGACCCGGGTTCCCTTTTCGACCGTGGTTCCCCCGACCGGTGTCTGCTCTGCGACCTTTCCGGAAAGGTTCGCCGAAGGCGCCGGCGGTCCCGGTCGAATTCGGGCGGCGAGCCCCAGTTTCTCGAGAGCCGCCATGGCTTGTTTCAACGAGCTTCCCCTCAGGTCTGGAATGGTCGCGGTGTTCACGTGCGGGGAATGAATGACCAACACGACGTCCGTGCCCGGTTTGACGCGGGTTCCCGGGGCGGGTTGAACGGATTCAACCGTGCCGGACAGCTTGTCGCTTGGCGCCGGCGTGCCCGGCCTGACCACCGGACGCACGCCCAGGCCGGCCAGTTTTGCCTTGGCTTCCTTCAGGGTATTTCCGGCTAGGTCGGGGATCGTCGGCAAAGGCTTGTACCGGCCGCGGCAACCGCTGATGTCGTGGTGCGCGAGACGCGCGCGTACGTACTCCTCCATGGTGCAAAGGTTGACCGAATCCAGCGTCCGCCTGTTCGTCCACAGATAAACCGGATCGAAGCGGCCCGTTTCGTGGGGCGAGGTAATCACGCCGCCGGGCACCGTGCCGACCTTGTTGCCCCGCAAGGTGTAGTGGAGATTGGCACCCATGGTGACATTTTCCGGTGGCTCTGCCGCCGTGATCCACTCGAAAATCCTGGACGCCATTTCCGGCGACGATGGACCTCCCGGGCCAGCGGAGGCACCGCCCACGCCGCTTCCCGAGGAACCGCCGGCCCCACCGCTTTGAGCTCCCGCCCCGGCCGCTCCGGCGGCCCCGCCGGTGTTGGTCTTGCCCGCTCCGGTGGTACCGGAAGGTCTGGGGTTGCCGAATCGCGGCTTCAGGTCGCCCACCGTCAAACCGACCACCGATTTCAATGACTTCACCCACGGACCATCGGCCGGCGGCTCCGAGGTGGCGGAAGCCGTGGCCGCAAACAGACAAACGGCTGTCGCCAAGGCGGCAGTGAACGTATGCCGCCTATTCACAACCGGCCGCCTTGCGAATTTCCCCCAGCCCCGGCCCGCGCTGCTGTGCGGGCGTCCATTTCGTGTCGAGCCGCAAGTTGTCGATCTCGCTGCTCGTGAACAGCGGGCCCTTGATGACCTTGATCCGGGGACCCGCGTGCCAGACTACCGGCGCCTTGTCTGCCTCTACGATTGCGGGCGGGTCGAACATACTGCAGACGTCTTTGACCAGGGACTTGCGATAATCCTCGAGGGTGGCCTTGACGGCTTTCAAATCGACCGCCTTCGAATCATCTTTCCGGTCGATGGTGAAGATTTGCTCCTGGTGTCCCGTTATCGCGTAGCTGTCGCCCGCCCACGTTGGCGTGTACCCCTCCCCTTCAATGCGGATGACGAACGATGCGTGCCTGGGGCCGGGGACCGACTTCGAACCGCGGGCCAGATTGCCGCAGGTGTGCGCGTCGGTAAGGAACTTCTGCAACGCATCCAGGAAGATCTCGGACGTGTCGGCCGCCGCCCGGGCGTCCTTGGCGTAGCCGTCTACGCGGTCCGTGAACCCGGCCGCCACCGACCTGTTCCATAGGGCCATTGTGGAGCGAATGGTTTCCATTTTGCCCTGCAGAATGTCGACGCCGTCCTCGGCGTCGTTCAGCTCTTTCGAGGTTCCCGGCCTATCCGCGTCGCAGTCCCTCAACTTCGATTCCGTGTTGGGAGCCGACGTCAAAGACGTGACCGCGCTGCGAGCGTCGGTGACGGACTCTTCCACCGCTGCCAGTTTCGTTTCAAGTGAGCCCAATTGGTCCTGAAGCTTCTGCATCCCTTCCGGCAGATTTGCCAGGGAATCCCGGAGACCTTCCAACTTGTCAGCGTTCTTGACGGTGTTCCGATGTTCCTGGTCAGCCGCTGTGCTCAACGCCTCCGCGCCCTGCAGTCCGGACTCGATCTTCTTCAAGAGCCGGTCGCGTTCCTGTGACGACTGTGCCTTGTTGTGTGCTTCCGTGTTTTGACAGATTTTCAATGCGGCCTTTTCCATCTGCTCCTTCGCCGCAATGACTTTCTGGGCCGAGGTTTCCGCCGCGCCCTTCGCCTTGTCGGCATCCTTTTCCTGCTGCACGGATTCGGAAAGCGACGCCTGGACTTCGGTCACCTTCCTTTGCAGCTCGTCGAGCTCGGTGTTCAGGGTCGTCAGCGTCTCATTGGCGTTCCCGGCTTCCTTGTTCAGCAAGGTGCATTTATCCTTCACCTGCTTCCGCCCGGTGGCCGTCGACTCTGCAGTCCGGGCTTTCTTCTTGTAATGCGCTTCGAAGGTGGCAACGAGATCCTGACGCTGTTTTGTGTGATAAGCGTGGCGCTCCAGGGGGTCCGGTCCCACGGCGCCGGATTGCGCTCCGGCTGCCGCGCCTGCCGCGGCGCTTCCTGAAAGCGGGGAAGTGGAAGCAGGTGTCCAGTAGATGGACATGACTTTCCAGAACCCCGGTTGGCTCCGGATACCCTGGGAGTTGACGTGCTTCCAGAGCTCTCTCCAGACGTCGTGAAATTCGACGAGATCCAGGGTGTTGCGATCAAAGCTGCCGGGGGTCAGATCGAGGCCGCTTCCGGGAAGATATTTTCGCTTGATGCTGAGCAGTTCCTTTTGTACGACGCTCCTGGCTCGAGCGGGCAAAGCGAGCCATTGTGCGTACGCCGAGCCGTCGGAGTCCGGCTGCCCCGATAGGAAGTATCCGCCGGTCAGTATCCGCAGTCCGCGGTCGATGGGTGCTCCCAGCGCGAAGGTATCCTCCGCCTTATTGCGGGCATCGAGTATTTTCGAATATGTATCCAGATAGCGGATTAGAATCTCGGCACTCTTCTCCAGCGTAGGTTCAATAGCCGGTTGGGCGTACCAGGACCGTTTCTTCCCCACTATCATGTCCCTTATCCAGGAGATAAATCTCCATGCCCTGGAGCCGACTTCGCTCCGTATCTGCTGTTCCACCTGCTTTTGAATCGCCAGTTCCTTTGTAACCCTCTCCAACTCCGCCACCATCGCCGGGATCTGTCCAGTCCTTGTTGCCTTTGCCGCCGCCCGGCGCTTTTCCAATTGGTTGATCGTTTGAACGACAAAGCTGAGTTTGACCTGCGCCCAGCGTGTATCGTAAAAATCCCGATAATTCTTGCGCAGCTTCTCTCCAGCGGCGGGATGCTTGATCAGCTCGTCGATGACGACGAGCGCGGGGTCGGAATACTTCAGGTTTTCGTGAAGGACGTCGTCCGCCCGGGTCCACCCCGTGAGCGGATCACCCGCCTCATACTCGACTGGAAACCTCCGCTGGCTGTACGGGACGCGGAGGGCGGCGACCATTTCCTGTATTTGCTGTCGTTTTCCAGCGATGTATTTGTCGACATCTATGTCGGCGCCTTTGTACGTAAGGCGCGTCAATTTCCACCTGGTCAGCACGTACTTTCCATCCACCCGGTCGATCTCGTTCAGCCGGAACGTCGCGTTGGCGTAGAGGCTGTCGGTGAATAGCTGCAGCTCGGTGCTGTACCAGAACTTGAATCCCCACTGTTCCACCGACTCGCCGATGTTAGCGGCGACCTGGCCCATGGAAAGGGGCGGGACCAGGGTGGTGCAGAAGTCCCAGAGGGCGAGATAGTAGCTCCCCATATAATAATCTTCGACGGTGGAGCCGAACGGTATCCTTCGTCGGAAAATCTCCGTTGCCAGGGCACCCCAGTCTCCCTTGTCCGTGCCTTTGTAAAAGAGCTCGATGTAGGTCGGAATCTCGTCGGCGAGGCTGAATACCTGCATGGCGGTCATGGCACCGCGGCCGAGGCGGCTCGATTGCACGGGCTCGGTGAACATCCGATTGACGGTCTGGATGCGTCTGGTCAGTGCGTTCGTGAAAATCCCGGTCAAATCCTTGTTGAGGAAGGCCATCGTTTTCTGGTATCGGCTGGCGTGCTCGGCCTCCGAGAAGTTGAGCTTCAGCGCAATATTCAGGTGCTCCCGGACTTTTCTGGCGAGGAACATTTCCTCTTCTTCACGCAGGTATGCCGGCAAGTCGACGTCGACTTCCCCCCGAATCTCCGACAGCAGCTTGTCGTCGACAAAGTCCAGCGCGTTGTTCACCGTTTTCGTGGCCTCGAGAACGGCGCCCGCCGCCAGTTTGATGCTCGACGGCTGCTTCGCCTTCAGCATCTCATCGATAAACTCGTAGGTGGCGATCGCTTTGGGACCGCCGGTCTCCGGCCAGCGCTTGATAAAGTCGTGGTATTCGGATCGGAGCTGTTTCAGCCGGGGCAGGAATTCAGGCGGCAGTTTCTTCACCCCGGCCGTGGGGTCGCTCAGGGCCCGATATTCCACCTCCATCATTTCACGAAGCTTGGCCACCTCTTCGTTGACCGCGAGTGCGGATTCCTTTGTTGCGCCTTTCATCGCCCGAATCTGTTTCGCGACGGCAGCATCGAGGCTGTGCATCGCGTTCTCCCACATCTTGCTGCGGCACAGCTCCAAGAAATGGCCGATTGCCTGCTCGCGGCTCTCCAGTTGTATCTTCGCAAGGCCGTGTTCGTTGGCGGGCCCGAGCGTGACACTTGGAAACGGTTTCCCGGTGGCGCCCTGGAAGTGGCTCAGGACGTACTCGGCCATTACGTCGACGCTGGTGTTGGATTCCTTCATTTTGATCAGCTCGGCCGCGAATTCTTGCAGAGCGTCGGGAGGCCTCACGTCCCTTCCATACCGAGCCACGCGGCTGCGGTCCAGATACTTGGCGCCTTTCAGGAAGGAGTCGATGTCGGTGTAGACATTCTTGTTGATGATGTCGTGTTCCAGATGGCGGATCATTTCCAGACTGATCCCGGGCTCGCTGGGCCACGGGTTGCTGGCAATGTCGAGCAACGGTGCCTCAGCCAACCGGGCTTCAGTCGCAACCCGCTGCAGGGCGGTCTTGCCCGGCACTTCCTTGTTACCGACGACGCCGTTGTCGAAGTCGAGCTCCACCAGCCGGGATTTCTCTTTCTTCATGACATCCTCGGCAAACGCCTGGCCGTGAGGGCCGATGTAGACCTCCAGGGTGGCTGCGCCATGTGCCGTCCCGACAACGTCGATTTCTTCCGGCGTCAGGCCGGTTGCTTCCTTGATCAACCTGGCGAACTCTTCGTTCATGGCTGTCGCCAGCTCGGTGTCGCCGGTGACAAAGCTGAAGTCGATATCTCCCGCAAATCGCATCGCGTTCGGTGACTCGGTGGACCAGCTCCCGATCTTGGAAAGAAAGACCGTGAAATGATTGCTCCCCCGAACGTTCTTTCCTCTGAACTCGTGCATCACTTCTTTCACGGTCTCTTCCCAGACGTCCCGCCGCCACGTCAGGAGCTTCTTTTCCACCGGCGTGCCGCCTTCCGCGAATTGCCTGCCGAGAAAATATTCCTGATCCGCGGTGCCGCCGTGGTCGAAGATGTCCTTCTTGACTTTGTTCAACACCTCCCTCGGCCCCAGGTGTCCCGGTGTGTTGAGTTCCGCGAGCGCGCGGTAGAACTGCTCGGGGGTCATCCGGCCTTCTTTGACGGCTAGAAAATTCTTGGCGATCGCCGCCTCGATCTTGGGGGAGTCGGCGCCGAAGGTGCTGAGCGCGCCGAAGAGTTGCTGGTATAGACTGTCCTGGGATTCGTCGCTCGGGGGGTTATCGGCCGCCCATAGAGAGGCGGGAAGCAACAGGACAATGCAGAGGATCACCTCTGCTATAGGTCTGTGATGAAGCCGCCCGAAAACCACCCCCTACCCCCGTGGTTGGTGATACATACATCACTGATACAAAAGATAGCCTATATGCCCGTCGGATGCAAAGCGCTGGCGGGATGCGGGTGGACGAGTTGTGCTCAACACCGCCCCCTCACCCCGGCCCTCTCCCGGAGGGAGAGGGAGTTAAGATCCCCTCTCCCGCTGGCGGGAGAGGGCTACGGTGAGGGTGGTCCCAAATACCCCCCCAGGTCTCGTGCCGTTCTGCTTCCCCAGCGTCCGCCTCCAAGACAAGCCCATCCCTTCCGCAAGCATCGACGGCCGCGGCGGCATCGAGTCCCGCTGATTTGGCGGGGTCGGCCAAATGGGCTAGTATCAACATCAAGCACCCCACAGAGGTGACGGCAATGCAGTTTCTCAAAGACTGTCTGCGCCCCTTGGCCTTCGTTGCCATGGCACTGATATCCGTCCAGGCGGTATCGGGCGGTCCTTCGACGGTCGTGTTGACGGGTCGGGTGTCATCCGTCAAGGACAACACAATCACCATCAAGCTGGATCCTTCGCAGAGCGCGAGCCCTCGCCCCGGCGACGAGGCGAAGATCAGCTTTGCCGTGTCCGGTGATCTGATCGAGGTGGGGACGTGGCGTATCACGAGCGTGGAAGGGGACGTCGCGATCGCCGAAAAGGTCGAGGCCGAGGGCCACGTGACAGTCACCATGCTGGCCAGGATCACGAGCAACGCACCCGGGGAAAGCGGTTCGTCCTTCACGGCGACGCAACAGGGTGGCGCCGAGGGCGGCACTGGCACGAGTGCGCCGCAGGCCGGGCAACGGCAGGCCGGTGGGCAAGCGGGACAGGCGGCCGAGACGAGCGGGCCTCTGAACCCCGAGATGGTGCGAGTGCGCGGGGGCTGCTTCGAGATGGGCGGTGCCCCCGACAGGCCAAGGCAGTTCAACGAGAAGCCCCAGCATCGGGTGTGCGTGAAGGATTTTGCCATCGGCAAATACGAGGTGACCCAAAGCCAGTGGCAGGCCGTGATGGGCACGAACCCGTCGCACTTCAAGGGGCCGAACCGACCGGTGGAGCAGGTGAATTGGGCTGACGCCCAAGACTACATCCGAAAGCTGAACGCCAGGACGGGGAAGTCGTATCGGCTGCCGACGGAGGCCGAGTGGGAATACGCTTGCCGCAGCGGTGGGAAATCGGAGTTTTATTGCGGCGGTGACGATATGAAGGACTTCGGCTGGTATGTTGTCAATGCCCGAAGGGAAACCCACCCGGTGGGCGGCAAGCGCGCGAACGGTCTGGGCTTGTATGACATGAGCGGTAATGTCAAGGAGTGGACGTGCTCGGCGTACGACGATCACTACGGAGGCCACGAGACCCGATGCGCTTCGAGAGGCCCTCACGTGATCCGAGGGGGTTCCTGGAAGGGCTATCCGGTGGAAGTGCGCTCCGCGAGCCGCGGCTACACATTAGACCCCCGGACCTACGAGATCGGTCTCCGTCTCGCCCAGGATTGAACCGGTGGTGCCGCCTTCTTCCCACTCCCCACCATTGTGCTGCGAAGCACAGATGACGTAATGTTGTCGTCACTTGCCGGCGGCGAGCTCTTTGATCTGCCTCGCTGCATCCACCATGCTGGGAGGCGCCCAGAGCATGGTGCCGGGGACTTCGATACCCAACCAGTCCGTCAGCGCCACATTGGCTTCCAACACGTCGACGGAATCGAACATGTAGTCTGTAAGCGGCCTTTCGGCTTCGATATCCTCGGGCCTTACCCCGCAGGATTCCGCCACCCTGGCAATGATCCACGCGAGTATCTCCTGCTCTGTCTTGGAAAAGCTCTCGGCGTTCTGCCCTTTCATATCACAAAACCGCGGGTGGAGGTTCGGTCGTTCTCAACAACCACGACTCCCCGCTCCACAGCCCCGGGGCGCGAAAGCCGCGAGCGTATCCTGATGAGGCATCGCTCTGTACCGGGGCCCGCCTCCCGAATAATGGGGAGGAAAGGCGCGGAGACTGATAGGAATCATCAAAATCAGGATATCATAGCGAAACAACGACCGTACACACACCCGGTGATCGTCGCGGTACCCGATGTACAGCATTGAACAACAACGTCATATCGGCATGCTCGTTGATCGCCTGATGCCAAAGTTGGCACGCTCGGCGGGTTACGACCGGACCCACAGACAGGTGCTGGCGGACCCCCGTCGGCACGCGGCATGGCACGGTCGAGAAGACGATCCGTTGGAGCCGCTGCGTTTTCCGGTTTCAGCCGATTGGTCGAGGGGCGCACGACTGCGCGATGTGGACGGCAACGAGTACACAGACTATGCCATGGGCTTCGGGGTCCAGCTTTTCGGACATGGGCCAGCGTTCATCAGGAACGCGATCGAACGCGAGCTGAAGGAGGGGAGTCAGGTTGGGGCGCAATGTCCCCATGCCTACGAGGCAGCCGCGCTGATCTGTGATCTGACCGGTGTCGAACGCGTGGCATTCTGCAACAGCGGCACCGAGGCCGTGATGTATGCGCTGCGCCTGGCGCGAGCCGTCACCGAACGTCCGATGATCGGCCTGTTCGCGCGCTCGTATCACGGTGCGGGTGATGAAGCCGTGCATACCATACCGTGGATTCGAGGCATTTCTCCCGGATTGCAGGAGCATGTACTGGTTCTGAAATACGGCGATCCCTCTTCTTTGGCAGCAATCGAGGATCACGCGGGCCGGCTCGCCGGGATACTCGTGGAGCCGATTCAGGCACGCAGACCGGAGATGCAACCCTCTTCGTTCCTGCGCGATCTCAGAGAGCTCACCGCGAGGCGAGGGATCGCGTTGATTTTCGATGAGGTCCTGCTGGGTTTCAGGTTGCACCAGGGCGGCGCTCAGGCCTGGTTCGATATCAGGGCGGATCTCGTCACCTACGGCAAGATCCTGGGAGGGGGGCTACCGGTAGGCGCGGTGTGCGGAAAGACCTCTTTCATGGCGCCCGTCGATGATGATCCGGACAAAATGATCTGTCTCAGGGGGACCTTCAATAAGAACCCCTTTACCATGGCGGCTGCTGTTGCCGTGTTGAACGAATTGGGCAAACAGGGTCCGGCTCTTCAAGAAGATCTGAACCTCAGAACGAACGCGCTCGCGGAGGGTCTGAACCGCCATTTTCAACATTCCCACATACCCATGAAGCTGGTGACCGCCGGTTCATTGTTCAGGTTTCGCCACAAGCCTCAATGGGAAGTCTTTTACTATCATCTCATGGACAAAGGATTCTACAGCAACGAACACAGGTTGTTATTTCTCTCCACGGCGCATACGGATGATGATGTAGAACGTTTTGCGTGCGCAGTGAGGGAGAGTGCCGAGGAAATGAAAGCGGCAGGGTTCTGTTGATGTCCCACCATCCGTGCAGGCATGGGCAGATTTCCCGATAAACGCGTAGTCATCACCGGTGCGGCCAGCGGGCTTGGACGTTCGTTGTCTTATTGCTTTGCATTGCGCGGGTGGCGAATTGCGGTTACCGACATCGACAAGGCCGGCGCGGAGCAGACGCTGGCAGGCGTGGAGCACCGCGGTGGCGGCGGCTTCGTCTTTGGCTGTGATGTGACCCGGCTCGATGATTTTCACTCATTGGAGGAAGAGCTGAAGAACCGCTGGGGCGGAGTCGACGTGGTCATCAACAACGCCGGCGTATTCTGTCGCAAACCCGTACTCGCCCTTGAAGTCGGCGATTGGCAGCGTGTACTGGATATCAATCTGCTCGGTGTCGTCAGAAGCTGCAGGACACTGGCTGCACTGCTCGTCCGCCAGAAGCGCGGACAAGTCGTCAATATCGCTTCCTCGACGGGACTCTTGCCGCCGTCCAGGCAAAGCGCATACAGCGCTTCCAAGGCCGGAGTCATAGCACTGTCCGAAACCCTGGCTCAGGAACTGGCTCCGTTCAACATCGGGGTCACTGTGGTGTGTCCCTCGTATTTCGAATCGAACCTGCATGAAAGAGTAATAGAGAATGACCTCACCTCGGACGATCTCGCGGAGTTGATCTACGACGCCGTCGAATCGAACGAATTCATGGTTATCCCCCACGAGAGAGTCCGGCGCGCCTGGCAGGATAAGGTTCGTGCCCAATGGTGATCGCTTGTCTGCCGACAGTCTGTTGCTTCCATTAGCGAGGGAAGGTCACGGACCCCCGCTGTTTCTCATTCCGGCCGCCGGTTCCGCTGCATTTTCCCTGGCCAGGCTGGCGCGCGCGCTCAGCCCCGGGAGCTCCGTCTATTCGTTCGTCTTTGCCGGGATGCAGAACAATGTGGCGCCCCATGGCAGCGTCGAAGAAATGGCGGCAAGGTATATCGCCGAAGTCAAGACCGTCCAGCGGACCGGCCCCTACTATCTCGGCGGGTACTGCTTCGGCGGCATCCCCGCATTCGAAATGGCAGCGCAGCTCGAATCGAAAGGTGAAGCCGTCGCCGTAGTGATACCGATCGAATCGTTCCCTCCCCGGCACGAGAACCCGGAGCAAACCGGAAACCATGCGGAAGGACCGCGAAACCCGCCGCTTTCCACATCGCAGGCCGGGGATCCGGCCGCGTCCGTCGCTGAACGAATAGAGAAGCAACTGTTGCGCATACCGGCGGGCCTCAAGGAGATGTATGAAGAGCTCACCCTTCGTCATCTTCGGATGGAGGCCGACTATCGCGCAAGACCCATAGAAGCACCGATCGCTCAGGTGAGGTCACGCACATACCCCCGCAGGTCGTACCAGGGATGGGCCGGATTGACCACCGGGGGCTATACAGAACGAGTGGTTCCGGCAGATACCGATTCAATGCTGGATCCATCCAACGTGGGCACACTTTGCAGCGAGCTGCGAGCGATCATCGACCGTTTCCAGTGAGAGGCACCACCGCCCCGAAGGGCCCGGCTGCTTGTTGCGGACTGGGCTGATCCAGCGGGTGGGATTATGACGACGAGGCCAATTGCTCGGCGATCCGGGATGCGACTATTTCCACGTGGGGAGAGTGGAGCATGGAAAACTGATCACCGGGTATTATGCGATCCGTACAACCATTGTTGGAAAACATACTCCACCTGTTGAATACGGATCTTGGGAAACAAGGCGTTCTCAGCAGAACAATTCTTGCATCTATGGGCATTGCTCTGAAATTGCCGGCCATCTGAATCTGATCGTGGCAGAATTTTTCGAAGCGCGGTCTCAGGACCGCCGGCAATTTCGATATGTTTGCGTCGATCTGTTCCAACATGATCTTCAGTGCCTGCCTGGAATTCATTGTTCCGGTTCGTGCACCCGTGTCCAGTGTCTCTGTACTCCGGGCATCCTGAGAGGGGACAGGCGGCAGAGATTCGAGCAGGATAAGCACGTCAACGCTCTCGCCCGCCTGCTCCAACTTCGACGCCATGTCCAGAGCGACCGTACCACCCCAGCAGTGACCACAGATGGAGTAGGGCCCTTCAGGCTGCCTTTGACGCACGCTGTCGACGAACGCCGTCGACATCTCTT
Organism: Arenicellales bacterium; assembly: GCA_049583715.1. Lineage (GTDB taxonomy): Bacteria > Pseudomonadota > Gammaproteobacteria > Arenicellales > JAANXG01 > JAANXG01. The sequence continues at coordinate 3,614 of JBAUWJ010000125.1, read as the reverse complement.
CAATGCTGGTTTTGGGCGGCAAGCTGTCTTCCAGGCCCGGAAAACTGAAACCCAACGCTGGGACGGAGAGCTGCCGGGCCAGGTCGAACAAAGACAGCGGGCTGGATCCCGCGGATGGAACAATGAACAAGGGTTTTCCGTTTGAAATCCCCGGCAGTGGATGTAACATGACCCCAGACACGAACAGCTCCGGTGGAATTGAAGAACAGGAAATCTTGTTAATGCTAAATAAGTCCTCCCCAAAAAGCCACCTGTTGTGGTCCTGAGCCCCGGCGCCGGATATCCGCAATTCTCGACGGGTCATTCTGAATGAAAGACCGCCATCGTTCGAATGGCCATATCGCCGTCATAGGCATGGCCGTCAAAGTTCCCCACGCATCGTCTCTGGATCAATTCTGGACGAATTTGAAGAATGGCCGCGATTGCTTTTCACGCCCTTCCCGCAATGAACTGGAAAGACTTGGAATTCCTCCGAGAGACCTGAAGAATCCGGCGAATGTTCCATCGAAGCCTTTGCTGGAAGACATTGAATATTTTGATGCCGATTTTTTCGATATCCCGGATTCGCAGGCCGAGCTCATGGATCCGGCGCACAGGTTGTTTCTCGAGTGTGTCTGGGAAGCCATGGAGCACGCGGGTGAAGTGCCGGGGGCGACGGGTCGGGACACGGGGCTGTTTGCAGGAGTAGACACGTCCGAGATCAGCTACCTGTTTCAGAATCTGGGATCCTCGAAGGGCAACGAGGCTCTTGAATTCACCAAGCGACTCGGTACCACGCCGGACTACTTTACGCTGCGCGTCGCCAACGCTCTCAATCTGACTGGACCGGTCCTCACCACGTTGGCGACTTGCTCGACATCGCTGATGGCCGTGCACATGGCTGCACAACATCTGCTTCAGGGCAAGTGTTCGCTGGCCATTGCCGGCGGCGCTCGTATTGAATTGCCGGCGATCCCGATGAACCGGTCCACCATATCCGGAATGCACTCATTGTCGGGCTACGTCCGCCCCTTCGACGCCGACGCGGACGGCACGATATTCGGAAGCGGGGTTGCCGCCGTTCTGTTGAAGCGGCTTGGCGATGCCATAGAGGACGGCAACCCTGTCCACGGCGTGATACTGGGTTCCGGATTCTGCAATGACGGCAATCCCCCGGACAAATTGAGTTTCACGGCGCCGGCGCCATCGGGCCAGGTAAGAGCGGTCGCAGAAGCGATCGATGAGGCCGGTATCAGCCCCAGGAGCATAGGCTACGTGGAGTGCCATGGAACGGGTACCCTGCTGGGTGATCCCACGGAGGTAACGTCTCTCACCGAGGTATTCGGCAGTCATTCGTCCGATACGGGGTATTGCGCAATCGGCTCCGTTAAAGGAAACGTCGGTCATCTCGGGTCAGCGGCCGGTGTAACCAGCCTGATCAAAGCGTGCCTGGCCATACGGCACGGCGTCATTCCGGGCAATCCGTATTTCAAGGAGCCCAATCCCGAAATAGACTTCGAGCGAACCCCGTTTTACGTCAACCGGAATCAAGTCGACTGGCTTTCAGATGGAACGCCCCGGCGAGCGGGCGTTTCCGCTTTCGGTTTCGGTGGTTCCAATGCTCATCTGGTGATTGAGCAGTACATTGAAACGCCGACACGAGCGACGTCGACGTCGGATGAGCATTTGTTTGTCGTATCAGCGAAGACAACGGAAGCTTTGGCGCGCCGCCTGCATGACTTGGCCGGTCACCTCGAAGACAATCCGCAAACAAGGCTGGCTGATGTCGCTCATACGTTGAAGCACGGACGAGCAGCGATGCCGATCCGAACACACATTGTGGTTGATGAAGCAGACAGGGATCCGCTCCCGCGCCGGATTCGTTGCCTCCGTCCACAGACAGCCAAGGCCGATATTCACAGGCCGGTGATATTTCTGTTCCCCGGACAAGGATCTCAGGAAACCGGAATGGGACAAGGCTTGTATGAGAACGAGCCCGGTTACAGAGAAACGGTGGATTATTGCGCCGAGTTGCTGGAACCGGAGCTCGGCTTCGACCTGAGAGAGAAAATTCATCCAACCGACGACTCGTCGAGGGATCGAGCTGAAGCAGACTTGACCCAAACGGCGATTGCCCAGCCGGCCCTGTTCGTCGTCGAGTACGCGTTGGCGAAACTCTATCAGCGGTGGGGGATAAAGCCCACTGCCATGCTCGGCCACTCTCTCGGGGAACTGGTCGCTGCCTGCCTCGCCGGCGTGTTTTCTCTCGAAGATGGTCTGCGAATGGTGGCGCTGCGAAGCCGTCTGATGCAGCAATGCGACCCCGGGTCGATGCTGGCCGTACTGATGCCCCTCGAGGACCTGCTTGCGATCGTTCCGGACAGTCTCGATCTTGCCGGCATGAACAGCCCCAGGAGCAATGTCGTAGCAGGACCCACCGAAGCAATTCTGGAATTCGCGGCGGAGCTGGATGAAAAGGAAATCGGGAACAGGATATTGAATACGTCCCATGCATTTCACTCCAGGATGTTGGATCCCACCCTGGAAGAATTCAGCAGGGAGCTCATGAAATTCGAGTACCACCCGCCTTCGGCAACGGTGATATCCAATGTAACCGGTGTGCCGATGACTGAACAGCAGGCATTGAATCCCGACTACTGGGTGGAACAACGACGCCAACCGGTTCGCTTTTCGGAAGGCGTCGCCTGGTGTTTGACCAATGAGAACCCGGTCTTCATCGAAGTGGGTCCGGGTAAAGCACTGTCAGGGTTGGTGCAGCAACATGACCCGACCCTCGATACCGTCACGTCGCTCCGTGACCCTCTCGATGATCAGTCGAACAATACGCGCACGCTGGCGCTCGACAGTCTCGGAAAGGTCTGGAGTCTGGGCGGCTCGATCGACTGGCCGCCTCCTGTCGAAGGTGAACGGAAGATCGCGCTTCCCACTTACCCCTTTCAACGCAGATATATCTGGAGAGATTACAAGAGACCGCAGGACGGGTCATCCCGGTCGCTGCCGTTGCGCTTATATGAACCGGGTTGGTCCGAGCAACCGTTGTCGCCCGGGAGTACACCGGATCACCGTGTCCGGTGGCTCGTTTTTGTCGATGCCATGGGGTCAGCAGACAAGTGCGCCGTCAAGCTGGAGGACCTGGGGTATCAGGTGACCCTGCTGGAAGCAGGCGACCGGTTCGTTGAAATCTCGAAGAATCGATACCGGATCGTTCCAGGAGAGCGGGAACATATCGAGCGGCTGATCGACAGTATCAGCCCGGCTCATGGCGGTCGACTCAGGGTGCTCCATTTCTGGGCCCTTACGAATGCGGAGCCACCGGAGTCCGATATCAAGGCATTCGAGCAGTCGTGCAACGAAGGCTTCCATACGCTTGTCGCATTCTTGCAGGTCGCTCACACACATGGGTTCGCGAGTCGTGTTGACGTGCAGATCTACGCCAATGGACTGTCTAATATGCAAACCGACCGTGATACCATTTTTCCCGAGAAGGGCAACTTGCTCGGCCCCGCTTTGGTCGGGCCTCGAGAGATACCCGGGCTCACGATGCGTTGCATCGACGTTCCGAGCGTGAGCGACGACGATTCCGAGAAACAACTATCCGATGAAATCTTCAAAGA
>JBAUWJ010000124.1:0-3608 GCA_049583715.1 Arenicellales bacterium | reverse complement strand
CAATAGATTCGGGCGGCTTGTCGCGGGTATTGAAACAGGGAACAGGATGCCCAGCTTCAGTCGGAATTCCTTCCGACTTGAAGGAGTTGCCGGGCTGAAGCCCGAGCCGGACGGCTCACTTGCTGCGCTTCGAGGGGACCGGCATCCGGTTGTTTCTCCGGGAGAGGTACCGGCGCCGCCAGGTCCGGAGCTTCCACCTGGCGTTGACGAGGGTGTGGCGGGCCCAGCGAAAATCCACAGCCAGGATGACCAGGCCAAGGGGTATCATCCAGAATCCGAGCACCGGCAGGAAGCCGAACAGTCCACCGACGACGAGCAGCAGTCCGATGCTGATGCGGGCCGCCTTCGGTCCCTTCTTGACGGAATCGAGCTTCGAATCGAAGTATGATTTCATTGCAATAGCGCGCGCACCGGCGCTCGGAGCCGCGCGAGTATACGCCAAATCTTCAAGGGCCAAGTCCTCAAGGGCCGGATTCTCAAGGGTGACATGACTATCGAGTTCACCAAGATGCAGTCTCTGGGCAACGACTTCGTCGTCATCGACGCGGTCCGTCAATCGCTCGACCTGACGCCCGAGCAGGCGCGCCGCCTGGCCGACCGGCACCACGGGGTAGGCTGCGACCAGATCCTGGTGGTGGAGCCGCCCGGCAGCCCGGACTTCGATTTCCGCTACCGCATCTACAATCACGACGGCGGCGAGGTCGAGCAGTGCGGGAACGGCGCCCGCTGTTTTGCCCGCTTCGTTCGCGACCAGGGCCTCACCGACAAGACCGAAATCAAGGTAGTCACCAGCGGCGGCCCCATGCAGCTCAACGTCGAGCCCGATCAATCGGTCAACGTCAACATGGGCGTCCCCGAATTCGAGCCCGCGAAGATCCCCTTCGACGCCCCGGAGCGCCGGCCGACCTACATCCTGGCCGTGAACGGCCGCGAGATCGAGATCAGCGCCCTCGCCATCGGGAATCCCCACGCCGTTCAGATCGTCGACGACGTGGCGAGGGCGCCGGTAGCGGAGCTCGGGCCGCTGATCGAGCGCCATCCGCGCTTCCCCCGCCGGGTGAACGCCGGTTTCATGCAGATCGTCGACCGGGGCCGGATTCGCCTGCGGGTCTACGAGCGCGGCGTGGGCGAGACCCTGGCCTGCGGCTCGGGGGCCTGCGCGGCGGCTGTTGCGGCAATACAACTCGCCAGAGTGGACAATCGGGTACTGGTACAGGTACAAGGCGGAGTATTATTAGTAACCTGGCGGGGCCAAGGGCATCCGGTGTGGATGAGCGGCCCGGCCGACACAGTATTCGAAGGGCGCATAACGCTCTCATAGCTATGGAAGATCCCCGGCAAGAATCAGAAGAGGTGGAAGAGCAGGAACGCATCGCGCGGTTTCTACTGGACAACCCGGATTTCTTCGTCCACCGCGTGGACCTGCTCAGTCTCCTGAACATTCCGCACCTGCGCGCGGAAGGCACGGCTTCGCTCATCGAGCGCCAGGTGCAGGTGCTGAGAGACAAGCATCGCAGCGAGCGGGAGCAGCTCCAGGCGCTGGTGGAGACAGCCCGTGAGAACGAGCGCGTCGCCAACCGCCTGCACGAGGTCGCCCTGGAGCTGATGATCGCCTCGGACCTCGATGCCGTCTTCGTCTCCATCCCGCCGCTGGTGCGCGAGCTGTTCCGCGTCGACGCCGCGGTGCTGCGCATCGAGCACAAGCGCCTGGCCGGCAGCCGCGCAGAGCTGGTGAATCCGAACGACCCGGTCTTCATCGAGCTGCGGGCCCGCGTCACCCACGGCCGCAGCGTGGCGGACAGCCGCCTGCCGGCCTCCATCAAGATCAACCTGTTCGGCGGCGACGCAGACCGCATGCATTCGGCCATGCTCGTTCCCGTCGGCGGCCGCCGACCCATCGGCGTCCTGACGCTCGCAAGCAACCGCAAGAACCGCTTCGAGCCGGACCAGGGCACGTTCTATCTCGATCGCCTCGGCGAGCTGATGGGTGCCGCCCTGCGCCGGCTGTTCGACTAGCGAGAGCAAGGCGCCGCCCCGGCCTCTCCAACCATGCATGCCAGCGCCCGCGCCCGGCTCGAAAGGTTCTTCGAATACCTGAGATCCGAGCGGCGCCTGTCGCCGCACACGGAAAGGGCCTACCGCCAGGACCTCGCCCGCCTGGAGGCTTTCTGCGAGCACCGCGATGTCGAGGATTGGGAGGACGTGGACGCGCGACTCGCCCGCACCTTCCCGGCCGACCTGCACCAGAAGGGCCTGTCCGCCGCCAGTATCCAGCGCATCCTCTCGGCCGCCCGGGCCCTCTATCGCTTCCTGATCCGCGAGCACCACTCGCAAGCCAACCCCTTCCTCGGCATCCAGGCGCCCAAGCAGCGAAAGCGCCTGCCGAGGACCCTCACCGCCGAGCAGGCCACCCTGCTGGTGTCGGTGAAGGGCGAGGAGCCGCTGGCCATCCGCGACCGCGCCATCATGGAGCTGTTCTACTCCTCCGGTCTGCGCCTCGCCGAGCTGGTGTCGCTGGATGCCGCGGAGATCGACCTTCGGGACGGCTCGCTCCGGGTCACCGGCAAGGGCGGCAGGACCCGGGACGTCCCCGTCGGTCGCTACGCCGCACAGGCCCTCAAGGATTGGATCAAGGTGCGCGGCACCCTCGCCGCTCTGGAGGAGCCCGCCCTGTTCGTCAGCAAGACCGGCGAGCGAATCAGCCCCCGCTCGGTCCAGCAGCGCATCAGGATGTGGGCGCGCCGCCAGGGCGTCGAGCAGCACGTCCACCCCCACATGCTGCGCCACAGCTTCGCCAGCCACCTCCTCGAATCCAGCGGCGACCTGCGCGCCATCCAGGAGCTCCTCGGCCACGCGAACCTCAAGACCACCCAGATCTACACCCACCTCGACTTCCAGCACCTCGCCAAGGTCTACGACGCGGCGCATCCGAGAGCGAGAAAGAAGCGACAGACCGAACCCAGCGACACCTGAGGGATTCTGCGCCTCGCCTTGAGCTCCTGGTTCAGGACGACGCGAGAGCAGTGCCGCGCCCTGCCCATGTCGGATTGAAATCCGACCCACATTGTCAGGACCGAACCATTCTCTGTGGGAACAGCCCTCAAGTAGAGAGCAGTGCCGCGCCCATGCCGATGTCGGATTGAAATCCGGCCCACATTGTCAGGACCGACCCATCCTCTGTGGGTACAGCCTTCACCCGGGGCAAGGCGAGAGCAGTGCCGCGCCTACGCCCATGTCGGATTGAAATCCGACCCACACTGTCAGGACCGACCCATCCTCTGTGGGTACAGCCCTCACCCAGGGCAAGGCGAGAGCAGTGCCGCGCCCGTGCCCATGTCGGATTGAAATCCGACCCACATTGTCAGGACCGAACCATCCTCTGTGGCTACAGCCTTCAAGTAGAGAGCAGTGCCGCGCCCATGCCGATGTCGGATTGAAATCCGACCCACATTGTCAGGACCGACCCCTCCCCTGTGGGTCGGAATTCATTCCGACTGGACAAACGGCAATCGATCCTCCGAGCCCGAAGAACACCGCCTGTCTATTCGCAGCACGGCAAGCGCCGCCGCCAGGCCCAGTGCTGCGCAGAGCAGCATCATGCCGAGCAG
>JBAUWJ010000123.1:0-3244 GCA_049583715.1 Arenicellales bacterium | reverse complement strand
GCCGCGCGGCGATCTGGAGCTGACCGTGCGCATCGTGGATGAAGACGAAGCAAGGGAGCTCAACCGGACTTACCGTGGCAGGGACTATGTTCCCAACGTGTTGTCGTTCCCACTGGACTCCGGCGGGCCCATGGAGACGGGTCTGCTCGGCGACGTCGTGATCTGTGCGGCGGTGGTGGAGCGCGAGGCGAAGGAGCAGCAAAAGCCGGCTGAGGCCCACTGGTGCCACCTGGTGGTGCACGGCGTCCTGCACTGCTGCGGCTTTGAGCACGAGACGGAAGGCGGCGCCGAGCGCATGGAATCGCTGGAAAGGCGGATTCTGGCTGAATTCGGCTTCCCGGACCCCTATACTGTGGCCGATGAACAATAAAGACGAGCCTCCGAGTAGGCCCTGGTGGGCCGGCCCGTGGCGGCGCCTGCGACTTTGCCTGGGCGGATCGCCGCAGAGCCGGGAGGAGGTGCTGGAGATCATCTCCTCGGCGCGCCGCGAGGGCGTGCTGGATCAAGAGACGCAGGATACGATCCAGAGAGTACTGCAAGTCGCGGAGCTGCGCGTGCGGGACATCATGATCCCGCGGCCGAAGATGGTCGTAGTCGACCGTTCCGATTCCCCGAAAGAGCTCCTGCCGGTGCTGATCGAGAGCTCCCATTCGCGTTTCCCGGTGGTGGACGGCGAGCGCGACAAGGTTATCGGTATCCTCCTGGCCAAGGACCTCCTGCGCTATTTCGAGGACGGCGAGCCCGGCTCGTTCAACATGCGGGACATGCTGCGCCCGGCGGTGTTCATCCCCGAGAGCAAGCGCCTGAACGTTCTGCTGAACGAGTTCCGCTCGAGCAGAAACCACATGGCAGTGGTGGTGGACGAGTACGCCGGCGTTGCGGGACTGGTGACCATCGAGGACGTTCTCGAGCAGATCGTCGGCGACATCGAGGACGAGCACGACATCGACGAGGAGGCCGACATGATCCTCCAGCGGGGGGAGAGCGAGTATGTCGTGAAGGCACTGCTGCCCCTGGAGGACTTCAACGAGTATTTTCACACCGTCTATGACGACACCGAGATCGATACCCTGGGTGGCCTCGTGATCCAGAACCTCGGCCACGTGCCGAGGCGCGGCGAGAAGCTGCGCATCGACCAGTTCAGGATCGAGGTACTGCACAGCGACAGCCGGCGCATCTATCTCCTCAAGGTCGTCGTGGATCCGGACTACGTTCCGCCGCAGCCCGCCGCCAACGGTGGATGACGCGTCGCCGCCGCCGTCGCGGCGAATGACAATGGATTGACGCGCCTCGCGGTGATGTGGTCGATTGGCACTTTCGCAGATGGATTGAAAGACAAATCGCGTCCGGGGGAGGCCCCATCCTTCACGATGTCGCGGTCCCGCAACCGGGGGATGCGATAATTCGAGCCCGGTGCCCGGCAAACGGAGACCAGTCCCATAAAGCCTTCGCTCTTCTTCCAGTTGCTGGCTGCGCTCGCCGCCGGCTGCGTCGGGGTCCTCGGTTTCGGACCTTTCGATTACTTCTGGGCCGGCCTCCTGTCGGCGGTGCTGCTGGTCTGGTTGTGGTGGGACGCCTCCGCACGCCGCGCCCTGTGGCTGGGATTCACCTATGGCGCGGGGTTGTTCGGTGCCGGCGTATCCTGGGTGTACGTGAGCATGCATGTCTACGGACACATGCCGCCCTGGATGGCCGTCGTGGTGGTGATCGTTTTCGTGGCGATTCTCTCCATCTATCCGGCAATCGTCGGCTGGACATATCGACGCTTGCTGGCGCGGCATCGCTTCATGGGAAGCGTCGTTGGCCTGCCCGCGGCCTGGGCTCTGGGCGAGTGGGTCCGCGGCTGGGCGTTCACGGGCTTCCCCTGGCTGAGCCTGGGATACAGCCAGGTGGATTCATGGCTTGCCGGCTTCGCGCCGGTACTCGGCATCTATGGCGTCTCCTGGCTGTCGATGCTGAGTGCCGCGCTGGCGGTGGTCGCACTCAAGCACCGGGACCGGCGGCGCTGGCTCGCGCTGTCCGCGGTGGCGGCGCTCTGGGTGAGCGGTCTGGCGCTCGGCCACGTCGCATGGACGCAGCCGGCCGGCAAGCCCATCAAGGTGGCGCTGGTGCAGGGCAACGTCTCGCTCGATGAGAAGTGGAGCGCCGACCGGCGGTCACAGATCCTGAAGCGCTACCTGGTGTTGAGCAACCACCTCGAGGATCGCAACCTGATCGTCTGGCCCGAGGCGGCGCTGCCTTATTTCATTCGCGAGGTCGGCGACTGGGTCTGGGAAAGCATGCGCCGGCATCCCGCCGACTTCCTGCTGGGCCTGCTGGAGGAGCAGTCGGACGGCAAGACAATTCATGTATTCAACAGCGTGGTGGCGATCACGCACGGCCCGCCCCAGGTGTATCGCAAAGCCCACCTGGTGCCTTTCGGCGAGTACCTGCCGCTGAAATGGCTGTTCGGCTGGGTGATCGACTATCTTCATATCCCGATGTCGGACTTCACCGCCTGGCCGGGCCCCGCCCAGGGGCCTTTGAAGGTGGCGGGCACCCTGGTTGGTGTGACCATCTGTTACGAAGACGCCTTCCCCAGGGACTTGATGAAGTCGCTGCCGGCGGCCGAAGTCCTGGTGAACGTCAGCGAGGACGCGTGGTTCGGTGATTCCCTCGCACCGGGGCAGCGCATCCAGATGGCGCGAATGCGTGCGATCGAGACGCAGCGACCAATGCTGCGCGCGGCCAATACGGGCGTGTCGGCTATCATCGACGACGAGGGCAACATCACGGCGCACTCCAGGCAGTTCGTGGAGGCGGTGGTGAAGGGCACGGCACAACCGATGCGGGGGTCCACGCCCTACATCTTCTGGGGCAACCTTGGCATCCTGACCGTGGCGGGGGTTTTGTTCTTGGTGGCTCTGGTGGTGAATTTTTGGCGCGAGGGGTGATTGCCAGGTGAACGGACTACGGATGGCATGGGCTGAGGGAGGCCTTCGTCGACACGCCGCTCCCTTCGTTCGGGGTAGGTGCTGATGGGGTCTGAGACGCGACTCATCTGCATTTCCCTTGTGATGGCATTCTCTCTCCCGCTTGCGCGAGAGGGTTGGGGTGAGGGTGTTGAAACAAGTGAAGCGGCTTCGCCGCTTCCCCCTCATCCTGTCCTTCTCCCCCGGTGGGGGAGAAGGGAACCATGGGCCCGCGTCAAGGTTGTATTCAGGAAAATCGGTTTTTTGAGAAACCTTGATACTCTGATTCATAC
>JBAUWJ010000122.1:0-3313 GCA_049583715.1 Arenicellales bacterium | reverse complement strand
ATCACCTGGGCTGACGACATCTTGCAGAACAAAGAAGCAGGCTAAGTGGTCGGTGCTGGGGCGCAGCCTGTTTCGTGCACTCTCCGAACGATCGCTGAGCAGCAATAGTTAATAGGTAAACTCGTTACCGGCGGCGTGGGCGCCCCACGATAAGCACGTAGCCAACTGAGCCACTCGAAGGTGCTGGCTACCGCCAAAGCGTGTAGGAACAAAAAGGAGCAGCCTATGGACATCAAGCTTGCTGACATTACCGTACATATTGACCAAAACCTGGAGCCGGAACGGCGCGCGCAGATCGAGAACGTGGTGCGGGCCATCGATGGTGTCATCAGTTTCCACAACCCGAACGATCGTCCGCACCTGACCGTCGTTGAGTACGATCCCGACAAGACGAGCAGCGCGGCCATCTTGAGCGCCGTCACCGGTCAGGGTGTGCACGCCGAGCTGATCGGCATGTGAGGGGCCGAAAGCGAGCGGCAAGGCGACCCCGCTTCGGCGGGGTCTTTTGCTTGGGGGGGAGAGAAGGGAGAAGGAGGTGGGGCTGTGGCGGGATCCGGCTCCGATGCCGCCGTGGGAGTGGCGGCTCGCGCAGCATGGTCACTGACCGCGACTGGTTCGACCTCGGGTGGGCGGCCTATAAGGACGGCCGGCGGGACGCGGACTCCTTTCCGCCGCTCAGCGACAGGGAGGGGCAGCGGCGGGCGTGGCTTGGCGCTTTCGGGGCGGCGCGGGCCGCAGGCCCCGACGAGGCCGGGTCGGTCGATGAGCTGCGCGGGCGCTAGAGGGGAGAGTGGCGCTTTTGGACAGCTTCGGAACCACCGGGCGGGGTGAGGGGGTCGGACGGCGCAGTAAGAGCCGTAAGGAACTCTGAAGCGGAAAACCTGACAACCGTAAGGTTGTTACGTATACCATCTCTATTCTTTTGTTACCTCTCTGCTTTGCGAGGCGAGACGTCACCATGACCGAGCACCATCGGTCGGGTATTGACGAACGCCTGTACGTTACATGTGCCTCCGTGTCTCCGCGCAGTGTCTTCTGCATTCGGGCTCTCTCAAACACCTTCGACCACACCACACCAAGGTGCCGCAGTGTCCGCGCGTCTCTCACCAGACGCACGTTGTGAATGCGCACGCGCAAAGCAGATGATGGCAATAAGAGGATCAAGGAAAAACACTGTAAGATCAGGAGTTGCAAATTGGGGGTGTCCTTGATCTCATAAACCTAGTGAAATACTCAACATTTGCACGAGCTACCGAGGAACGCCCACCATGGCCGATCGAAACGAACTCGATGATGACCAGCGCCTCTCCGTCAAACGCTTCCTCAGAACGTCCGCACAGTATCTTGGCGTACCCTTCCCGGAGACCGGGTCTTTCAGATCAATGACTCCTTGCAAGCCATCGCGGCTGCCATGCCGGCAATCGCACCAGTCAGCCCGAAGGCGGACACCGATGGAGCGCTCGGCGGTTCAGTCGGCGCATTGCGGCGAAATCTTGTAGGGGAAGCTGCCGGCGCCGGTGTGGGCGATGCAGAGCGGCGCCTCGTGCGCTCCGCAGACCGAGCAGTGCAAGACATGTGGAACGTCATCCCCGTGCCCGGCTTCCGGTTCCTTCGAGCGATCAACGTGGGCCTGGTGCCCGCACGCGTCACAGACGACGAGGAACACGGTGGCATCCACCGGGTGAGCCGGGAGTCTACGCAGCGACAGGCTCAATGAGCTCCGGGCCGTCGTTCTTCGGGCTGTTCACCTTGCGCGAGACCCGCCTGAGCGTCCAGGGCGTAGGGTCGGACGGCCGGAGCAGTGCGCGGAGTGCGTCCGTGTCTTTGTTCTCGGGATCGAGCCAGGCGGCGTAATCCTCGGGGGCGATGATGACCGGCATCCGGTCGTGGAGGTCGCGCACGAGGGTGTTCGCCGCGGTCACGATGACAGTGCACGACTCGATGGTCTCGTCGGCTGCGGCAAGACCACAACCCTGTATCGTCTGATCGAGACGCTGAAGGACGAGAAGGAGATCCTGGTCTCCCAGTCCCTGGCCGTCGACAAGGACCGGGTGAGTCTCGGCACCCTGATGACGGCGTTGTTCTACGACCTGGTGAACGAGAAGGACTTCAAGATCCCAACCCAACCCGAGAAGCGCGAGCGCAGGCTCGTCGAGGTCATCGCCAAGCGCCGGAAATCCATCGCGCTCTTCATTGACGAGGCCCATGACCTGCACCACAAGACCGTGGTCGGCCTGAAGCGGTTGGTCGAGCTGGTGCAGAATCGCGGCGGCATCCTCTCGGTGGTGCTCGTCGGCCATCCCAAGCTCAGAAACGATCTGCGCCGCCCGACGCTGGAGGAGATCGGCGCCCGCACGGCGCTGTTTTGGCTGGACGGAATCAAGGGGCAGGAACGGATCTACCTGAAATGGCTTCTCGCCCAATGCGCCAAGTCGGACGGCACCGAGATTCTGACCGAGGAGGCGATCGAGCGCCTGGCAAGCGCGCTGTCGACACCCTTGCAGATCGAGCAATACTTGGGTCTGGCGTTAGAGGCAGCTTATCAGATCGGCCAAAAACCAGTGACGGTCGAGGTCGTCGACAGCGTACTGTCAGCGGACCTTGACGCCCTTGAGGCGACCCTTACCCGCTACGGGTACAACGTGCGTGCCCTGGCGGAGCTGCTCAACGTTCGTCCGGCAGAGATCCGTGCCTTTCTCCACGGTCAGTTGGCGCCCGGTCGTACGCAGGAGCTACACACGCAGCTGCTGGCGGCAGGGTTGCCGGTGTGATGATCCGCTGTGGCTACAGGCCGAAGTCTATTTGCAGATAATTTGGGTCGGCCCGGATGTTTGCAGGCTGTTGGCAAATTAACGTGGGTTTGAGGCGCCAGATATTGTCAATTAATCTGGGCTGAAAATCGTGATGTTTGCAGGCTGAGGCGGCGATGTTTGCAGGTCGCTACAGCTAGCCATGGATTGGGAACCGATGCGATGGGAACAGGTCAGTCGGAAGTGTCGACCTGCCCAAAGACTACGTGGTCTTGGCGCCTTGGAGGGCGCCAGACCCCCCGGTTTTTAGCGCTCTCGGAGATCCCGACCAGGTGCCGGGGTCGTTGCGTTTGGGTGCTACCGAGCCGCTCCCATGTCCTCGGCGTTGGCCATATCGGCAGGAGCCGGGGGCGTGGCATTTGCCATGATCTGACCGTTACCCGGCATCAGGCGCTCGGGTGGACTGCGGAGCAGGGGCGTTAGGGCTGGGGCCAACGCCTTCACGACTTGGGTTGGCAGTGCGCTGGTGAACCGATAATGCTTGGCGTTGGGGCCCGGCACGT
>JBAUWJ010000121.1:0-4150 GCA_049583715.1 Arenicellales bacterium | reverse complement strand
GCGATCGAGACGCTCGGCTGCAAGGTCAACACGTTCGAATCCGAGCTGATCGCCCAGTCCCTGAGATCCGGGGGGTGGCGCCTCCTGGACGCCGCCGAGCGGGCCGATCTCTATGTCATCAACACCTGCACGGTGACCCGCGAGGCCGACCGGCAGGCACGGCAGACCGTGCGCCGCCTGATCCGGCGCAACCCCGATGCTCTGGTCGTTGTCACGGGCTGCTACGCCCAGATGGATGGCGAGGCCTGTGCCAGAATTCCGGGCGTGGATCTGGTGCTCGGCAACGACCGCAAGCTCGACCTGGCCGCGTTTCTGCCCGATCTCGAAGCGGGGCGGCTGCCCAAGATCATGGTCGGCGATCTGAGCGAGCACGTATCGCTCCCCGCACAGCTGCTCACGGGCTTCGAAGCGAAGACACGCGCTTTCGTTCAGGTGCAGCAGGGCTGCGACCAGGGCTGCATGTTCTGCATCATCCACCGCGCCCGGGGACCGAGCCGCTCGCTGCCGATGACGCTCGTGCGCCGACAGGTGGAGCGCCTGGTGATAAACGGTTACCGGGAGGTCGTGATCTGCGGCGTGGACCTCGGTTCCTACGGCGAGGACCTGTGCGCCGGCGGTGCGCGCGGCCCGGACCTGACGGCCTTGCTGCGCACCCTGGCGGACATAGACGATGACTTCCGCATTCGCCTGAGCTCCATCGACCCCGCCCACATCGATGATGCGTTGATCGACCTGCTTTCGCGCCACCCCAGGCTGTGCCCGCACCTCCACTTGTCCCTGCAAAGCGGCAACACCCTGATCCTGAAACGCATGAGGCGCCGTTATACCGCCGAGCATGTCTACGAGCGGGTCAACCGGCTGCGCAAGGCCATTCCGGACCTGGTACTGAGCGCGGACCTCATGGTGGGCTACCCGACCGAGAGCGAGGCGCAGTACCTGGATACGGAAGGCATGGTGCGCGCCCTCGAGATCGCCTATCCGCACGTATTTCCGTACTCCGAGCGTGACGGGACGCCCGCCGCTCGTATTCCGGACGCGAGGCAGGTGCCGGTGCCCCTGCGAAAGGAGCGGGCCGGACGCCTGAGACGGGCCGGCGGCGAGGTCCGGCGCAAGGTGTTGCGCCGGCGTCTCGGAGCGCCGGTGCGCCTCCTCGTGGAGAGCGACGCCGGGACGGGGTCCGGGTTGTGGCACGCCCGGGGCGCCGACTATCTGCCGGTTGCGCTGGCGGCCGAGGGCATCGATGCGGGTAATTTCGTGGACGCGGTGATCGAGGGGGTCGAGCACGACCGTCTCGTTGCCCGCGTAGCCGGCTGAGGTTACACTACGCGCCCGCACCTTCCTCGTTTTCTAATTAGATTCAGTGAGTTGGACAATCCAGCAGGAGGATCGAGTCATATGGCAGTCGAACGTACCCTGTCGATAATCAAGCCGGAAGCGGTGGCGAGAAACATCATCGGAAAGATATACGAACGCTTCGAGGGTGCGGGACTCTGCATCGTTGCCGCCCGGATGCTCCGTCTCAGCGAGAGCCAGGCGAAGCGATTCTACGAGGTCCACAAGGAGCGGCCGTTTTATAATGACCTCGTGGCATACATGCAGTCAGGACCGGTGATGGTACAGGTGCTGGAAGGTGAGGGCGCGATCGCCCGAAACCGTGAAATCATGGGCGCAACGAACCCGGCGGAAGCCGCCGAGGGAACGATTCGGGCGGACTTCGCAGAGTCGGTGGAAAGGAACGCCGTGCACGGCTCCGATGGTCCGGACACCGCCGCGGCGGAGATCGAGTTCTTTTTCTCCGAAGACGAGATCTGTCCCCGCAGCCGATAGATGTCATGAGCCTGGCCAACCTGATGAACTTCGACCGCCCGGCAATGGCCGAATTTTTCGGCGGCCTGGGAGAGCGGCGTTTCAGGGCGGACCAGGTGGTCAAGTGGATTCATCAGCTCGGCGTCGCCGACTTCGAGGCCATGACGAACCTCAGCAAGGGTTTGAGGGCGCAGCTTCGCCAGGTGGCGGAGGTCAGGCCGCCGGTGATCATCGACGAGCGGCGCTCGGTGGACGGCACCTGCAAGTGGTTGATGCAGCTCGGGGACGGCAATGCCATCGAGACCGTCTTCATCCCCGAGCCTGGTCGAGGCACCTTGTGCGTGTCCTCCCAGGTGGGCTGCGCCCTGAACTGCAGCTTCTGCGCGACCGCGCGCCAGGGCTTCGCCCGGAACCTGAGCACCGCCGAGATCGTCGGGCAGCTCTGGGCCGCGAGTGCTCGTTTACGGGAATGTTCGCAGGAAAGGAGCGGGTCGCGCGTGACCAACGTCGTGATGATGGGCATGGGCGAGCCCTTGTTGAATTATGACGCCGTGGTCGCGGCCATGGGCGTGATGCTGGATGATTTGGCCTATGGCCTGTCCCGGCGCCGCGTGACCCTGAGCACGGCCGGCTTCGTTCCCGGCATCGACCGTCTCAAGCGAGACTGCCCCGTGAGTCTGGCCGTGTCCCTCCACGCGCCCACCGACGAGCTGCGCAGCACCCTCGTGCCCCTGAACAGGAAGTATCCCATCGCGGAGCTCCTGGCGGCTTGCCGCCGCTACGTCGCCGATGCGCCGCGGGCCCGCGTGACCTTTGAGTACACGTTGATCGAAGGGGTCAACGACTGCGACGAGGACGCCCGCAAGCTGGCGCGGCTGGTGGCGGACGTACCGGCCAAGGTCAACCTGATTCCGTTCAATCCGTTCGAGGGCGCGCCGTACCGCTGCGCTCCACGTGACCGGATAGAGCGGTTTCGCGAAATCCTGCTTGGACAGGGGGTATTCACCGTCACCCGGGCAACCCGGGGCGACGATATCAACGCAGCCTGCGGCCAGTTGGCCGGACAGGTTCGGGATCGAACGCGGCGCTCACAACGGTACCGGACGGACTCGGCGGCAGGCACGCACTGATGCGCGCGCTCGGCTGCCTGGTGCTCCTGTGCCTGCTGGCGGGCTGCACCACCGTGCCGACCGGCCCGGTGGAGCCCAAGGCCGATGCCAAGTCACGGGCGGCGGTGCACACGCAGCTCGCGCTGGGGTACCTGCAACGCGGTCAGAAGAGGACCGCACTCAATGAAATCGACAAGGCGCTCAAGATCGAGCCGAGCTATCCCCAGGCAAACTACGTGATGGCGATGCTGCAGACGGAACTGAGCCACCGGGACAAGGCGGACGAGTACTACCGCAAGGCTCTGGCTGCGGACCCCCAGTATTCCACCGCTGCCCACGATTACGCGATATTTCTGTGCAAGGGAGGCAAGGTCGAGGAGGCGATGAGTTACTTCAAGAGCGCCTTGGACAATCCGTTGTATGACAGAAAGACGCTGACGAATCTGAGGGCGGGGGAGTGCCTGATGGACATGCGCACGGACAGGCGCGACGCCGAGCCTTACTTCGCGGCCGCACTCAAGGCCGACCCGAAGCTTGCGCCCGCCTTGTTCTACATGGCGGACATCTCCTACGCGCGCAACGATTTCCTCCAGGCCAGGGCATACATTGAACGGTACTTCGCCGTGGGTCCCGACACCGCGGCGAGCCTGTTACTGGCGGTGAGGATCGAATCGCACTTGAAGGCAAACCAGACGGCACGGCGATACGCGGCGAGGCTGATGGAGAAATTTGCGACGTCGGACGAGGCCAAACAACTGAAAATGTATCAATGATAGAAGAAGAGGAAAAGAAGACGGTTGAAATCCCGGAATGCGGTCGCCGCCTGAGACGGACGCGCGAGCAGATGGGTCTGTCCGTCGATGACGTTGCCTCGGAGCTTCGGCTTTCCAGCTTCCAGATCCGCGCCCTGGAGGACGACGATTGGAGCCAATTGCCCGGGACGACCTACGCGCGCGGCTATCTGAAGGCCTATGCCCGCCTGCTGGGCCTCGATGCGGAGCAGATGCTGGCGGGCGCCTCAACGGAGGAGATAGAGATTTCCCGCACCGAGCCGGCGGTGGAACCCAGGACGGTGGATGAGGATGACAGTCGATCCGAGCCGTCCTCTCCACGGGTGCGATGGGGCTGGGTCGCGGGCATAGTATTGATTTGCGCGCTGGTGGCGGCCGGGTGGCAGCTCAAGGGTCGGCTGCAATGGGTGCCGGGTCTTGTCCAGGGGGAGATTGCCTCCCTGG
>JBAUWJ010000120.1:0-2079 GCA_049583715.1 Arenicellales bacterium | reverse complement strand
CGGTTGAGAACTGACGCGTACACAGAAGTCAGGAACAATGAAAGTAAGGGAAGCGATGAAGCTGATAGAGGATGATGGCTGGTATCGGGTTCGAACCCGTGGGAGTCACCGCCAATACAAACATCGTAGCAAGAAGGGCCTGGTGACAGTTCCCGGAAAGATGAAAGATGACCTGGCACCAGCTACAATGAACAGCATACTGAAGCAGGCAGGATTGAAATGATGAAATACCTGATCGTTATCGAGAAATCCGAAACAGGTTACTCCGCCTATTCTCCGGATCTCCCGGGGTGCGTTTCCACGGGGAGGACTCCGGAAGAAACCGAACAAAATATGCGTGACGCTATTCAGTTCCATCTCGATGGACTTAGGGAAGAGGGTTATGAGATCCCGGAACCAACCAGTCGCTCGTCATACGTGGAAGTCGCCGCATAACAAAGGCGACGGAGTCCGACGCTTGACCGCTCGCTCCCTTCGTTGCCGCTCCGGTCGGTCGCCGTCAAGCGCGGCTCATCGCTATCGTTTAGGCAACAATCATAGTTCGGTATGGCACCACTTACAAAGCAGAAGCTGATCGCCGGCCTTGCTGCTTGGCTGGTTGTTGTCTTCATCGCTGCGGCTATAGGTGCGGCTGCGTCAGGCCAGGCAGGGCCGTTCTATACGCAGCTTGCTCGTCCTGCCTGGGCGCCACCGCCCTCAATATTCGGGCCCGTCTGGACAGTTCTATATGCGTTGATGAGCATTGCCGCATGGTTGGTTTGGCGTATTGGCGGCTTTCTCGCAGCCAAATCTGCGCTTACCTTGTTTCTTGCGCAGCTCGCGCTCAATGCACTATGGAGTTGGCTCTTCTTCGGCTGGCACCATGGTGCTTTGGCTTTCGCGGACATCGTGGTGTTGTGGGCCCTGATCATTGCAACTGTCATTTCGTTCTGGCGCATCAGGCCTTTGGCCGGGGCGCTGCTTGTTCCATATCTTCTGTGGGTGAGCTTCGCGTCTGCGCTCAACTATTCGGTGTGGCAACTCAACCCGCAGGCTCTGGGTTAATGCAGTTGTCGCCTTACACATATGAGCCTCCCGCGAGTCAAGGGCGCGAATAGCCCATGTTCGGGGCCGATGGGACCTCGAACTTATGCATGCATACATACAGATTGCGAGCATGGAGATCGATCCCACAGTAATGGGCATGTTTTCGGGTGTAGGATCTCATCTTGAGCTTCCTCCGGTGAAAGGCGTGAAGAAACCCCATTGTCGGGGTGCCGCGAAGGAGACTCAGTTAGTATCAACGGCATGCAGAAGACGGCGCTGCGCGCCGACGCTGATGCTGAGCGTTAGCGCGACAATCTCGATGAGTACGCGAGGACCATGGCGACTCAGAGGGTGACGGACTTCGTCGTGTCAAACGGCCCGCGGCTTATTACGAGAAGCAGGGGACTGGCCAATCGCTACTGTTCGTGAAGGACTGACGTGCGCGAGATACCGGGCGCGCTAACTACAGGATCCACCCGCACACAAGCCACACGCGATTTAGACGGGATTACCGAAACCCAATAAGGCAGCATAATGAATTCTGGAACCCTTTATCGCAGATCAGCTTTTACGGACAACCCCAAGGGCGGTAATCCCGCTGGCGTCTGGGTTGGCGAGACGTTACCATCTGTAGATGTCATGCAGCGAATTGCGACTGAAGTCGGTTACTCCGAAACTGCATTTGTGGCACCGACCAGCGGAAAGAACCGGACGGTTCGTTACTACAGTCCGGAGATAAAGGTGCCGTTTTGTGGTCACGCTACTATCGCGGCAGGTGTAGTGCTCGGCGAGATCGAAGGTGACGGCACATATCGATTAGCAACTGCCGTGGGGGATGTCTCTGTCACCGTTCAGTCGTCCCAGGGTGGGGTTCGTGAAGCCTCGTTGACTTCAGTGGAGGTGGAGTAATGTTGAAGGAAGGTTGCGTAATCGAGGGCGATTTCAATCCACAACAACCACCGAACAAATCGCTTCACTGGATTTGCGCCCCTGTGCGTGTCGTGAAGCCGGCGAGCCCAAGCGTTGCGCGGCAATCATAGAAAGGAGACACCC
>JBAUWJ010000119.1:0-3717 GCA_049583715.1 Arenicellales bacterium | reverse complement strand
GCGGGTTCGGCAGAGCTCCCGACAACGGCCGCCGCAGGGCGACGACGCTGGTGGCTCCCACACGGGCGATGGTGGACGGCTTCTTCGTCAATGGCGTCGATCTGTTGAAACCCGCCAACTGGGACCCCCGCATGATCCAGTCTGACGCCACTTGACGACGGAAGTCATGCTCCAGCCGGTCATTCCCGGAGCTACGCCAAACCTTCCAACATCAGTTTGCGATGTCCGGACTGGAGCTCCTTCCGGCCCATCTACGCTTCGCTGCATTGCGCCTTGATCGGCGGGGCCCGTTCGAAGTCCGCGATGGCGCGGTCAAGCTCCTCCTTCCTGCCCCGCGCGAGGCCGCGGTCCAGATACGCCAGGCCGTATTGTGGCTTGATCGACATGGCTCCGTTGCAGTCCGAGATGCCTCGGTCGAGCTCGCCCTTCTTTCTCCATACAAGACCACGGTCGAGGTAGGCGAGCGCACATTGCGGGTTGGTCGACATGACCCGGTTCTCCTCCGCGTGCGTTGAAGGAGCGGTCTTTTTATCCCGGCGGGGATACTCGTTCCGTGACCTATTGGCGAGGATGACGGGGAATATTTGCCATTTACTGCGCGGCGCGCACGCGCACCTGCCGGGAAGACGGGAGGCAGCAAGGCGGCGAGGGTTCCGCCGCCGCCGGGGTACACCAGGCGGAGGGCACTGTGTGGTTGCAGGGCTCGAGGTGGAGTCTGCCTTGGCGCTGGTGGTGCAGAGCGAGGTGCAGGGGCTCATTACCAGTCGGCGCTCGCCAGCCAAGCGGCCGCTGACCGGCTCCGGGCAGACGGACAGTCGGTCCGGGTTCAGCGCCAAGCTTCGGAGAAGGGCGGGTCGTCCGCAACCTGCAGGCGTCTCGCGACCGATCCTTTCGAAGGCGGCCGCGCCGACGTGGCCGCGGCCCTATGGTTCGAAAGCGTACTCCCGGTTTCTACTTCGCGCTTTGCCAGGCGTCCAACGCCTGTCGCGCACTGTTTCTTGCCTCGGTCAAAGGCAGTTCATCCAAGCCGGTACGCGCGGTCAGCTCGACCACGTAGCCATTCGGATCTCTGAAGTAGATCGACTCGATGAAACCATGATCCGCGATACCCCTGGTCTCGATACCCGCGGCCTTACCCCGGGCAAACATGCTCTGCAAAGTCTCCCGGTCGACCTCGAGTGCGATATGCAGATCATAGTCGTGCTGATTCTTGAAGTCGAAGGGGTAACCGGGCGCTTCGAAAAACGCCAGGCACGACCCGTCATCCATCTGGTAAAAGGAATGCAGCACGCTGGTCCTGCGACCCGTTTTCGTTTCCGTGATCTCGAAGGCTTTGACCAGGGGCAGACCCAGGAACCCCTCATAGAATTGCCGCGTCTCTTCGGAGTCGCGACACCGGTAGGCGCTGTGGTGAAGACCTTTGATCATCGCAGTATCCTCCATATCCTGGCGACCGCTCTACGCTCGAGCGGATCGAATTGCTGACAAGCCCATATTGACATCGCGGTCAAACGCCTGCAACAGGGACTGAAGGCGGTTATCCTTCCGTAACGCACAGGCATTGTCTCGCCGAACGCGGGTATGCCGCCTCCTACAGCAAGGGGCTTGATGAGGTCCGTTGGGATGATCCAACACGGTGTACAACGCGCACTACGTCCGGTAACTTGTCGGCGAGTGCCTGGCGTGATGGGTAGGCGGTTGGAGCAGTATCGTATCGCCAGTGGCCTATCCCGCGTACTCGAGTGGCAGCCGGGTCGTGTACTTGATCCGTTCCATGACGAAGGTGGAACTGACATCGTTGATATCGATCTTGTTGATCAGCTTCTTGTAAAAACGGTCAAACGATGGGATGTCCGGCACGACGACATGGATCAAGTAGTCGATTTCTCCCGCCATGCGATAGAACTCCAGCACCTCGTCGAATTCCGTGACTATGTGGGCGAATTCGTCGAGCCACTTCGAGTTGTGCTGGTTCGTCTTGACGGCCACGAAGACATCCACACCGAGATTCAGTTTGTCCCGGTCCAGAAGTGCGACTCGCTTCTGTATGACGCCCTCATTTTCCAGCTTTTGCACGCGCCGCCAGCACGGTGTGGTGCTGAGCCCGATCCGCTCAGCCAGCTCCGAAGTGGAGAGAGTGGCGTCGGCCTGTAAATAGCTCAGAATTCTCTTATCTAATCGATCCATAGCGAAGGTGAACTATAAAAAAGCCATATTATAGAACAATATACTATATATGCGCGAAGAATGAGGTCATTTTGGAACGTCGTTCCGCGCTGTCCGCCCTATACTGGCCATCGTGATTCACACAACCCTCCAAGCGGGAAAACTATGCTGACCAGCCATCTGAACGAGGTCGGGGAAACCTACTTCCAGCACTTCGGTCATGCTTTCGGTTTCGCAATGACCATGGCCCTGGGCGCGGTGGTGTGCCTGATTCACGCGGTGTTCCCTTTTCTCTTCGAAAGAACGGGCAGCAACTTCATACGCCATTTGCACGATCGCATGGTCGTGAACCGTATGAATCTGACCAGGAACAAGACATACGCTCGAACAGACGACTCGGCCATTCCAGCGCCCGAACGATCCTGACCCGCGCCGCAGACTCTCAAATCGAGCTGCCCACCGCTTCGGGGAGCTTCGGGTGGCGATCAGGCGGCGTCAGGCGGGATCCGCCCAAGCGGCCATTGCCATCCCCGGTATTGTGGATTGGTCTACCCCTGAAGGCATTCCGGGCCAGGCCTGTATCCGCTGCGAGGTCCACTGGGATATTCCGCAACCTGTCGCGTGACGAGTGCCCCTCTCAGATGTCGCCCAGGTGCCTTGAGAAGACGCCACTGCCAACAAAGTCCCGCATGTCCGCAATGGATCGGTTGCTGCACCTTGCCTGATAGATTACAAAATCTGAGATAGGACGCACTGCGGACCTTCATGGCTGAGGGTGGCATCGTAACGTACGAGCAAGTGCGATCCCTCGATGCTGCGGCGCAATTTGCTCGAAAGCAACGACGAATCTGGCGCGCCTGGAGGGACTCGAACCCCCGACCACCTGGTTCGAAGCCAGGTACTCTATCCAACTGAGCTACAGGCGCGGGACGTGGTGGATTCTATCAGACGGGTATTGGAAGGCGGAGGTGAGGGGTGGTGACCTGCCGACACTATGAGTCTTTGTCGGGATGAATCCCGACCCACAGGTGCCGGTGGTTCGTGTCCCGGGCAGGTGTGGTCGGTATCAGTCGTCCAGCTTCTTTCGGAGCATCTCGTTGACCTGCTTGGGGTTGGCCTTGCCGGCGGTGGCCTTCATGACCTGGCCGACGAAGTAGCCGAAGACTTTTTCCTGGCCGCTCCTGTATTGCTCGATCTGAGCCTCGGAGCGGGACAGGACGTCGTCGATGATTTTCTCGATCTCGGCGGTGTCCGTAATCTGTTTCAATCCCTTGTCCCCAATGATCGCATCGG
Source organism: Arenicellales bacterium (assembly GCA_049583715.1). Taxonomy (GTDB): domain Bacteria; phylum Pseudomonadota; class Gammaproteobacteria; order Arenicellales; family JAANXG01; genus JAANXG01. Next base: position 258 of record JBAUWJ010000119.1, on the reverse strand, counting down.
CGTCGCCTTCGCCATCCCACATGGCGCGGAACACGTCCTTGGCGATCTTTCCGGAAATCGTGCCGTCCTCGATGCGGTCGATCAGGCGAGCCAGCATCCCGGGCGATACCGGGGACTGTGAGATGTCGAGGTTGTTCTCGTTGAGCAGGCTCGACAGGTCCCCGGCGATCCAGTTGGCGACCGTTCTGGGAGAGCCCACGCAAGTCTTGGCCGCCGCCTCGAAATAGTCGGCGGCAGATCGGGACTGGGTGAGCAGAT
>JBAUWJ010000118.1:0-2166 GCA_049583715.1 Arenicellales bacterium | reverse complement strand
CCACTTACCTCATCTGTGTATAACCGCAGGAAGGTACCAATCCGGAGTACCCCCTGCCAGACGTCCTGTCGCGTGAGCGCATGCGCCCACAAGTGCAGTTCGCCAGCGTCCAGTATCCTGGCCCGGGTTCACGCAGGGCAATGTCGGCCAACTCGCCATTACCAACCTTCCGGGCGACCAGACGCCCGCGCAGATCCCGGTCTTCGACCTCGACATAGCCGGGCCGGTAGGCATCACCGGTACGCGCTTCCTCGACGCATTTTTCGACAGTCTCGATCCGATAGTGGCCACAGAGCGCATGCCAGCAGTGCATCCGGATGGCCTCGATGATAACGTTGGTGTCCACCAAAACAACTTTTCCCTGTTGCACGCTGCCACAGCCTCGGTTTACAGCTCGAAAGGAGACGGCAGATCGTAATCACGGAACAGGTCCTGCAAGTCGTGCAGTGACATGTCCAGCAGCGAAGCCGTCCGCCGCGCCGAAATTTCTCCTCCGAGCACAGCTTCGTGCAGGGACTCAACGAACTCCCTTGAGAACAGTCTGGGCACCACCTGTTGCGCTCCCGGACGACCATTCGCGCGCAGCCTGCCGTCCTGGATGTACGGCAAATCGCGCTTGGTGAGCCAACCAAGCTGCACCAGTCGCCACTTGAGTGCAACCGCTGTCACCAGCAACTCGGTGGCCGTCTCGTTCAGCCAGTTATGGATTTCCATATCGTCCCTGGCTCGCCACTTTGGAAACAGGGTCTTCTCCGGCATGAGCAACGCCGATGCGAAGTTGTCCGCGAGCTGTTCCACGCGCTGGCCCTTTCCACCACGCGGAATCTCGCTTTCAGCATGGGCGGGCGGCATCTGCTCCCAGGTCAGCACGTGAAAGGCCTCATGCGCCAGGTCATAATGACGGCGCCCTTCGGGTTCTCTGCGATTGACGAGAATCGTGGACAGCTCGGGCAGCAGACAAGCTGCACCGGAAATGACATCTGGCGGATCCACATGGAGCACCAGAGCCCCGATCCTCTCGCGCAGGCACTTTTCAAGATGCAGCGCGGGAATCGCACCCAGCTTCCATTCCCGCACCAGCGATTCACCGGCTGCGCGCGCCTCCTCATAGCTGCTGCGCACGGTCAAGGGCAGCCGGGGCTTCAGCGTGGTGACCGATTCCTGATCCCGCTTACTGAACCGGCGGTATGCAGCGATCCATCGGCCGGCCTTGTCCTCGAACGATTGCAAGGACGAATGATCCGTACTCTTATCCGCACGCCAGTTGAAGCGGCCCTCCCCCACCAACCGCAGCGGGTCGGTGAAAAAGTCGAGGTCCACGTTGAAGATGTCGACGGCGCGCACGAGCTCATCGGCCGTCAGCTTGCGCTGGCCGGCTTCGATCGCGGCCAGCGTCTGGCGGTCCTTGAAGCCGAAACGCCTGGCAAGCTCGGCCTGGGTCCACTTGGCTCGCTCACGGGCGTACTTCAGCCGGCGTGCAATCAGGTCGCTCATAGGCTCCTCACTTGCCTCGGTCGTTGTACTTGGGCTTGCTACGAGCGATGACGCGGGCTTCGGTCTGCCTAGCCTGTTCGGTGCTTTTCATCTGTTCAATCCGCACCCTGGACCCGGGTACGTAGTCTTTGCCTCCGGGCAGGTGCTCCGCGAGGCGCTCTTGCACGCGCCCCCGCTTAGCGACACCCACGTAGTTGCTTCTCCCGCTCTCGGTCTGGATGCGATACACGGCCGGTTTATCGTTCGGCAACCTGCCGACCCCGGCCTTGTTGAACGGGGCAGTCTTTCTTCCCATGTCGGTTCTCCAGGATCACACAATCAATTTTATGGATATTATTCTTGCAAAATAAGAAATGCAAGTATGCCAACACAGAGTCGCCATCGAGGCAGTGCAGAGTGAAGCTCCCTCCCCCCCGCGGCGCGGGGGAGAGGGTCGGGGTGAGGGGGCAGATTGCACCCTTCCCGGTTCCAAGCATGCACGGGGACCAAATGGTTCGTGCCGAGACCATATTCCATCGCCCACACCCTATCTCTCTCGACCCGGGTTCCAGACTTAGTCCTACCTCCGCCGTCCCTGGAGTCGCCCCGTCAACGGGAGATGGAACCCTCTGCCAACTGCACGTCCGGGTCTCCCCTCTCGTTCGGCCAGCGGAACGACATCCGCCCGACGCC
>JBAUWJ010000117.1:0-2638 GCA_049583715.1 Arenicellales bacterium | reverse complement strand
GTCGCAATCTCCCCGCTCTTGCCATAGAAAATGAAATCATTGGCGCTGTTCCAGTTCTCGACGACATTCAGACCGGCGTTGACTTCTTGCCGGATGGCTTCGGAGTCCAAGTAGCCGCACAAAAAGGTGGTACGGATGGCTTTGCCAAGCTCGATCAATGCCTGATAGGTCGGGTGCTTGCGATTGCTGCGCATGAAGCGCTTGAGGATCACCTCGGAGTCGGCGGTGCCAAGGCGCAGGGCGGTGGCATACTTGACCATCTCGTCGTACTGCTGACGGATCAGATCCCAGTTGATCGGTCGTGTGAGGATCGGTTGGAGTTTCGGGTAATCGTCGGGCCGGCCGGCCACGGGGCGGTAGAGCTTTTGCGAGGCGATCGCTTTCAGTCGTGGCATGAGCTCAAAGCCCAACAGATACGTCAGGGCGAAGGCAACGTCGGACTGGCCGTGGGAATCAACGTATTGGCGCTCGACGTTCATCTCCGTGCAGTGGCGCAGTACACCCTCGATCATGGCAGCGACCTCGGAGGAGGGACAGCGCTTGAGCTGCGAGTAGATACAGGCCGCACGTAAATCCGTGTGCCAATACACCATGACGCCCGCTTTGTGATACCGGGCATGCCACTCCGTCATCAGGTTCTGGTCCCAGGCACCGTAATGCTTGGAATCGGAGGCACAGGTGGTAGTGGCCTCCCCCCAGATTTCCGGCAGGCGCGCGCTCAAGGTCGCGTTGATGACGCGCCGAATCGCCTCGCGCAGCGCGTCTTTTTGGATAAACCGACGGCGGGCATAGAGCAGCTCGGCGTAGTTGATGGCGGTATCGGTCGACACCATGCGCTTGAGCCCGGTGTTGGTGCCGAGCCCGTAGAGACAACGCAGCAGACGCGGTCGCAGCGTATCGCGATCGAGGATCTCCCGGCTGGCCAGCGTTTCGAATGCATCGGTGAAACCGATCCGAAGATCAGCCTCTTTGAGCACGTCGAGCAGGCCGGTCATCGGCCAACGGCGTAGCATTTCGGCTTTCAGCTGTCTGAGGATATCGGGTTCCGGTTGCGGGTCGGATGGTGACAGCGCGATGCGATTCTTACCGTAGTCTCGCAGCTTGACCTTGGGGTTGCGCGGCAACCCCCGGTCGAACGCAGCCAGTGCTTCGCTCATCGCTTGCTGGACCGAGGCGACGAAGACGTCGGGGTCTGGCGAAAGCTCAAGCGCATCGTAATACAGGGCACGCCGGCGATCGAAATCGGCGGGCAGATCATCGTCCGGATTGCGGTAACGCTCGGCGCCTTCGACCCAAATCTCCTTGCACCGCAGCTGTTCGCGCAGGGCCTGCAGAACAGCGATCTCGTAGTTGATGCGATTGATGCGTTGCGTGCTATCCGGGCCTTCTTCAAGCAGAAGATCTTGCATCTGCGCACCGATCACGCCGTCGATCGGCACGTCCGCGCAGGCGACGAACTGACAGCGATCGTCCCGATGGGCTTGGAGCCAAGCCAGCGCATCGATCACGGGTTGGTGGGCACTGTTGTTGGAACGAAACCGCAGAGCCTGCAGGATCAATGGCAGCATCCGCCGGTAGTGATGGCTGTAGGAGCTGCGGATCAAGGTATGGACGTGTTGCCGGTAGGCCGGACCTTGGGAACGGTATTCTTGGACGAGCTTCTCCAGGGTCTTTTCGCTGACAATCGGATAGAGCACCTCTTTGATCGTGCCCTCTGGATTGCTCAAGGCCACTTCAGCCATTTTGAACAGGAGCGTCGTCTTCCCATGGACGCGTTGGACGTCGCCAAGCAGCTCTTTGACAATCTTCTTCTCGGCGCGAACACCGACGCGGTGAACGATCCGAATCAATAGCTCGACCAGGCCGTCGATGACCTCCCGGCGCCGCTGCCAGCAGAACGCCGCCATCAAAGCATACCGCACAGGTGCCGGATGCAAGCGCATCTCGCCGGGCGGTTCGGTCGCCGCTCGAAGGCGGTACTTGTGAACGAGCTTCGGTGGTATACCGGCGAGAACATCAGCGGGTAGGCCCACCGCTGTGAGCTGCTCGAGCTTGGCCAATTCCTTCAGTACGCTCTTCAGGCCAACCGGACCGGGATCGGTCTTGAGCTGGCTGAACGGGCTGGCAACCACGGCGGGCTCTTCATCGCCATCACCACCGGCCGCCGTCTCCGTGCTCCCTGTGGGCTGCAACAAGGCATCGAGCCGAGCGCATGTGTCGTCAGGCAATTTCCCCGCAATCGTGGTAAAAAGCTCGGCTTCGTGCCGATGGAGCAGAGAACGGATCCGCCGCTCGATACGCTTGGGCGACGGGGGCTCGATATGGAGATCACGACACCAGCCGAACACGGCTTCGGTGAGACTCTGGGCGTCTTGATCGAACAGTACGACCTCGCGGCGAAGCCACTCATCCAGCCGGGCGCCGTCGGCCGCTGTGAACGCGCGAAAACCCAGGTACCCGCGGATAGCGGCGCGATGCTCTTTGCGCGCGCGACCCCGCCAGTCGTATCTCTGAAAGGTATTGATCGAAAGACCGAGTTGACGGGCCAGGTACCGTAGCGCTGCCGCCGGAACCTCTCGTGGTGATCTCGGAAACCGCCCCTCGATCTGAAAAAACTTCAGCTGGACGGCAAAACCAA
>JBAUWJ010000116.1:0-5458 GCA_049583715.1 Arenicellales bacterium | reverse complement strand
GCACGGCGTCATTGCCAGGAGTGCAGCGACACAACAATCCAGAGGCACGGCGTCATTGCGAGGAGCGAAGCGACGCGGCAATCCAGAGGCACGGCGTCATTGCCAGGAGTGCAGCGACACAACAATCCAGAGGCACGGCGTCATTGCGAGGAGCGAAGCGACGCGGCAATCCAGACAGAGGAATACCTGCTCACCCGAAGGTGAGGTAAGCGTCCGCAACTTGTACCCACCGCGACCCACCCCCATTCAATAGCACCATGTGCGGCCGCTACAACGTCACCCCCAACTCAGAAGCTTTCCTCGAGGTCTTCGAGATCATGGAAGGCCTGGACACGCTGCCCGACAAGCCCCGCTACAACATCGCCCCGAGCGGCGACGCGGTCCCCGCCGTCCGCCAAGGGGCGACGGGACGCCAACTGTGCATGCTGCGCTGGCCGTTGATCCCGCATTGGGCAAAAGAGGGCAAGGTGAAATTTGCCACGGCCAACGCCAAAGGCGAGACCCTGGCGGAGAAACCCGCCTTTCGCAATGCCTGGCAACGAGGCCGCCGATGCCTCATCCCCGCGAACGGCTACTACGAATGGCAGAAGGCCGGCGATCGCAAGCAGCCCTACCACATCCAGATGGCGGATGGCGGGCTCTTCGCCTTCGGCGGCCTGTGGGACCGCTGCCGCACCGGTGCCGGCGACGTAATCGAGTCCTGTACCATCATCACCACGGCCCCGACAGCGTCCCTGGCTCATCTCCACTCGCGCATGCCCCTCATCATCCCGCGCCGCGCTTACAGCCAGTGGCTGACCGGAGACGCCCCGAAGACCTGCATCAAGCCCTTTGATGAAACGGAGCTGGCGTTCTATCCGGTGAGCACCTTCGTCAACAATCCCCGCAACGACGACCCTCGCTGCATCGAGCGGGTTTAGGGAAGCTCTGATTAATGCTGTCATTGCGAGGAGCGACGCGACGAAGCAATCCAGAAAGCGGGCAATGGCAGGCATCCTGGATTGCTTCGCTGCGCTCGCAATGACAACGTAAACCATTAATCAGAGCTTCCTTAGATCAGGGCAATCAGGGCAATCAGGGACGGACCACGGTTTCAGGACCGCCCTTTCATCCCCGGGGCGGCCCGACTATAGTTTGCATTTGCCCAAGAAACCGTGCGGCGGTTCGTCACCCCGGCTCTCCGGGATACGACCCGCGCTGCGACCCGACGGAGAAAACCCGATGCACCTTTCGGCCCTCGCCATCTTCGCTTGCGCCCTCGCCGTCGCGGCCGGGTTTCCGGGGCCGAGTGTTGCCGCGCTCGTCGCTCGCGTTCTGGTGCGCGGTTGGCGCGACGTGATGCCGTTCGCCTTCGCCATGTGGGCCGGTGAGGCACTGTGGCTGGGGCTCGCAATCTTCGGTCTGTCCGCCCTGGCGGCGGCATTTCATTGGATCTTCGTGGCCGTCAAGTATTGCGGCGTTGCCTATCTACTCTTCCTGGCGTGGAAGATGTGGAACGCACCCGTCGAGCTGCCAGATTCCGGTGTCGAGCTCCCAAAAGCCCCTGGAAAAATGTTCCTGGCGGGCATCGCCGTGACCCTTGGCAACCCGAAGATCATGGTGTTCTACCTGGCGCTCCTGCCCACGATCATCGATCTCAATGCCGTCACGACCGCCGGCTGGCTCGAGCTGACCGTCGCAATGATCGTGGTGCTGGCAGCCATCGACATCGGGTACATCGTCCTCGCCCACCGCGCCCGTAAGCTGCTCGCGAGCCGGCGGGTCCTGCGCGCCTCCAACCGTATCAGCGCGATGGTTTTCGGCGGGGTCGCCGCCATGATCGCTTCCCGGTAGACGGCGATCAGGCATTGACGGGGCGCGTCGACGCGACCGGTCTTCAGGCCGGCTCCCGCCCGGCCTCCTCGACGTGCAGCCAGCGGTTCGCCACCAACAGCAGCAGGATCACCGGCACGCCCATGATGGTCGTGAGGAGGAAGAAGTGCGGGTATCCGATGGTATCCACCATCCCGCCGGAATACCCGCCGAGCACCTTCGGGACCAGGGTCATCAGGGAGCTGAAAATCGCGTACTGCATCGCCGTGAAAGATACGTTCGTGAGGCTCGAGAGGAAGGCCACGAAAGCGGCGCTGGCGAGGCCCGCGCAGAGGTTGTCCGCGGCAACCACCAGATAGAGCATCGGCAGGTTGTAGCCCACCTTCGCCAGCAGCATGAACAGGAGGTTGGTGGCCGCGGCGAGGAAGGCGCCCAGCAGCAGGATCCGGTACACCCCGAAGCGGACGGAGAGCACGCCGCCGAGCAACCCCCCGGCAATGGTCATGAGCACGCCGAAGGTCTTGACCGCGAAAGCGATCTCGTCCTTGCTGAAGCCGAGGTCCTGGTAGAAGACGTTCGAGATCACGCCCAGGACGATGTCCGATATCCGGTACAGACCGATGATCGACAGCAGCAGGAGGGCGATGCCCGCGCCGTAGCGTCTGAAGAAGTCCCGGACGGGGTCGATATAGGTTTCCCGCACCATCGCACGGTCCACCAGGCCGAGGACGACCAGCACCCAGGCCACGAGGGCACCCGCACAAACGCCCAGCAACAACCGCAGCGCGTCGGCGACGAAGGCCGCCACCCAGGGGTCTCCGGTACCCTGCTCCAGCCGCGCCTTGATCACGGCCGCCGCCGGGCCGCTGTAGATGTACGCCACCACGAGCCCCGCTACCGCCAGCAGGAACAGGAGCACGAACCTCGCGTACTGCACGGCCGGACGGGGCGGATAGCGGGTGTCGGAGATCTCGGGCTCCGGCATGGCTATCGTGGTGATGACGCCGACCAGCATGGCCGCCGCCATCAGGCCGTAGCTCATGTGCCAGGCCGGGTAGAGATAATGACCGCGGCTCGATCCGAGTGCCTGCGCCAGGAACAGGGCGCCCGCGCCGGACACCAGCATGCCGACGCGGTAGCCGGCGATATAGGTCGCAGCCATCAGCGCCTGGAGCTCCGTGGCGGCGGACTCGATGCGGTAGGCGTCGATCACGATGTCCTGGGTGGCGGCGGAGAAGCCCAGGGCCACCGCGGCGAGAGCCATCAGTGTCAGTGCCCGCTGGCCGGCGGCGGGATCCGTACCGCCCATCCAGAGCATCGCCCCGATCACCGCGCACTGGGCGACGAGCAGCCAGGAACGGCGCCTTCCGAGCAGCTTCGTCAGCCACGGCAGGGGCAAACGGTCCACCAGCGGGGCCCACACGAACTTGAAGGAGTAGCCGAGCGCCGCCCAACTGAAGAACGTGACCGCGGAGCGCTCGACGCCCGCTTCCCGCAGCCAAAGGGAGAGAGACGAGAAGATCATCAGCAGCGGCAGTCCGGCGGAGAACCCCAGGAACAGCATGGTCACGACACGCGGATGCGTGAATGCCGCCAGGGACTCGCGCCAATTGTGCCCGGTCGCCGGCTGCGACACTCAGCCCGTCCCCGTCGGGTCGATGTCGTACTCCATGGTAAGCGGCGCGTGGTCCGAGAATTTCTCACCGGTATAGATCTCGGCACGCTTTACCCGGTTGGTGAGCGCCGGCGTCACGACCTGATAGTCGAGCCGCCACCCCACGTTCTTCTCCCACGCCCGGCCCCGGTTCGACCACCAGGTGTACTGCTCCGCGTCCGGACAGACGACCCGGAACGCGTCCACGAAGCCGCAGTCGTCGTACAGCCAGTCCAGCCACGCCCTCTCCTCGGGCAGGAAGCCGGAGTTCTTCCGGTTCGACCGCCAGTTCTTCAGGTCGATGGGCTTGTGGGCGATGTTCCAGTCCGCGCAGATCACGTACTCGCGCCGCTTGCGGCGGCAGGACTCGAGCCGCGGCTTCAACCGCTCCATGAAATCGAGCTTGAAGGCGAGGCGTTCCTCGCCGCTGGTGCCGGACGGCATGTAGAGCGAGACGATGCTGAGCTTGCCGAGATCGATCTGCAGGTAACGGCCCTCACGGTCGATGTCCGGCCAGCCCAGGCCGCTGACGACCTTGTCGGGCTCGTGACGCGTGTAGACGGCCACCCCGCTGTAGCCTTTCCTCTCGGCGTCGAAGAAGTAGCTCCGGTAGCCGTCGGGGAAGAACACGGCGTCCCCCTCGATCTGTTCCAGCTGCGCCTTGGTCTCCTGCATGCACAGCACGTCGGCGTCCTGCCGGACGAACCAGGTAAAGAAATTCTTGCGGGCCGCCGAGCGGATCCCGTTGGCGTTGAAGGTGATGATGCGCATCGATTGTGTTGCAAGCGCGGCCGACGCCCGGCACACTTCCGGACAGACGCTGGAATCAAGGCCGGCCGTTCCCGATGAAAGACTACCAGAAAGAGTTCGTGGCGTTCGCTCTCGAGGCAGGAGCTCTCAGCTTCGGGGAGTTTACCCTCAAGTCCGGCAGGCACAGCCCCTATTTCTTCAATACCGGCACGTTCAACAGCGGCGAGCGGCTCAGGCGCCTCGGCGAATTCTACGCCGACACCCTCGTCGACAGCGAACAGCCCTTCGACGTGCTGTTCGGGCCCGCCTACAAAGGCATCCCCCTGGTCAGTGCGACCGCGGTGGCACTGGCGGCGCGCTATGGACGCGACGTGCCGTTCAGCTTCAATCGCAAGGAGGCGAAGGACCACGGCGAAGGCGGCAACGTCGTCGGCGCACCGCTCACGGGCGACGTGGCGATCCTCGACGACGTGATCTCCGCGGGAACCTCCGTTGGAGAATCCGTAGCGCTCATCCGCGCCGCGGGCGCGCGCCCCGCGGCGGTGTTCATCGCCCTCGACCGGCAGGAGCGAGGGCGCGAAAGCGGCTCATCGGCCACGCACGAAGTCCGGGATCGCTACGGCATTCCCGTCTATGCCATCGCCACGCTGGACACGCTGGTGGAGTATCTGAAGGCCGACAGCGCTCACCACGGCCACCTCGCGGCCCTCGAACGGTACCGGGAGCGGTATGGGGCTGAATGAGCACCTCGAGCTCCGTCGCGCTGGCGCACCGACTCCTTCGGACGGAGCAGCCAGAGCGAGCCTGAAGTCGAACCCGGGAAGATCTAAGGTGAGGAGATCCCGAATACCGCCCCCTCACCCCGGCCCTCTCCCGGAGGGAGAGGGCGTGACGTCCCCCCTCCCGCTGGCGGGTTAGGGAAGCTGTGATTAATCGCTTACGCTGTCATTGCGAGCGCAGCGAAGCAATCCAGCATGCCTGCCATTCCACGCTTTCTGGATTGCTTCGTCGCGTCGCTCCTCGCAATGACAGCATTAATCAGAGCTTCCTCAGGGTGAGGGTGGTCCCAAACACCGCCCCCTCACCCCGGCCCTCCCGGTGGGAGAGGGAGCGACGTCCCCTCTCCCGCTGGCGGGAGAGGGTTAGGGTGAGGGTGGTCCCTAGTGCTGCCCCCTCACCCCAGCGATTGCAGTCAGGGACATCTGTCGGACAAGTTCGATTAGAATAACCTTATGGCAAAAC
>JBAUWJ010000115.1:0-39825 GCA_049583715.1 Arenicellales bacterium | reverse complement strand
GAACCGGGGAAGGGTTCCGGCGGGACGCCGCAAGTACGTCCTTGTAGGCTCGCCTCCGGCGTCCTTGCCTCCAGACGCCCGCCCGAACCCTTCCCCGGTTCATGCCCTTCGCGCTGCTCCCTTCGCTCGAGAGCGGGGTAGACGGGAGGACCAGGCCCTCTCATGGATCCGATATTCCTGAACGGATTTCGACCTGATGCCATAGGTCTCTTCTTCCCTTGAGGGGTGAGTCCACCCTCCTTGTGGGTCGGAATTCATTCCGACAAACGGCATTGGGTTGTACTGCGCTGTCGAAGTCTGCCAGTGCCGGGCGGGCGTGCCCCGCATGAACCGGGGAAGGGTTCCGGCGGGACGCCGCAAGTACGTCCTTGTAGGCTCGCCTCCGGCGTCCTTGCCTCCAGACGCCCGCCCGAACCCTTCCCCGGTTCATGCCTTTCGCGCTGCTCCCTTTGCTCGAGAGAGGGAGCGCCGGCGCAAGGGAGATGCAGATCGGTCGCGTCTCAGGCTCTGTCCGCTTTCCACGAACGAAAGGAGCGACCCTCCGGCCCATACTTTCCGTGAATTATTCGACTTGCAGTCAAGCCTGTCTCAACCTCTCCATCTTCGCGGACTGGCCCGGAAGCGGCTCGGGTTTCTGGACGTAGTTTCCCTGGGCGTAATCGATGCCTATCTTCTTGACTTCCTCGAAAGTGAGGGCGTTCTCGACGTGCTCCGCGATGGTGTCGATGAGCATCACGTGACCGACCTGGTTGATGGCTTCCACCAGCGCGTGGTCCAGGGTGTCGTCGACTATGTTTTGAACGAATGAGCCGTCTATCTTCAGATAGTCGACCGACAGCTCCTTCAGATACGCGAAAGAGCTCAGTCCTCGACCGAAGTCGTCCAGGGCGAAGTGGCAGCCCATGGATTTCAGGTCGGCCACGAACTTGATGGCAAAGCGCAGGTTGGAGATGGCCGCGGATTCGGTGATCTCGAAACAGACCTGTGATCCCGGGACCTGGAACTCGTCGAACTGCTCCTTGATGTAGCGAAGGAAGTCCTGGCGGCCCAGCGAGATTCCCGAGACGTTGATGAAATACACCGCGTCCCTGGGCTCGGGGATGGCGCGGATAGACTTCAAGCACTCGCGGATGACCCAGCGGTCCAGCAGTGGGCTGAGATTGTATCGCTCGGCGGCCGGCAGGAAGGTGGACGCCGGGATCAGCTCGCCGTCCTGATCGACCAGGCGAACCAGGATTTCCTGGCGCGCCACCGGGTCCCTGGGCATCGGTACCGGTTCGATGCGCTGCGCGTAGAGGAGTAGCTGGTCGGCGTCCAGGGCGGACTGTATCCGCGTGATCCATTGCATTTCCGAGTGTCGCCGCCTGATCTCCGAATCGGATTCCCGGTAGATCTGTATGCGGTTGCGACCGGCGTCCTTGGCAGCGTAACAGGCCATGTCCGCAGCGCTCAGGATCTGCTCCACACTCACCGACTTGCCGTTGATCTCAGCTATCCCCATGCTTGCGCTGACCGTGAAGACCCGCCTTTGCCACTGGTAACGTATGCCCTGGATGTAGTTCTTCAGGTCCACCGCGATGGACCTGGCGCGATTGGCCGGGCAGTCGTAGACCAGGACAGCGAACTCATCCCCGCCCAGACGGGCCAGCTCGTTCGGATCGCTCACGATGCGAGACAGGCCGTCGGCAACCCGCAACAGGAAGCGATCACCCGCGTGGTGCCCGTAGGTGTCGTTGATCACCTTGAACTGGTCGAGGTCGATGTAAATCAGCGTGTGCCGGGTGCGGGACTCCCGCGCCGTTGCCAGGGCCTCCCTCAGCCTGGACTCGAAGGCTCTGCGATTGAGGGTTCCGGTCAACGAGTCGTGACTCGCCTGGTAGGCGAGCTCATGGGCCATGGCGATCGATTCCGACGCGTCGTGAAATCCCACGACCAGCCCGATGCGATCCCCGGCCTCCCCCGTGATGGGAGCGACGGTATACGTCACGTCGCGAACCGCGCCGTCGGCGCCGAGCAGTCGTGCGCTTCGCCGGGCCTTCGGCGCGGTCCCGTCCAGACCGAGGGCTGCGTCCGACAGGGGTTGATCCTGCTTCGGGTCGCGCAGCCGGAATACTTCCGTCAGCTCATGACCGCGGGCGTCCTCGAGCGGCATGCCGGTCAGGGTTTCGGCGGCAGGGTTGAGGTATGTGATGGCGTTCTCGCTGTCGGTGGTGATCACACCGTCGCCTATCGACTGCAGGGTCACCTGGATGCGCTCCTTCTCGGACAGGATGGACTGCTCCGCGGTCTTGCGTTCGGTGATATCGAGGATGTAGCCGTCGTAGTGGGTAACACGATCGCCGCTGTCATATACGGGTATCGTGTGGTCGTATACCCAGCGCACTTCCCCGTCCCGCAGCATCAGGCGGTAGTCCTTCGTCAAGGCGGGATGCTTGGCGTCCAGGCCTTCTATCGGTGCGACCTTGTCGACCAGGCTGAGATCCTGAGGATGTATGAACCGGGCGTAGGGCACGCTACGCAGGTCGGCGGGGTCGAGGCCGAACTGACGAACATTGGGTGATACGTACTCGATGGGCCAGCCGGGCTCGTTTCTCCACCGGAAGACCACCACGGGCCCGTCCAGGAAGAGTTTGCGCTCGCGCCACAGCCTGTCCTCCACGACGGAACGCTGCTCTATCTCGAGGTCCAGGTCCTGGTTGACCTCGGCCAGGTTCTCCGCCAGGTCCGTATTCGCGAGTTGCAGGCCGATCAGGGAGCGCATCCTTTCATGAATGCTGCGGGCGATAAAGAACATCAGGCAGCCGTACAGCAGCACCAACAGCGCGAACTTGCTGCTGCTCGGAAACTCGCTCAAGCCCAACCTCAGGAACGGAGGGCCCAGCACCATTGCCGTGAACACGGCGAACACCGGAAGGGATGCCGCATAGGCGGTGGCCGCGGTGCTGATCAGACCCGCGAAGACCAGAAACATGTATCCCTGGTACGGGCCGGGCCAGTCGGTCCGGTAGACGAAAATCGTGGCGCCCCACATGAGTCCGGTCAGGGCGACGCCCAGGACGAATCCCCACTTGCGGGCCGCGATATCCCGCGGGGCGGATTGACGGCTGAGGAAGTCGTGTGTGTAGTACAGGCGCACTATCGCGACCGCCGCATAAGCGGTGAGCCAGGAGAAGACAATCGTGGGCCCGACGAGAGGGAGGAACAGGAATGCCGAGGCAATGGCGATGGTCAGGCCGAGTAGCTGGAGGGTCCGGTCCACGCGATGCAGGGACGCCCAGATACGCCGCTGGGCATCTCCCGGCTGCCAGATTCGATGTGTGTCGGTATTGTCTGACTGAAGCACGTGCGATGGGTCCGCGGAAGGACAGGATGCGTCCCCGTCCGGTCTATGACTGCGCCTCCAGCGCGTTGTAAAGTGCCACGATGTGGGCGATGTTCGCACCGAAGTCGCCGCGCCCGACGCGCGAATGCGAGGCAACATCCACCACGGTGCCTTTGTCCGCGGTCGATTTCAGCATCACGTGAACATCGTCCTTGAAACCCAGCAGGGGCGTCGAGACCACTGCGTCGATCGTGTAGTCGCTGCGGTCGGTACGCTGGAGCTTCCACCCCATTTCGGTGATGACTCGTTCGATCCGGTCGAACGTCTCGTCCCTGGACAGCTTGTAGCCGCGCGTACGCAGCTCCGGAAATTCATGACGAGGCCGGGTCCGGGCCGAGTTCGTGGAGAGGTAAACCCGCAGGCGCTCGACGGGTCCCGGCGGCGCGAGGACGGGCACGCGGTTGCCGATGATGGCACCGCAGGCCAGGACCACTGCCGCGACCGCGGCGAGAGCCGCGAACACGGCGGCCGTTTTCAGCAACAGGGTCATTCGGGGTTCCGGAAGCCGCCGGCGGTGCGCGCGCCGGGTCCCATGCGAGCCGACATACCCGGACAGGCTGGCATTATTCTCTTCATTATCAGTCGCTTAGAACCAGTCAGCCGCGTTGGACGCAGCTTCGCCTCGAAGACGGCCACTCGAATCTAGCAGAAAAGCCGTTGCTTGGCCGCAATGGGAGCCATGCTCGGTGGTCGTCGACGAGTCCGGGCGGCGGTTGACTCCCGCATTTTTCAGGCCGCGGCACGGACGCCGCGTCAGTGTGCCGCCGGAACCGCGGACCATTCCACCCGCCTGTCGGACTTCGTCTTCGGCGGCCGAACGACGAAACCGGATAATTCGAGTGAGGACAATGGAACGGCTCCGCTCGGTGGCAGGACGGGGTCTGGACTCGAGTGGGGCAACTCTGATTAATTGTGCGTTTCAGGTTGCGCCCTTGTCGGGAGTTTGATAATCAGAATCACGGCGGTTCCCCGCCGATGGGAAGGGTTGGGTAGAATGTTGGCAAGAACGCCGGTGCCTCCGGTTTGACGGGGGCCTGCACGCAATCGCGCGCCGCCGGGCGCGGGGTTTCGAAACTCTACGTCGTACATTGAGTGCCATGGTTTGAATGATTGAGACCTTTGGAATGCAGGCTTCCGGGCACCCGTGGGTCTTCCGGTGTCGCAGATGGTTGTAAACGAAGTCGTGAAGCGGGCCTCGCGTGTCCTGGCCTGGCTGACCGTCTGGGCAGCGGTCGCGCTGGCGGCGGCTCCGGCGATCTCTCACGCCGTTCCCCCCGTTGTCGAAAACCATCCCCTGGAATGCGGGAACGCCTTCCCGTGTCCTCCGGAGATTCAGCGGCGTGTCGACTTCTGGATCAAGGTGTTCCGGACCTGGGGGACGGACCAGCTCGTGTTTCACGACCGCGCGCACCCCGCCCGGGTGTACTCCGTGATCACCAGCAAGTATCCGTGTCACCGCGCACGGCCGGCGCGCCCCGTGGAAGCGGAACGAAAGCGCGTGGAGCACATGCTGCGCACGGTGGCCGGGAAAGTTGGCCGCGCGGACCCCGAATGGACGAAGGACGAGCTGGCCTACCTCAAGCTCTTTCCGGACAGGAACTCCGGCGAGATCAGGCGCGCCGCCGAGCGCGTACGCTGCCAGCAGGGAAACCGCGACCGGTTCCGCGCGGCGCTGGAACGCTACGGGCGCTACAAGGACAACATCCTGGAGGTGCTCCGCAAATACAAGCTTTCCGAAGATCTGCAATACCTGCCGTTCGTGGAATCCGCCTACAATCCGGATGCCTACTCCAGCGCCGGCGCTGCGGGATTGTGGCAGATCATGCCGGGCACGGCCCGCAAGCTCGGGCTCGAGCTCGACGCGACCATGGACGAGCGCTTCGATCCGCGCCGGGCCACCTGGGCCGCCGCCAGGTATCTTCGGCGCAGCACCGACGTTCTCACCGAAGTGGCAAAGGGGCTGGACGGCTCGGCGAAGCCGGCCGATATCAATCCGTTCGTCATCACCTCCTACAACTACGGCATCTCGGGAATGGCTCGCGCGATTCGAAGCGTGGGGCTGGACTACATCGATGTGCTCGACAAGTACCGCTCCAGGGACTTCCAGACGGCTGTCAGGAACTTCTACTCCAGCTTTCTGGCGGCGCGCTACGTCGCGCGCCACGCGGACAAATACTTCGGCGACGTCAAGACCGACAAGGCACTGAAGGTCACCCGGGTGGCGCTACAGCAGCCGACGTCCGTGGGCCGCATCCTCAAGGTGTTCGGAGTGGACCAGGAGACTCTCGAGGACCTGAACCCGGCCCTGACCCGCTATGTCTGGAAGGGCTGGCGGCTGATTCCGGAAGGCTACACCTTGAACGTTCCCTACCGTCCGGACAGTTGGCAAAAGCAGACCGCCAGGCTGGAGTCGCTGCCGCCCGAGCAACCCGAGCTGAGTGGACGGAAGTACGTGGTGGCCCGCGGAGATACCGCGTGCCGGATTGCAAAGGTCTTTTCCGTGGCCTGCAAGGACCTGATCCAACTGAACGGCCTGGGTCGTCGTGCCCTGATCCGGGTCGGCCAGAAACTGGACATTCCCGGGCAGCCCAAGCGCACCGCGTCCGAGCGGGTTGCCGCCGCCGAGGACGGTCATTACACGGTTCGCAGCGGCGACACCGCCTGCGAGATCGCCCAGTCCTTCAAGGTCGACTGCGACGCGCTCATACGCGCAAACGGGCTCGGCCGCCGTGCCATCATACATATTGGTCAGGAGCTGAAGATCCCAGGCCTCAAGAAGGCGGTCCAGGTTGCCAGGGATGAGCCTCCCAGCAGCAGCAGCGGCGGCGGGGTTGGGAAGGCGGCCCAGGAGCATCCGGCGGAAGCGAAACCGGAACCGGCGGCGAACGGGCCGATTCCCGACCTGATGGCGGAGATCGATACCAGCGTTCAGGTCGTGGAGAAGAACGGCAAGACGCGCTATCTCACGAGGGTGCTGCCCGAGGAGACCCTGGGCCACTACGCCGATTGGCTGGGGCTGGGCAGTACACGGAAGATCAGGAAAATGAACCATATCTCGTCCGCGGGCGACCTGCGCGCCGGGAGAATCGTCGAGCTTCCCATATCGGACGATTCGGAGCGGCTGTCGTTCGAGTCGAGCCGGTTCGAGTTTCACCAGACGCTGGTAGACGAGTTCAATCAACATTACAAAGTCACCGGTATCGATAAATATACCGTCAAGTCCGGTGACACTCTGTGGAGCATCGCCGAGCGTCACGATCTTCCATACTGGGTGCTCAGCCGTGTGAACCACGACATCTCCGCTCCCTCCATCGGTGACACCATCAGCGTGCCCGTGGTGGAGGCAAGGCACGAAGACAAGCAGCCTCTCGTGGAGGACGACTGAAGCGGTGCCTGATGCAAGACTCCGTACGGCCGGATGAGCATCCCCACTCTCGACGACATCGGCTGCCTGAACGCCAGGCGGCAAAGCGTCGAGTTGAAATCCATCATCGGCCACCACTGCGATGTCTGGCAGATGTCCGTGCACCGCTCGCGACAGTCCAAGCCATACGACGTGGTCATCAAAAAGTATCGCGGCACTTGCACCTTCCGGCAGGTCCAGGTGCTCGACAAGGACTATCGGCGCTTGAAGGCGAGCCTCGAGGATATCGTCCCCAACACGATATTCGCGCCGGTGCGGAGCGCCGAGGGCGACAGCGTGATCGCCGTCAGCTACGCGGTGGTGCCCTGGTTCAACCTCGCCAACCCCATCAACGAGGCCGACGCCGTGCCTCTGCTGCGAAAGCTTCCCAAGGCTCGCAACCAGCTCATGCGGTTCTGCCATGCCGCCAGGAAGTGGTCCTATGAAAAGCACGGCAAGATCATCGATCTCTATGGCCTCGATAACCTGGTGCTGAATACCAACCGCGAGGTCAAATACCTGGACAGCTTTCACGTGTTCTTCTATACCGACATGGTGCATTTCGTGGACGAAGACGACAAGCAATTGAGCGAGAAGATGGAGATATCCATCAGCCGCTTCGAATACCTCGAACATCTGCTCGCGCAGGTCAGGAGGAAGGCGCAATGACCGGGGGCACGGCCACGCGGCGGATGTTCGAGCATCTGCGGGGAATCGCCGATCGCGTGGGGGAATGCGCGGGCGACGTCCAGGCGATCCGCGCGGTGATAGACGATTTCTCCCGTCTCGACGAGGCGACGCGGCGGGTCGAGGGCCGTGCGGTTCCGTGCCCGGACCCGCGCGGCGAATGGGTCACGGCCCCGGGGAGCGACCCGGACCGTCGCCTGCTGTACCTGCACGGGGGCTCCTGGCTGTCCGGCAGCCCTTACGGATACCGCCCGATGGCGGCGAGGATATCGCGCAGCACGGGATGCTCGGTGTTCGTTCTCGACTATCGCCTGGCGCCGGAGAATCCTTTCCCCGCCGGCCTGGATGATTGCGCGCGCGCCTGCCGCTGGCTGCGGCGAAACGGCCCCGAAGCGGCTCGAGCCGCAACCTTCGTGGCGGTTGCGGGTGACTCCGCCGGCGGCAACCTGACCCTGGCGACGGTCCTCAGGCTCAAGGACGAGGGCGACGAGGCTCCGGATGCGACTGTGGCGCTGTCTCCCGCCGTGGATCTGACCTGGAAGAGTCCTTCGATACGGACCCGCGCCGACGTGGATCCGATTCTGCGGCCGGACCGTCTGACCCTGATATCGCAGGTCTATGTACAGGGTGCACAAAGCCTGGAGCATCCGTACGTGTCGCCGGTGTTCGGCGACTTCGCCGGGCTGCGCAACATCCTGATCCAGGCGGGCGACCAGGAGGTGCTTCTGGATGACGCACGGCGGATTGCGGACCGCCTGACGGAGCAGGGCGTCCGCGCGGAGCTCCAGATCTATCCCGGGATGCCGCACGTGTTCCAGATGTTCGCCCCTACTGTGGGGACCGCCGGCGAGGCGATAGAGAACATGGGTCGCTTCATTCGCTCTTCCATGACCCGCTTGCCTTGAGCATCCGGGCACCGGTTCGGCGCAGGTTCTCATCCTGTACGACGGTGTTAGAATATCCGTGAAAACCATAAGTCAGCCCTGCTTGCGGGCTCGCACGACCAGTCCAACATCCCGGGTCGAGTTCCTGGGCGCTCGAGAGGAATTGATTTTGCTGAGGCGCATCATCCGTGCCGGGATCTTTGGTTTCATGGCAGGCCTTTCCGGCCTGTGCGCGGCGCAGGACCCCGGCGTCGCCGTTCTCGACAGCGGAACCAATGACACGTCCGTCAACGTTGTTGACGGGTTCAATTTCTTCAACGGCACCAACGATACCTCCGATCCGACGGCCGACGGCCACGGCACGACGGTTTCCCAGATCATCGACCTGGAGGCGCCGGGCGTGCCGCAGTACCAATACGTGGTGACGGACGCCGACCTCATGTCCTCGCCGTCCGCCACCGACGCCGCCGTGCTGAAGGCGGCATCCAATTCCGGCGTCAATATCATTGCCTTCACCGCCGCCACCATCTCCACGCCCTCGACCGCCATACCGACGGCCTCGCAGGCGGGCAAGTTCATCGCCATTCGCGCCGGCGACGAAGGGTCGGACAACCCCGGCGTGGCAGCGGTGGCCGCCAGTGGTTTGAGCGGCGTTGCGGTGGTCGTCGCCACGGACGGGAGCGGTACCCTGCTGCCGACCTCGAATAGCTGCGGCGCGGCAGCGGCGCGCTGCGTCGCGGTCCGCGGGACGACGGGGCTGAGCAGTGACTCCGGGACCTCCATCGCCACGGCGCGCATGGCCGGCATCGCGGCGGCGGTACTGAAGGCGGCGCCGTTCCTGAGCTCGGAGCAGCTCGCGCAGGTGATCTTCGCCACCGCCGACAAAACCGGTGATACCCGGCTCGGCAACGGTTTCGTTCTGAATGCGGACCAGGTCATCAACAGCCCCGCAGGACCCACCAGCATCCCCGATGGCAGCGGAGGGGGAGGTGGCGGCGGCGCCGGCATCGCCGCGGCAGCCTTGATACTCGGCGGTGCCGCGGGCGCGGCCGTGCTGTTGCACGGCCATGGAAAGCTGGAGAAGACCATGGTGCTGGATTCCTACGGACGTCCGTTCCAGGTGGACCTCACCAGGCTTGCCAGGATCGACGACCGGCGCGGCTCCATCTCGAGCTTTTTCGACAGCCTGGAGGAGCGCCAAGGCGCCGCGAGTATTCCCTTCGGCGAGCACGCGACGCTCGATGCCGCCTATACCACGTCCGACGCGAACGTCGTCCCGGGGAAGTACTTCGCGTTCAAGGACGATCCCGCTTTTGCCGATCCGGAGACGAACTGGACCTTCTCCCTGACCGGCGATTATTCCAGCGGATTCCACTACCAGCTCAACCGCAACCGGGACCCGTCACTGGGTTTCGGTATCATGAGATCCGTATCGAAAGACGCCCGCATATCGGGCTCCCGTTTCCTGTCGGGCCAGTCCTTCAGCCTGCCGCTTTTGGGCTTCGGCTCTTCCGCCGACAGCGTCAAGCTCGGCTTCGCCGGCCGGGAGGGCTTCGGAGTCGATTTCGGTCTTGTCGATACCAATGAGAACCGGGCCTACGGTCGCGACAGCGTGGCCGCCGTCGTCGAAGGGAGCTACAAGTTTCACGACCGCGGGGAAGTCACCGTGCAGGTCGGCCATTTGCGGGAAAACGGCAGCCTGTTCGGCGGCTCTGCCGGCGGAGCCTTCGGCGTCGACAGCACGAATACCCTCGCCGGCAGCGTCTCGGCATCCCTGCGCATCGGGGCGCGTACCCGCCTGGTCGGCGACTACGGCATCGCCCGCAGCGACGTGAATCAGGCGGACGCCAGCCTGCTGAAGAACTTCTCCACCGTGAGCAGCAACTGGTTCGGGCTGGGCCTGGTGGCGGACGAGGTGTTTCATCGCGGGGACCAGCTCGGCGTCGCGGTCTCCCAGCCGTTGCGGGTGACCCGCGGCCAGGTGGACCTGCAAGTGCCCTACGCGCGGGATCTCGCGGGGAACATCTACACGAGCGACCAACGCGTCTCCCTGGTGCCGAACGGCACCGAGTATGCGCTCGAGTCCTATTATCTCCGTGATCTGGGCAGGCGCTCCTCCGTGGGCGCCTACTTCATGCTGCGCAGCCAGCCCGACAACGTCGCGGGCGCCGGGCCCGATGTGACCGTGCTGGCCTCGTACCGCGCGAAGTTCTGAAGGCACCGACACGCCGAAACGGCGCCCCGTCGATTGCCGGCGCCGCGGGCTTTTCTGACCGTGTACCTATACAACACCCTCAGCCGCCGCAAAGAACGCTTTCAGCCGGGAGACCCGGGCCGCGTCACCATCTACGTGTGCGGCCCGACCGTGTACAGCTACGCGCACATCGGCAACGCGCGACCCGCCGTGGTATTCGACGTCCTGGTGCGGTTGCTGCGCCACGAATACGAGAACGTCGTCTACGCCCGCAACATCACGGACATCGACGACAAGATCAACAAGGCCGCCGAGGAAGCCGGTGTTCCGATCTCCACGATCACCGGGAAGTTTACGCAGGCCTATCACGCCGATCTCGAGGCGCTGGGGGTCCTCCCGCCCGACATCGAGCCGCGGGTGACCGAGACCATTCCCCGCATCATCGAGATGATCGGCGCTCTGATCGATCGGGGAGCCGCGTACGAGGCCGACGGGCACGTGCTGTTCAACGTCCCCGCCTTCGAGCGCTACGGTGAGCTCTCGCACCGCGACCGCAGGGAGATGGTCGCCGGGGCCAGGGTGGAGGTTGCGCCGTACAAGAAGGACCCCGCCGACTTCGTCCTGTGGAAGCCGTCCACCGGCGCCCTGCCGGGCTGGGACAGCCCCTGGGGATACGGCCGGCCGGGTTGGCACATCGAGTGCTCCAGCATGATCGAAACCTGGCTGGGGCGCACCATAGACATCCACGGGGGCGGCAGCGACCTGATATTCCCCCATCATGAGAACGAGAACGCGCAGAGCACCTGCGCCCACGACGGCGAGCTGTTCTGCCGCTACTGGGTTCATAATGGGTTCGTGAATGTGAACAGCGAGAAGATGTCCAAATCACTGGGCAACGTGCTGCTGGTGAAGGACCTGCTGGAGCAGGCACCCGGCGAGGCGGTGCGCCTCGCGCTGATCAGCGCTCACTACCGCGCGCCGCTCGACTGGACCGACGACGGCCTGGAGCAGGCGAAACGCAGGCTGGACGGCTTGTATCAGGCGCTGCGGGACCTCGCGGATGTCCCGGCGGCGGCTGGCGGCTTCGAGTCACTGACCCGCGGCTTTCTGGATGAGCTCCGGGACGACCTCAACACGCCCCGTGCCCTGGCCGAGTTGGCGGCGCTCGCGCGCGCCGCCAATACGACCCGGGACGATGCCGGGCGCGGCCGCCTGAAAGCGGCCCTGCTGGCGTCCGGTGAGCTGCTGGGCCTGTTGCAGCAGGACCCCGAGCTGTGGTTCTCGGGCGAGGCATCGGACCCGGAGGTCATCGAGGCGCTCATTGCCGAGCGCGACCGGGCGCGCAAGGAGAAAGACTTCGCGCGCGCGGACGGGATCCGCGACCGGCTGGGCGAAATGGGCGTCGACATCGAGGACGGCCCGCAGGGCACGCGCTGGCGCAAACGCAGTTGATACGATCATGAGCAACGAAGTACAGCAGGCGCAAAGCGAGATCATTGACGAATTCGGCGTCTTCGACGACTGGATGGGGCGCTACGAGTACCTGATCGACCTCGGCAAGGAGCTGCCGGAGTTTCCGCAGGAGTGGCGCACGGATGAGAGCAAGATCCGCGGCTGCCAGTCGCAGGTGTGGTTCCACACCGAGCTCCAGGATGGACGCCTGCGGTTCCAGGGGATCAGCGACGCGGCGATCGTGTCCGGTCTGATCGCGGTGCTGATGCGGGTATACGGCGACAGGCGGCCGCGGGACATACTGGAATCATCGCCTGATTTCATCGCGAAGATCGGCTTCGACGAGCACTTGAGCTCGACCCGCAGCAACGGCCTCAGCGCCATGCTTGCCGCTTTGTACGCCCGCGCGAAGCGCTACGAGCACGAGCAGGTCCAGGCGCAATGACCGTCCGCACCCGCTTCCCGCCGAGCCCCACCGGTTTTCTGCATATCGGCGGGGCGCGCACTGCCTTGTTCAACTGGCTGTACACCCGCAGGCACCATGGCCGGATGGTGCTGCGGATCGAGGATACCGACCGTGAACGGTCGACCGAGGAGTCCGTCCAGGCCATATTCGACGGCCTCGAGTGGCTCGGCATCGATTACGACGAAGGTCCGTTCTACCAGACCCGGCGTTTCGATCGCTACGCGCAGGTCATCCGCAAACTGCTCGACGAGGGAAAGGCTTATCGCTGCTACTGCAGCCGCGAGGAGCTGGAGCAGATGCGCGAGACGCAGCGGGCAGAGGGGCTCAAGCCGCGCTACGACGGCCGCTGCCGGGATCGCACGGAGCCGAGGCCCGGGGTGGATCCGGTCGTTCGTTTCAAGAATCCCCGTGAGGGCAACGTCGTCATCGACGACGTGATCCGGGGTCGGATCGTCATCAGCAACGGCGAGCTGGATGACCTCATCATAGCCCGCTCCGACGGCACACCGACGTACAACCTCACGGTCGTGGTGGACGACGTCGACATGGAGATCACCCATGTCATCCGGGGCGACGACCATATCAACAACACCCCGCGCCAGATCAATATCATCAAGGCCCTGGGCGCGCCGCTGCCCGTGTACGCCCACGTGCCCATGATCCTGGGGTCGGACGGCAAGCGCATGTCCAAGCGCCACGGCTCGGTCGGTATCATGGAGTACCGCGAGCAGGGCTTCCTGCCCCGTGCCATGCTGAACTACCTGGCGCGGCTCGGGTGGTCGCATGGCGACGAGGAGATATTCAGCGTCGAGCGGCTGGTGGAGCTGTTCGATATCGATGCCGTGCACAGGAGCTCCGCGGTGTTCGATCCGGAGAAGCTGCTGTGGGTCAACTACGAGCATATCAAGGCAACGAGGGCCGATGAGCTGAAGGATCTGGCTCGCTATCACTTCGAGAAGGCCGGAATCGAGATCGACGATCAACCGAACTGGCGAGCGGTCATAGAGGTGAACCGCGAGCGCTCAAAGACGCTGGTGGAGCTGGTCGAGCGGTCGCGGTTCTTCTTTCAGGATGTACAGGAGTACGATCCCAAGGCCGTCAGCAAGCACTTGAAGGACAACGCCGTCGATATCCTCGCCTGCCTGCGGGATCATTTTCAGTCGCTCGAGCCGTGGACGGCCCAGGTGATCCACGAGCGCCTGACCAGTGTCGCGGGCGAGCTCGACGTGGGTCTCGGCAAGGTCGCGCAGCCGATCCGGATCGCCGTGGCGGGCGGCGCCGTGTCGCCGCCTATCGACGAAACCCTGGCGATCCTCGGCCGGGAGAAGACCGTCCAACGCATCGAGCGACTTCTCGCCTGGCTCGCGCAAAGCGGTCGATCATAAGGGCATCCTCCGTCCGCGGCCGCGCCGACACTGTTCAGCCGTCGGAATTACATTCCGACAAGCATGGTTTGGTGGTGCTGTGCTGCCGGGCCCTACCGGGCTTGTACAGGAGTGCCCCGCATGAACCGGGGACGATCTTTGTCGACACGCCGCGAGTACGTCCATGTAGGCCCACTCTCGGCTCCTGCCTCGAGACGGTCGACCAAGACCGTCCCCGATTCATGCTCTGACGCTGATCCCTTCGCCTGAGGTGGGTCGGAACTCATTCCGACTGGAACAAGAGCCGCGCAGGGGCGCGGCTCCGCAGAGCTCAGCGCCGGTCCTCGTAATTGTCGAATTGCAGCCTCTGCCCGTAGACCTGGGGCGACACCCTGCCATGGAGGTAGGCGAGCTCGCCATTGACGAAGGTGGCGACCACGGAGGAGTTGAACTTGTAGCCTTCGAAGGGAGACCAGCCGCACTTGTAAAGGATATTGTTCTTCGTCACCGTGTAGGGCGCCTGCAGGTCGACCACGACGAGGTCCGCCCAATAGCCCTCGCGGATGAAGCCGCGCTCCAGGACTCCGAAGATGATCGCCGGCGCGTGGCTGGTCTTCTGGACGATCGTCTGCAGGGACAGACGGCCGAGGTGGTACTGCTGCAGCAGGGAGAGCAGGGCGTGCTGCACCAGCGGCATACCTGCCGGCGCATTGAAATAGGGCTGCTGCTTCTCTTCCCAGGTGTGCGGCGCGTGGTCCGTGGCGATGACGTCGATGCGGTTCTCCGCCACGGCGCGCAGCAGGGCCTGTCTATCGACGTCGGTCTTGATGGCGGGATTGCACTTGATGAGCGTGCCCTTGGAAGCATAGTCGCTGTCATCGAAGAACAGGTGGTGGACGCAGACCTCGGCAGTGATGCGCTTTTGCCCGAGGGGCGCGTCCGAGAACAGGGTCATTTCCCGCGCCGTCGTCAGATGCAGGACGTGGAGTCTCGTGCGGTGCTGGTGGGCCAGGTCGACGGCCAGGGAGCTCGACATGTAGCAGGCATCGGCGCTGCGGATGTGCGGGTGCATGGCCATGGGAACATTCTCGCCGTACACGTTCCGGTAGTGTCGCTCGTTGGCCAGGATCGTGGGCGTATCCTCGCAGTGGGTCACCACCGGCACCGGCGCGCGGGCAAAAATGGCGTTCAGCGCTTCCGGGTCGTCGACCAGGAGGTTGCCGGTCGAGGAGCCCATGAACACTTTCACGCCACAGGCCTGGTTGGGCGCGAGCGCTTCGATGTCGTGGATATTGGCGTTGCTGGCGCCGAGATAGAAGCCGTAGTTGGCGCGGGCGACCCCGGCCGCCATCCGGTACTTCTCCTCCAGCCTGTCGACGTCGAGGGTGGGCGGGTTGACGTTCGGCATGTCCATGAAGCTGGTGACGCCGCCCGCTACCGCGGCGGCGGACTCGCTGGCGATGTCCCCCTTGTGGGTGCCGCCGGGCTGGCGGAAATGCACCTGGTCGTCGATCATACCGGGCAGGATGTACTTGCCCTGGGCGTCCAGGGTTTCGCAGTCGGGGCCGGCTTCGATGGCCCCCGCGATCTTCTCTATGCGGCCGTTCGAAATCAGGAGGTCAGCTTCGCGTATGGTGCCCTCGTTGACGATTCGAGCGTTGCGGATCAATCGTGTCGGCATGGCGAAGCACTGCGAATTGATGAATGCATGCGCATCGTTATAACATAAACGCGGCCAGGCAGCGCCTGGCTTTTTGTTTGAACACCGGCATCGGCGAGTCGTCTTCGACCGCCGCAACCGGCTCCGAGCAGGCTGCCTTCGAGCAGCTCCACTAGAGAGTATAGAAGCATGTCAATCGAGGTGACGTTCCCGGATGGATCCAAGCGGTCCTTCGCGAGCCCGCCGACCGGCCTTGAGATTGCCGAAGGGATCAGCAAGTCCCTGGCGAAGCAGGCGGTGGCGATACGCGTCAACGGCGCGCTGGTGGACTTGACGCGCCCCATAGAGCGCGACGCCAGTGTCGAGATCGTCGGGCGCGACACGCCGGACGGGCTGGACCTGCTGCGCCACGACGCCGCCCACGTACTGGCCGAGGCCGCCAAGGAGCTCTTTCCGAAGACGCAGGTTACCATCGGGCCTTCCATCGAGAACGGCTTCTACTACGACTTCGCCCGGCGCGAGCCCTTCACGCCGGAAGACCTGGAACGCATGGAGCAGCGCATGCGCGAGATCGTCGATCGCGACGAGAAGATCATCCGGGAAGTGTGGGACCGCCGTGAGGCCATCGACTACTTCCGCGGCATCGGCGAGGAGTACAAGGCTCGCATCATCGAGGACCTGCCCGAGGACGAGGTCATCACCATCTACCGGCAGGGAGCCTTCGTGGACCTGTGCCGCGGGCCACACCTGCCGTCCACGGGCCGCCTCGGCAAGGCCTTCAAGCTGACCAAGCTGGCCGGCGCCTATTGGCGGGGTGACTCGAACAACGAGATGCTGCAGAGGGTGTACGGCACGGCCTGGTCCAGCGACAAGGAGCTCAAGAGCTATTTGACGATGCTGGAGGAGGCGGAGAAGCGCGACCACCGACGCCTCGGCAAGCAGCTCGACCTGTTCCACTTCCAGGAAGAGGCGCCGGGCTCGGTGTTCTGGCACCACAAGGGCTGGACGATCATCCAGACCCTCGTGGACTACATGCGCGCCAAGATCCTGTCCTCGGGCTACCAGGAAGTGAACACGCCGGACATGATGGATCTCAGCCTGTGGGAGGCCTCGGGACATTGGGAGGCCTTCGGCGAGCACATGTTCACCACGGATACCGACAAGGACCGCACCCTGGCGATGAAGCCCATGAATTGTCCGGGAGCCGTGCAGATATTCAACAGCCATCTGCGCAGCTACCGGGAGCTGCCGCTGCGGCTGGGAGAGTTCGGCAAGGTCCACCGCTTCGAGCCGTCCGGGGCGCTCCTCGGGCTCATGCGGGTGCGCTCCTTCATCCAGGATGACGGACACATCTTCTGCACCGAGGACCAGATCACGGAGGAGAGCAAGCGCTTCTGCCGGCTCATCCAGGAGGTCTACGGGGACCTCGGCTTCGAGGACATCCGGATCAAGTTCGCCGACCGGCCCGACAAACGGGTCGGCGCCGACGACGTCTGGGACACGGCGGAAAAGGCCCTCGAGGATGCCGCCATCGCCACCGGGCTGGAGTACACGCTGAATCCCGGCGAAGGCGCCTTCTACGGGCCGAAGCTGGAGTTCGTTCTGCGCGACGCCATCGGCCGCGACTGGCAGTGCGGCACGCTGCAGGTGGATCTGAATCTGCCGCAGCGGCTCGGCGCCTATTACATCGGCGAGGACAGCGACAAGCACGTCCCGGTGCTGCTGCACCGCGCGGCGCTGGGCTCCTTCGAGCGTTTCCTCGGCATACTGCTCGAGCACCACGCCGGAGCGCTGCCCCTGTGGCTGGCGCCGGTGCAGGCCATGGTCGCCACCATCGTTTCCGATGCCGACGACTATGCCCTGGAGCTGCTGACGGCACTGCGCGAACGGGGCGTGCGCGCCGAAGTGGACCTGAGAAACGAGAAGATCTCGTACAAGGTCCGGGAGCACAGCGAGACCAAGATACCGATGCTGCTGATCCTGGGCCGGCGGGAGGCCGGGGAGCGCAGGGTGACCGTGCGCCGCTTCGGCACCCGGGAGCAGGAGACGCTCGCCTTCGACGAGATCGTGGACAGACTGGCGCGAAGCGCCGGCGTCCCGGGAGGGGCATGACGCGCGTCCGGCGGTACCCGGGAGTCTGGGCGGTAGAAAGCATTCCTACTGCGAAAGCACCACAGCGGTCCATTTTTCCGTTCTTTCTCGTTACATAGGCCCACTATGCGCCTCGAAAGAACGAAAAAATGGCCTCGCTGTGGCACTTTCTCGCTACGGATGTTTCTACCGCCCAGACTCCTCGCCGCCGTCGGGATGCTGTGCCTCTCGACGACCGTGGCGCTGGCGGGCGGGCTGTCCCTGCGCGGACCGATGGAGCAGGGCGGCATGGTGGTGGGCCGGGTCCCCCCCGGCTCCGAGGTGAGCCTCGACGGCACGAGGCTCGACGTCTCTCCAGGCGGTGTATTCGTCTTTGGATTCGGCCGCGACGCGGCCCCTCGGGCGCGGCTGGATGTCGTGTATCCCGGGGGCGACATCGAGCACCGAACCCTCGAGGTCGAGCAGCGCCGCTACCGGATCGAGCGCATCAACGGTCTGCCCCCCAGGGAAGTCACGCCCGGTCCCAAGGCGCTCGAGCGAATACGCAAGGAGAGTGAGATGATTGCAAAGGCGAGGGGGATAGACTCGGGCAGCACCGATTTCACGGTCTCCTTCATCGCTCCCGTCGACGGACGCATCAGCGGCGTTTTCGGCAGCCAGAGGATCCTCAATGGCAAGCCGAGGCAGCCGCATTCCGGGGTGGACTTCGCCGCGTCGAAGGGCACGCCGGTCAAGGCGCCCGCCGCGGGCCGGGTGACGCTGGTGGATCCCGACATGTACTTCAGCGGAGGAACCGTGATCCTGGATCACGGTCATGGGATCAACTCGGTATACATCCACCTCAGCCGAATCGACGTGCACGTCGGCGAACGGGTCGCCCAGGGGCAGGTGATTGGCGCCGTCGGCGCCACCGGTCGGGCCACCGGCCCCAACCTGCACTGGGGTGTCAACTGGTTCGAGACACGGCTGGACCCGCAGCTTCTGCTCCACTAGCAGGCTCCTGAAAAGCGGCGGGCCGGCGCCGCGTGTTAGACTCCGGCGCTCCTCAGTTCCAAACCATGACCTGGAGTTATCTTTATGTGGACCCGTATCCTGTTGGTTTGTGTCGCGACGCTGGGTGTCAGCACTTCGGTGCTGGCACAGGAGCTCAGCACACAGAAAGAGAAGTTCAGCTACACCATCGGGTACCAGATGGGGAAATCCCTGATGCGCAACGATCTCGAGCTGGACCAGGACGTCGTGATCAATGCGATACGCGATGCGCTCAGCGGCAAGGATCCGAAGCTCAGCCAGGGTGAGATGAGCAGCGCGATCGCCGCGCAGCGCGTGCTCCTCCAGAAGAAGTTCGACGATCTGGCCGCTGCCAACCTGGCGCGCAGCAAGGCGTATCTGGAGAAGAACAAGCAGCGTCCGGGCGTGAAGGTTACCGACAGCGGGCTTCAATACGAAGTGTTGACCGAGGGAACGGGGGCGCGGCCCAAGCCGTCGGATACCGTCGTGGTCAACTACAAGGGTTCCTTGATCGACGGCACGGTGTTCGACAGCACGTACGAGCGCAAGACCCCCGCGACGATGCCTTTGGAAGGTGTTATCAAGGGCTGGAAGGAAGGCCTGCAGCTCATGAAAGAGGGGGCGAAATACAAGTTCTACATCCCCCCGGACCTGGCCTATGGCAAAAAGGGCGCGGGCGAGCGCATCGGCCCGAACGAAGCGCTGATCTTCGAGGTTGAGTTGCTCCACGTGAAATGACCGTTCTCCGCCGGCCGACGAAACGCCGGGATTGAACGACGGAGGGCCCGACGAAAGTGATCTTCGACAGGCCAAGTCGGACTAAACTCGCTGAGGGATATATCACAAATACCTCAGGGACTGCCGCTTGGAGCTGATCGCCGTATGCAATCGCTGTTCGTCATGCTGTTCGTCCTGTTGCTCGTCGGCGCACTGTGTGCCTGGTACCTGCAGGTCTATCACAAGCGCCCCAAGTACCACGATGACACGCCGTCCTACCTGAAGCGGGAGTCGTTGCTGCTCGAGCACGAGCAGCAGTATTTCCGGACTCTCACCCAGGTGGTGGGGGCACACGCCACGGTATTCCCGAAAGTCAGGCTGTCGGATTTCATCCAGCCGCATGGCGTGCAGCCCGAGCAGCGAGCCCACTGGATGCGGGTGCAGCGCCGCTGCGTCGACTTCCTCCTGTGCAGCCCGAACACACTGTCCCCGGTGCTGGCGATAGATCTCGACACCAGGGCCAAGAAGCGGCGCCGCGAGCAATCTCCCGGCGGGGACGTGGTGGACAAGACGTTGAAGACCGCGAATATTCCCTTGCTGCGTATTCGCGCCACCCGCGAATACGACCCGCATGAGGTGCTGCACCAGATACGTCTGGTCCTGGCGACTTCCGAGGAGCCCGTGCAGGAGTGGTTCGCCGAGCGTGGTCAGTGGGAGCCCGACGACGAGCCCTGGTGGCGTTCCCTCGTAGCCCGGCTGCGCGGTTTCACCCGCTGGACGTCCGAGCTGCGGGGACTTCACCGCGCCTGAGGCGGCCGGACGCGCAGCGACTCGTCGCGCCTGCGATGAGGCGGAGCGTGGTCGGGGGGGCGACGGGCCCGTGTCCCGATTTTCTCCCTGGTTGCTTTACTGCGTTGACCCCTCTCCCATGGCTCCCAGTATCCGCTGCTTGACCTCCTCGACGTCGCCGATGCCGTCCACCCGGACGCAGGCCGGGGCGCCCGGCTCCCCGGAGCGTCCCCACCGGGAATAGTATTCGATCAGGGGCGCCGTCTGCTGGTGGTAAACCTGCAGCCGTTTCTTCACGGTCTCCTCCTTGTCGTCGTCCCTCTGGATGAGGGGCTCCCCGGTGACGTCGTCGACGCCCGGCGTTTTCGGAGGGTTGAAGACCAGGTGGTAGGTGCGACCGGATGCCAGGTGGACCCGGCGCCCGCTCATGCGCCTGATGATCTCCTCGTCGGGCACGGAGATCTCCACGACGTAGTCCACGCCGATGTCCCCGTCTTTCATGGCCTCGGCCTGGGCGATGGTGCGGGGGAAGCCGTCGAAGAGGTAGCCGTTCTCGCAGTCCGGCTCCCGAAGCCGCTCCTTGATGAGGCCCATGATGATCTCGTCCGAAACCAGTCCGCCGGCGTCCATGACCTTCTTCGCCTCGCGCCCCAGCGGGCTGCCCGCTTTGACGGCGGCACGCAGCATGTCGCCGGTGGAGATCTGTGGAATCTTGAAGTGTCGTGCGAGGAACCCGGCCTGTGTTCCCTTCCCCGCGCCCGGCCCGCCCAGCAGGATCAGTCGCATTTGCGTATCGGCCTCCGAAGCGCCCGGCCTTCGCTGCGCAGCCGAACGAACAGTCAGTTGTTTTGATCGCATTCGCACTCTACCATACACTCGGCCCCGCAATAAGTTCTCCCGTCCGCCGCTCCCACGATCCCCGGCACTCACTGAGCTTAAGATGTCCAGCACCGGCAAGTTGATGATATTCGCAGCGTGGATCGGCGCCGCCGCGCTGTTGACCTGGCTGTTCGCCGGCGAGCTGGATCGCCGGGAAAATCCCAACCAGGTTGTCGCGACGACGACGAGTGGAGGACGTGTAGAGGTTCGCCTCACCCGCAACCGGATGGGGCACTACGTGGCGAGCGGGCGCATCAACGGGCGGCGTGTGGAGCTGCTTCTGGATACCGGGGCCACCAACGTTGCTCTGGGCCGGTCGCTGGCCGACGAGCTCGGACTGAAACGGGGTACGCCGGACTACACACAGACCGCCAACGGCACTGTCGAGACCTACCGGACCATCCTCGGCAGCGTGCAGCTCGGCGGTATTACGATGCACAATGTGCCCGCCAGCATCGATCCCGGCATGTCCGCAGACGAAGTGCTGCTCGGCATGTCCTTCCTCAAGCACCTGGAGATCATCCAGCGCGGTGATCGGCTCCTTTTGCGCCAACCCGGTTCCTCGGATCAGTAGCAGCGGCGCACTTGCCCCACCGGTCGACCCGCGGTACATGCAGGTCGGACTTCAGTCCGACAATTGCTTGGGATAAGAACGAACCCCCACCCACGAAGACCGACCCCGATTCGCCGTTCAGCCGCCGTTCATTCTTGGTTCAGGGTGGATTAATTCCCGCCCCGGTATTGTTTGCGCCAACATCAACGAGCACTGAGGTCCAAGACGATGAACAAGTGGCTTACCAGAACAGTTGCAGTCGCCGCCCTGGCGGGTATGTCCGCGACGGCGTTTGCCGGCGGTCGTTACGACGCCGACAGGTATTATGACTACGCGCCGGTGCTTCGGGTCGACCCCGTCACCCAGGTGGTGCGCGTTGACGAGCCCCACCAGGTGTGCTGGACTGAGCAGGTCCGATATCACCGGCCCGTGCGCAGGGACAGCGCTACGCCCGAGATCGTCGGCGGCATCATCGGCGGGGTCGTGGGCAATCAGTTCGGCCATGGCAGCGGCAAGGGCATCGCCACCATCGCCGGGGCGCTGTTGGGCGGGTCCATCGCCCATGATATGGATCGCGGGCGCGGCGGCTACGGCTACGTGACCTACACCAGGCCGGTGCGGCAATGCCGGGTGGAGCACGAGTATCATGACGAGCGGCACATCGTCGGTTATGATGTGGAATACCGATACAATGGAAAGATCTACCACACGCGCATGGACCGGGATCCCGGCAACAGCGTCCGGGTGCGGGTTGATCTCGACGTGGCCGAGTAGTCCTGATACTGCTCGAACCAGATGCTTTGATAATAATGAGGTGCTCGAGGCGTAACGGCAATGGTCCGTTGCGCCTCGCTCTGTCGACAATGCGATTGATCGTTTGTATATGCCTGTTGTTCACGCTTGCCCTGCCCGTCGCCGCAACGGCGGACAACAAGCACACGACCCTGGATGAGGCGGTCAAGCACATCAAGCAGAAGTCCGACCTGCGGGTCCTGGCGGCGGAGCGCGTCAAGGTGAACGGCAAGCTGATGTACCGCATCAAGGTGTTGACCGAGGACGGGCGGGTCAAATACGTCTGGGTCGATCCGGAAGGCTGAGCGTTCATGCGTATCCTGGTGGTCGAGGATGAAGACGCCCTCAGGGAGCAGATCGGCTCACGACTGAGAGAGGAGGGCTTCGCCGTGGACCTCGCGGCCGACGGAGTCGACGGCTCGTTCATGGCGGAAGAGTATCCTCTCGACCTGGCGGTCGTCGATCTCGGCCTGCCCGGTCTCGACGGGCTGAAGCTGATCGAAAAGGCAAGATCCCACGGCAAGTCGTATCCCATCCTGGTGTTGACGGCACGCAACCGGTGGCAGCAGAAGGTCGAGGGCCTGGAGGCGGGTGCGGACGATTATCTGACCAAGCCGTTTCACATGGAGGAGCTTCTGGCACGGGTGCGCGCACTGCTGAGAAGGTCCAAGGGCGTCGCGCAGTCTTCGGTGAGGAACGGGCCGATCAGCCTGGATACATCGCAGCAGACGGTCGAGGTCAACGGCGCCACGGTCGACCTGACGGCTTACGAATACCGGCTGATCGAGTACCTGATGCTGCATCCCGGCAAGGTGATCTCGAAATCCGAGCTGGCGGACCATGTCTACGACGAGGAAGCGGACCGTGACAGCAACGTCATCGAGGTGTTCATCGGCCGCCTGCGGAAGAAACTCGACCCGGACAGCCGTATCAATCCGATCGAAACGCTCAGGGGGCGCGGATACCGCTTAAACGTATCGTGACCCGCTCCATACGGACGCGGGTTCTGCTGGCCGCGTCGCTGGCCTTGGCGGGGTTCCTGGGCGTCACCGGCGTGGCGCTCGACCGCGCCTTTCGCAGCAGCGCCGAGTCTTCTGTCCGGGACTATCTGCAAACGCAGGTCTACGGGCTGCTCGGGGCCGCGGACCTGACGCCGAAGGACACCTTGACCCTGCCGCCTTCGCTGCCCGAGCCGCGCCTGTCGCAGGCCAGCTCCGGGCTCTACGCCTGGGTGACGGACCGGTCCGGCAGGTCGGTGTGGAAGTCGCCTTCGGCGCTCGGGACCGGTATCGCGTGGCAGGATGCGCCTCCACCCGGGGTGTTCAACTTTCGCCGCGGCGTCACCGAGGCCGGGCAGCCGGTGTTCGTGCTCTCCTATTCGGTAGTCTGGGAAAAATCGAGCGGCGAGGAGCTGCCGTTCGTGGTCAGGGTGGCCGAGGACTACTCGCTGTACCAGTCCCGGGTGAACGAATTCCGGCGCACCCTGTGGTCGTGGCTCCTCGGCTCGGTGGTGGTCCTCGTTGTTGTACAATTGACGGTCCTGATGTGGCTGTTGAAGCCTTTGAGGAGCATTGCGGCGGAGGTCAACAGCGTGGAGCGCGGGGAGCGCGACCGCCTCGGGACGGACTACCCGGATGAGCTGCAGCCACTCGCCCGCAATCTCAATGCGCTGCTCGTCAACGAGCGCAAGCAGCGGCAGCGCTATCGCGACAAGCTGGACGACCTTGCCCACAGTCTCAAAACACCTCTGGCCGTTCTGCGCAATCTGGTGGACCGGCGCAATCTCGATCACCCGGATCTCCTGAAGGAAGTTACCGGGCAGGTGGACCGAATGCAGGACATCGTTTCATATCAACTGCGAAGCGCCGCGAGCGGCCGCGGCGAGTTCTCGCTGGCGCATCCCGTGCAGCCGGAAGTCGAGAAAATGGTGCGCAGTCTCAACAAGGCCTACTACGACCGGAATATCGAGATCGACAGCCAGGTCGCCCCGGACTGCAGGTTCAGGGGCGACGTCGGGGACTTTGTCGAGCTGATCGGCAACATCATGGACAATGCCTGTAAGCACTGCCGGCGCCGGGTCTGCGTCAAGATTGAAAGCGGCGGGCACAGTGACGAGCTGACCATCACGGTGGAGGACGACGGGCCGGGTATCCCGGAGGCCGAACGCGCGGGAATTCTCGAACGCCGCGTACGGGGCGACACGCGTACCGAGGGGCAGGGCATCGGCCTCGCCATCGTCGACGACATCGCCCGCAGCTATGGCGGATCGGTCGAGATCAAAAAGGCCGCCATCGGAGGCGCCCGGGTCGTGGTGCGACTTCCTGGAGCGGCGAGACCGTGAGCTGGTGGGGCAAGATCGCGGGCGGCGCCTTCGGCTTCATGATCGGTGGCCCCATCGGGGCGGCGCTGGGAGCGGTGCTCGGCCACCAGTTCGACAGGGGCATCGGCAACGCCGTGCGGATTTCCCTCAACGACCAGGAGCGGGTGCAGGCGGCGTTCTTCACGGCGGCCTTCTCGGTCATGGGCCACATCGCCAAGGCGGATGGCCGCGTATCGGCGAGCGAGATCGCGCTGGCCGAGCGGGTCATGTCACAGATGCGCCTCAATCCCGCGCAGCGGCGCGCCGCCATTGAACTGTTCAACAGGGGAAAGAGCGATAGCTTCTCCGTGGATGAGGTGCTGGATCAGCTCCTCGAGGTCAGCCACCGGAATCGCAACCTGCTGCGGATGTTCCTCGAAATCCAGATCCAGGCGGCGCTGGCGGACGGCGTGGTCGACGACGCCGAGCACAGGGCGCTGCTTCACATCGCCAACCGCCTCGGCTTCGACGAAACGCAGATCCGGCACATCCTGGATATGCTTCGTGCGGGCCGTCCCGGAGCCTCCGGCAGGTCGCGTCCCAGCCTGAACGAGGCGTACCGCACCCTCGGCGTCGCTCCGGGCGCCGACTTCGACGAGGTCAAGAAGGCCTACAGGCGCCTGATGAATCAACATCATCCGGACAAGCTGGTGTCCAAGGGGCTGCCGGAGGAGATGATCGCAATAGCGACCGAGAAGACGCAGAAGATCAAGGCCGCCTACGAGCAGATCAAAGAGGCGCGCCCGCGCCGCACCGTCCACTGAATACCAACACAGCACGAAATCCCTGACAGGAGAAAACGATGACACATGCCATTCGAGTTCACGAGCCGGGCGGACCGGAGCAGATGCGCTGGGAGACGGTGGAGGTTCCGGCCCCGGGCGCCGGGGAGGCGACCGTCAGGCACACGGCGGTGGGCCTCAACTACATCGACGTGTATCACCGCACCGGAGCGTATCCGTCGAAGGAGCGTCCCTACGGGATCGGGGTCGAAGCCGCGGGCGTGGTGGAGGCCGTGGGCGAGGGGGTCACCAGGGTCTCGAGCGGTGATCGCGTCGCCTACGTGGCACAGCCACCCGGCTCGTACTCGGAGAAGCGCAACGTGGCTGCCGATCGGCTGGTGCGGCTGCCCGACGGGATCGACGACAAGACCGCCGCGGCGATGATGCTGAAGGGCATGACGGCCCAGTACCTGCTGCGGCGTACCTACAAGGTGCTGCCCGGGAACACGATACTGGTGCATGCCGCCGCCGGTGGGGTGGGCCTGATCCTGTGCCAATGGGCGAAGCAGCTCGGCGCCACGGTGATCGGGACGGTGGGTTCGGACGAAAAGGCGAAGCTCGTGAAGAGCCATGGCTGCGACTACCCCGTGGTCTACACGCGCGAGGACTTCGTGGAGAGGGTCAAGGACGTTACCGACGGCGCGGGCGTGCACGTCGTCTACGATTCGGTGGGCAAAGACACGTTCATGAAGTCCCTCGACTGCCTGCGCCGCTTCGGTATGGGGGTATTGTTCGGCCTCTCGTCGGGGCCGGTGCCGCCGTTCGACGTCAGCTTACTGGGCCCCAAGGGATCCTTGTTCATCACGCGCCCGACGCTGTTTCACTACACCGCCGACGTGCAGGACCTGGACCACAGCGCCGCGGAGCTGTTCGAGGTGGTGCAGAAAAAGGCCGTCAAGATCGAGATCAACCAGACCTATCCTCTACCGGAGGCGGCGCGCGCCCACCAGGACCTCGAGGCCCGCAAGACCACGGGCTCCACCATCCTCTTACCCTGAACCCGAACCACTGAGCGTCTGTGCAGCCCTCTCCCACACCGGGAGAGGGCTCGTTGCGTTGGAGCGTGCGCAAGGTTGTTCAGGACTTTGTCCGAAGCGCTGCCTCAGAAACTCCACCTCCCAAGTGGGTCAGCCGGATCCCGCTCCCGGCTATCTCCGGCACTCCCCACCTCCCTGTGGGTCGGAATTTATTCCGACAAGCATCGTTTGGCGGTGCTGCGCGGCTGGGGCTTACCGAGGTCGAACCGGTCTGCCCTGCATGAACCGGCGACGGTCTTCGTCGACACGCCGCAAGTACGTCCGAAGTAGGCTCGCTCTCGGCTCCTGCCTCGAGACGGTCGACAAAGACCGTCCCCGGTTCATGCCCTCACGCTGCTCCCTTCGTTGGAGATGGGGGGAGAACAGAGTTGAGGCCCCGACAGCGAACCCCGGTTCCCTTCTCCCCCCATCGGGGGAGAAGGCCAGGATGAGGGGGAGGCGGCGCAGCCGCTTGGTCTTGATTTGACACCCTCTCCCCAGCCCATGCTCTCCGTGCTTCCATCAACTACCGGAAACGTCGGTGCGGAACGGCGGAACAGGTCAGGTTTGCGGGTCGTGGCTCATATGCTCCACCCACAGCACGGTCGCGCCCGCCACCGCGACCGGCATGAGGATGAGGTTGACCCCGGGGATCAGGGCCAGGGCGAAGACCGTTCCGCCGAAACCCCACAGGTGCCCGTAGTACGACCGGGCGTGGCGGCGCAGGGCCGCGAAGTCGAGATGATGGTTCGAGGCCG
This sequence comes from Arenicellales bacterium, assembly GCA_049583715.1. Taxonomy (GTDB): domain Bacteria; phylum Pseudomonadota; class Gammaproteobacteria; order Arenicellales; family JAANXG01; genus JAANXG01. The sequence goes on along the minus strand of JBAUWJ010000115.1, from coordinate 12,586 downwards.
GGTACTCCAGGTACTCGAGAGCCAGGAACCACGCCGCGAGCCAGACCCAGACGAAGGGGGCGAAAAGCTGGACCCCGGGGATCACGAACAGGACGAGGGCCGGCAACAGCCACTTGGCGAAATAGATCCACTTGATGACCTCCTGGCGGATGGCTCTGGGGAATTCCCGGAGGATCTCCAGCCAGGACTGCTCGGGCTCGGCGCGCACCCGGCCGAGTCTCCCCTCGACGGCGGCGGAGAGCGCCTCGTTGAAGGGGGAGCCGATCAGGTTCGCGGCCAGGGTGAAGGTGAAGAACGACACGAGCACCGCGGCGAGGCTGAACAACGCCCACAGGAACCCGCGCAGCACCCACCACCACGCTCCCTGCAGCCCGGCCAGATAGTGGTTCAGGAGGTGCTCGAAAGCCTCGCCGCCCACCCAGATCAGGCCCGCGAACACCAGGATGTTGATGATCAGCGGGATGTAGGCATAATGCCGCACCCCGGGGCGGGTCACCAGTACGGCGCCGCGGAACACACAGGCCGCGCCTTGAAACGGTCCGAACACCGGGGTGTCAGCTTGCGGCGCCCGGCAGCGTTACCGCCGGTTGTGCGACCCAGTTTTCGGCCCGGTGCTCCACCACCACGTCGGTATACAATCCGCCCCGCACGTTGAATTTGGCCGTCAGGCGGGCGAAGCGCGGCTGGAGGGCCGCCGCCAGGTCGTCCAGGATGCGGTTGGTGACGGCCTCGTGGAAGGCGCCCTCGTCGCGGAACGACCAGATGTAGAGCTTCAGGGACTTCAACTCCACGCACAGGCGGTCCGGCACGTAGGCCAGGTGCAAGGTGGCGAAATCGGGCTGCCCGGTCATGGGACACAGGCAGGTGAACTCGGGAATATCGATGTGGATGGTGTAGTCGCGCTCCGGCTTGGGGTTGTCGAAGACGTCGAAATTCCTGGATGGTTTCGTGGGCATTGAACGTTTCGTTGTGGTAACTTTCGGCGCTTGAAGTGTAACAGCTCAAGGACGGCGGGCCCGCATGGCGCGCCCTTAGCTGTGCATCCAGGGTGTGGACCCATGGACCTAAGTCTGTCGGCGTTGTGAGCTCGAGATTCAACTTGAAGATGCGCGGTGACGTGGATGCCTGACGCGAAGAATGCGGCTTAAATACATCAAATTGTCCGGTTTCAAGTCCTTCGTGGACCCGACGACCGTATCGGTGCCGGCCAATCTGGTGGGGGTCGTCGGCCCCAACGGCTGCGGCAAGTCGAACGTCATCGACGCCATACGCTGGGTCATGGGCGAATCCTCGGCGAAGACCCTGCGCGGCGACCAGATGGCCGACGTCATCTTCAACGGCTCGACGGCCCGCAAGCCCGTCGGCAAGGCGTCGGTGGAGCTGGTCTTCGACAACGGCGACGGCAAGGCGCCGGGACCCTACGCCAAGTACAACGAGATCGCCGTGCGGCGCGAGCTCAGCCGGGACGGGCAGTCCAGCTACTACATCAACAAGACGCGCTCGCGCCGGCGGGACATTACCGACATCTTCCTCGGAACGGGCCTTGGCCCCCGCTCTTATTCCATCATCGAGCAGGGAACCGTCGGCCGGATCATCGAGGCGAGGCCCGAAGAGCTGCGGGTTCTCATCGAGGAAGCCGCCGGCATCTCCAAGTACAAGGAGCGGCGACGCGAGACGGAGACCCGCATCCGCCATACCCGGGAAAACCTCGAGCGGGTGGAGGACATCCGCAGGGAGCTCGACGGCCAGCTCCGGCGCCTGAAGCGCCAGTCCGAGGCCGCCGAGAAATACCGGACGCTGCGCCAGGAAGAGCGGCTGCTGAAGTCCCAGCTTCTCAGCCTGCGCTGGCAGGCGCTGAGCGAAGGCGTGGGAGCCAAGGATACCGAGCTGGCGCGGCTGCAGAAGCTCTCCGACGGCGCCCTGGCCGAGCAGCGCGGCACCGAAAAGATCATCGAGACGCTGCGCACCCGGCAATCCGAAGCCAACGAGGCCTTCAACAAGACCCAGGGCGAGTACTACCGGGCGGGCGCCGACATCTCCGGCGTCGAGCAGAACATCAAGCACCTGCGCGAATCCCGCGAGCAGCAGCAACAGGAGCTCGCGCGGCTCGCGAAGGACCAGCACGTGTCTCGCGAGCATCTCGACACCGACCAGCAGCGCATCCGGGAGCTGCGCCGGACCCTGGCGCAGAGCGAGCCGGCCCTGGTTGAAGCCCAGGAGCGGCTGTCGCGGGCAGAGACCGCCTTCGAGGAAGCCCAGCAGCGGATGGAGCAGTGGCAGGCCGACTGGGAGCGGCTCGGCGCCGAGTCCGTGGCCCCCGACCAGGAGCGCCAGGTCCAACGCACGCGGATCGAGGAATACGAGAGCCATATCCTGAGCCTCGTCGAACGCCAGCAACGCCAGGAGTCCCGCCTGTCGGAGATCGACGAGGCCCTGGAGCAGATCTCCATCGACGAGCTCGCCGGGGAGGCCGCCACGGCGGACGCCCTGTGCGAGCGCCTGCAGGCCGACGTCGCAGAGCTGGAGAGCTCGTTGAAGGCGAAGCGCACCGAGATCGAGGAGGCGGGCGACGAGCTCCAGGACCTGCGCGACGAGCTCAGCAAGATGGAAGCGCGCCTCGAATCCCTCCGGGAGCTGCAGTACTCGGACCTGTCGACCCAGGACAACGAGGCACTGGCCGAGTGGCTGGAGCGTTCCGGTTTGAACGAGGCCGGCCGGCTCGCCTCGGAAATGGAGGTGGCCGACGGGTGGGAGACGGCGCTCGACCGGGTCCTGGGACGCCGGGCGGGCGCCTACTGCGTACAGGACTGCGAAGTCGAGCGCCTGGAGGACGGCGCGGAGGTGGTCGTTCTCGAACGCACACGCTCGCCGCGCATCGAGGCGGCGAGGCTGCCGCAGCTCATCGAGAAGGTCCGCTGTCCGGACGTCGACCTGACACCCTGGCTGGCGGCGGTCTATGCCGCCGAGAACCTGGAGCAGGCGTTGGCGTGGAGGCCGCAGCTCGCGCCGGAGGAATCCGTCGTGACGCGCGACGGCATCTGGATCGGCAGCAACTGGATCGAGCTGCGTCCCCGGCAGGACCGCACCGGCGTGGTGGCACGGGAATCCGAGATCGACGCATTGAGCGGCAGCGTGGAGACGGCCGCCCGTGCGCTGGAGGAGAAGCAACGGGACATCGGCGAGCGGCAGGCCCGCCTGGCGGATCTCGAGGAGCGGCTGGCGGACACCCGGCGGGAGCTCAGCGAGAGCGAGGCCCGTCGCGCCGACCTGCACAGCGAGCTGGCGCGTACGGAGACGCGCGTCGGCGAGCTGCAGGCCAGGCGGGAGCAGGCCCAGGCCGAGTTCGGCGACGTGGCGGGGCAGCTACGGGATTTCCGCGACCGGGTTGCCGGCGCCAAGGCGCTGCTCACCCGGGCGGAGGAGCGCAGCCGGAGCCTCGCCACCAGTCGCGAGGAGCTGTTGCAGCAGCGCGAGGACACCAGGAGCGCCCTCGATGAATCCCGCCGGGAGCTGGAGGCGGCGCGCGATGCCAGGCATGAAGTGGCATTCTCTCGCCAGAGGGAGGAAACCGAGCTGGAGTCGCTCCTCGAGAACGTCAAGCGGCTGGAAAGCAGCCAGGAGAGCATGCGGCAAAGGAAGCTGGAGCTCGAATCCGCCCTGTCGAACGATGCGGATCCGGAGCAGGACCTGAAGAAGAAGCTCGAGGACCTGCTGTCGCAGCGGCTGCAATTCGAGCACCGCCTGGCCGAAGCGCGTCGACTGGTTGAGCGCATCGAGGAGGAGCTGCGCGAGCGCGAGCGGGATCGCCACGCCCACGAGCAGTCCGTGCAGAATGCCCGGGAGCAGGTGGAGCAGGTGAGGATCGAGCGCCAGGACGTGGTGGTGAGGCGCGACACGGTCCGGGAGCAGATCACCGATCTCGGCCAGCGGCCGGAGGATCTCATCGACGCCCTGCCGGAGGACGCCGACGAGAGAAACTGGCAGGAGAAGCTCGAGAGGATCGTCGCGCGCATCGAGCGTCTCGGGCCGGTCAACCTGGTGGCAATCGAGGAATACGAGGAGCAGTCCGAGAGGAAGACCTACCTCGACAGCCAGTCCAAGGACCTGACGGAAGCCCTGGCGACGCTGGAGTCGGTGATCCAGAAGATCGACGGCGAGACCCGGTCCCGTTTCAAGGAGACCTTCGAGAAGCTGAACAGCAAGTTCCAGGAGTTCTTCCCGCGCCTGTTCGGCGGCGGCAGCGCCTACCTGGAGCTGACCAGCGACAACCTGCTGGAGACCGGCGTGGCGGTCATGGCCAGACCGCCGGGGAAGCGCAACAGCACCATTCACCTGCTGTCCGGTGGAGAGAAGGCGCTCACCGCGGTGGGACTGCTGTTCGCGTTCTTCGACCTCAATCCGGCGCCTTTCTGCGTCCTTGACGAGGTGGATGCGCCGTTGGACGATGCCAATGTGGAGCGCTACAACGAGACCCTGAAGACCTTGTCCAGCCGCACCCAGTTGATATTCATCACCCACAACAAGATCACCATGGAGTCCGCCGACATCCTCGTGGGCGTCACCATGGGCGAGCCGGGTGTTTCGCGGCTGGTATCGGTGGACGTGGAAGAGGCGGTGGAAATGGCGGCCCAATGATTTCCCTGCAGATCGCATTCCTCATCGCCGGCATCGTGGTGTTCTTCATTGTCGCGGTCATTTCCTACGACAAGGTCCGGCATTCGCGGCTGCATCGCCGGGTGGATTCGGCGGCGGATCCGGACGTCGACCCGGCCGATACGGAACCCCTCCTGAAGCCGCGCAGCGTCGCAATGGGAGAAACATCGCGCGAAGGTCCCGAGTACCGCGACGACGCCCCGCCGCACGCGCGCGCGGGGAACACGCCGCGTTTGAAGCCCGAGTTCCTCGATCAGGACGAGCCCGAGGAGCCGGCGAAGGTGCCGCGGAGCTGGGAGTCGGAGCTCAAGGAGGCGGAGGACGTGGCGACCACGCCCATCGGGGGCGTGCCCGAGATGCAGGAATCGAGTGTCGAAGAAGCCATCCAGATCGAGTATGTGGCACGGGTACCGGGCAACAACGTCATCAAGCGGGACTCCGCCCTCGGGATCTACCGGCAGCATGAGTTCGACCTCACCAAGCCCCACCGCATCTTCGGCCTCAGCCACCCGACGCGCATGTGGTGCGACCTGGAGAAGCAGCCCGAATCGGCGCGCTTCACGGACTTCGGCCTGACCCTGCAGCTTGCCGATCGGGGAGGGCCGATAGACGAGAAGGAGCTCAATCAGTTCTCGCAGGTGGTCCTCAGGCTGGCCGAGGTTTTCGGCCGGCGATTCCAGTTCTCCTGCGGTATGGACGAAGCCCTCGACCAGGCCGCGTTCCTGGACAAGCTGATCAAGAAGTACGACGCATTGGCGATATTGAACATCGTCGCGCGCAATGACTCCTTCAGTCTGTCCGACATCGACGAGGCCGCCCGCGGCATCGGCATGGCGCCGAATCAGAGGAACGTTTACGTGAAGTACGAGAACAACCGGCCGGTTTATCGTATGGCGGACAAGGAGAGGGCGAGCGGGGACTCGAGCGCGCAGCCGGGCGAGACCACCCGCGGTATCACGCTTTTCATGGACATTCCCAAGACCCAGGACCCGGCGCGGGTATTCAACGACATGGTCAACGACGCCAAGGAGCTGTGCAAGCGGTTGGACGGCAAACTGGTGGACGACAATCATCGGGGGATGACCCAGAAGGGCCTGAAGCGCATTGGACAGGAGATCCGAACGATGGCGGCGGAGATGGAGCGCGACGGCATCGCGCCCGGCCGCGAGTGCGCCCTGAAGCTGTTCTGACCGGCGGCGCCTGCGTCGTTTCCCATGACGGCCCCCAGGAGAATGCGAGAGCGCGCCCGGCAGCTCGCGGAAGAGCTCAACCAGCACAACTATCGCTACTACGTGCTGGATGACCCCAGCATCACCGACGCGGAGTACGACCGGCTGCTTCGCGAGCTCCAGGAGATCGAGGAAGCCTACCCGGAGCTGTCGTCACCCGATTCCCCCACCCGGCGCGTCGGTGCTCCGCCCCTGACGGAATTCGAGACGGTGGTCCATCGCGAGGCCATGCTGTCTCTGAACAATGCCTTCAGCGAGGACGAGGTGCTGGCCTTCGACCAGCGCGTCCGCAAGCTGCTCGAAGTGGACAGCCTCGAATACGTGGCGGAGCCCAAGCTCGACGGTCTGGCGGTGAGCCTCACCTACGAGCGCGGCGTGCTGACGCGGGGCGCCACCCGTGGCGACGGCCGCGCGGGCGAGGACATCACGCTGAACGTCAGGACCATCCGCTCGGTGCCTCTCAAGCTGCGCGGCCGCGGCTACCCCGGCCTGATGGAGGTGCGAGGAGAGGTGATCCTGGGTCACGAAGGCTTCCGGCGCCTCAACGAGGCCCAGGTCAAGGCCGGCGCCAAGCCCTTCGTCAATCCCCGCAACGCGGCCGCGGGCAGTGTCCGCCAGCTCGATTCCAGCCTCACCGCGGCGCGTCCGCTGGAGATGTTCTGCTACGGGGTGGGCGGCGCCGGAGCCGGCGACCTGCCCCCTACGCAGTACGAATTGCTGGTGCACCTTCGCAACTGGGGCTTGCGCGTATCGCCGCTCGTCGAGAAGGTCAAGGGCATCGAGGGCTGCCTGCGCTACTACGAGAAGATGCAGCGCAGTCGGCCCGACCTGCCTTACGACATCGACGGTGTGGTGTACAAGGTCAACGAAGCCCGGTACCAGGAGACGCTCGGCACCGTATCCAGGGCACCGCGCTGGGCGCTGGCCCACAAGTTCCCCGCCCAGGAGGAATCCACCGTGGTGCTGGATATCGAGGTGCAGGTCGGCCGCACCGGCGCCGTCACGCCGGTGGCACGGCTCGAGCCTGTGTTCGTGGGCGGCGTTACCGTATCCAACGCGACGCTGCACAACCGCGCCGAGATTGAGCGCCTGGACGTCCGCAAAGGGGATACGGTCATCGTGCGGCGGGCCGGAGACGTGATACCGGAGATCGTCTCGGTCGAAAAGCAAAGGCGCAAGAAAGGGGCGCGGCCGTACAAGTTTCCAGCGCGCTGCCCGGTGTGCAACTCCGAGATCGTCTACGAGGGCGGTGCGGGCATCATCGCGCGCTGCAGCGGCGGCCTGTTCTGCGACGCGCAGCGAAAGGAGAGCATCAAGCACTTCGCGTCGCGCAGGGCGATGGACATCGACGGCCTGGGAGACAAGCTGGTCGAGCAGCTCGTGGACAAGCGACTGGTGAAGGACGTTGCGGATCTGTATGCCCTCACGGCGGAGGAGATCGCGGGACTGGAGCGCATGGCACAGAAGTCCGCCGGCAACCTCGTCGCCGCTCTCGAGGACAGCAAGGACACGACTCTGGAGCGCTTCCTGTTCGCCCTGGGTGTTCCCCAGGTGGGGGAGACCACCGCACGGGAGCTGGCCGGGTATTTCGGCCGGCTGGATCATATCGTCGAGGCCGACACGGAGACTCTGCAGGAAGTGCCGGACATCGGTCCGATCGTGGCGGAGAGCATCCATACCTTCTTCAAGCAGGCCCATAACCGTGACGTAATCGAAAAGCTGAGAAGAGCAGGCGTGCACTGGAAAGAGCACGACCCGCGATCTGCCCACAAGGGCAGGCAACCCCTCGCGGGTCAGACCTTCGTGCTCACGGGCACCCTGGATTCCATGTCCCGCGACGAGGCCAAACAGGCCTTGCAGTCCCTGGGAGCCAAGGTGACCGGCAGCGTCTCGAAGAAAACCGACTACGTGGTGGTCGGGGCCGATCCTGGCTCCAAGGCGACGAAGGCCGAAGAGCTGGGCATACAGATGTTGGACGAGCAAGGACTCGAGAAGCTATTGCGTCGGGGTTGAACGCCGGCCATATACCGAAGGCGGAGGAGTGGCGAGGGGCGCGTGGTCCATGGTTGCCAACTGCCAGGATCACGGAACGCATGGGCTGGGGGAAGCCTTCGTCGACACGCCGCAAGTACGTCCATGCAGGCTCGCTCTCGGTTCCTGCCTCGAGACGGTCGACAAAGACTTCCCCCAGCCCATGCCGAGACGCCGCTCCCTTCGTTCAAGGACAGCGCTGACGAAATCGCAGACGCCAGTGATTCGCACCTTCCGCACGATGGCACTCCCTCTCCCGCAAAGCGGGAGAGGGCTGGGGTGAGGGTTGTTCGAATAAACAAAGCGGCTGCGCCGCTTCCCCCATTATCCTACCGGCCGCCGTGAGTCGCCGGCCTCTATCCGCCGGGCCCACAGGTCGTGCTCGCCGCAGTCCTCGATCACGGCCCGGACCAGGTCTCCCGGCGCGAGGCCGTTGCCGTCCTCGATATGGACCACGCCGTCGATCTCCGGCGCTTCCAGCCTGCTGCGGCCGACGGCGTGGCCGTCTTCCACCGCGTCTATCAGTACTTCCTGCTCAGTGCCGACCCGGGCCTGCAGCTTTGTGGCACTGATCCCGGCCTGCAGCGCCATGAAGCGCTCGAAGCGTTCCTCCTTGACTTCGTCGGGAACCGGATCGGGCAGGTCGTTCGCCCGGGCGCCGTCTACCGGCGAGTACCGGAAACAGCCGACGCGGTCGAGGCGGGCGCTCTCGAGGAACGACAGCAGGTCCTCGAAGTCCCGCTCCGTCTCGCCCGGGAAGCCGACGATGAAGGTGCTGCGAATGGCGATTTCCGGGCAGATCGAGCGCCACCTCTCTATGCGCTCCAGCGTATTCGCGGTGGCCGCAGGGCGTTTCATCAGCTTGAGAATCCTGGGACTGCCGTGCTGGAAGGGGACGTCGAGGTAGGGTGCCAATCTGCCCGCGGCCATCAGCGGAATCAGGTCGTCGACGTGGGGGTAGGGATAGACGTAGTGCAGCCGTACCCACATGCCGAGATCGGCGAGCCGGTCACAGAGATCGAACAGGCGCGAGCGCACCGGCGCGCCGTTCCAGAAGCTGGTGCGGTATTTGATGTCGGCGCCGTAGGCGCTGGTGTCCTGGGATATCACGAGAAGTTCTTTGACACCGGCGCCCGCCAGGCGCTCGGCCTCGCCGAGCACGTCGCCGGCAGGCCGGCTCGCCAGCCTGCCGCGCATGGACGGGATGATGCAGAAAGTGCAGCGATGATTGCAGCCTTCCGAGATCTTCAGGTAAGCGTAGTGGCGGGGCGTCAGCTTGATGCCCTGGGGTGGAACCAGGGACGTGTAGGGGTCGTGCTCGGGCGGGGGGGCGTGCCGGTGAACCTCGTCGACCACCGCTTCATAGGACTGTGGACCGGTGACCGCCAGCACTGACGGATGCACAGACTCGATCTCCGACGCCCGGGCGCCGAGGCAGCCGGTAACGATAACCCGACCATTCTCCTCGAGAGCCTCGCCAATGGCATCCAGTGATTCCGCCTTCGCCTCGTCGATGAAGCCGCAGGTGTTCACGATCACGAGCTCGGCGTCCTGGTAGGTCGGCACGATCTCGTAGCCGTCGACACGGAGCTGCGTGAGGATGCGCTCAGTGTCCACCAGCGCCTTCGGACAGCCGAGGCTCACCACGCCGATCTTCGGGGCAGCGTTCATGAATTGCCGCTAGCCCGCGCCGCTGCCCGAAGCGGCCAGGTCATCCGCCAGACGGTCCCGCAACACCTTCTTCTGGACTTTGCCCATGGTGTTTCGAGGCAGCTCATCGGCAAAGTAGACGGATTTGGGCGCTTTGTACGAGGCGAGCTCCCCCTTGAGGCGTTCGATCACCGATTCCTCGGTCAGCGTGCTGTCGGGCCGGCGCACGATGACCGCACATACCGCTTCGCCGTAATCCGGATGCGGCAGACCGATGACGGCCGACTCGACCACACCCGGCATGGCGTCGATGCAGAGCTCGACCTCCTTGGGATACACGTTGTAGCCGCCGGAGATGATCAGGTCCTTTTGTCTTCCTTCGATGCGGATGTAGCCATTTTCGTCGATTGACGCCAGGTCACCCGTGATGAAGTAACCGTCCCCGGTGAACTCTTCGGCGGTCTTTTCCGGCTTGCGCCAGTAGCCCTTGAACACGTTCGGGCCTCTCACCTGCAGGACGCCCACCTCGCCGGTGGCGGCGGCGGTGCCGTCGGCCTCGACGACCCGCGCCTCGACGCCGGGCAGCGGTGGTCCGACGGTACCGGGCACCCGCGGTCCGGCGAGGGGGTTGGACGCACTCATCCCGGTTTCGGACATCCCGTAGCGTTCCAGGATGCGGTGACCGCTGCGCCGCTCGAACTCCTCGAACGTCTGCGGCAGCAGCGGGGCCGAGCCGGAGACGAACAGGCGCATGCTGCGGCACACCTCCCGCCCGAACTCCGGGCTCGCCAGCAGGCGCGTGTAGTGGGTGGGTACGCCCATCATCACCGTCGCCTCCGGCAGGAAGCGCAGAATATTGGCGGTGGCGGCATTCAGGAGGAAGCGCATGCGCGTACCGCTCCACAGGACGCAGTGGCAGGCCACGAACAGGCCGTGCACGTGAAACAGCGGCAGCACGTGGAGGAGCACGTCGGTCTCGCCGAAGCCCCAGGCTTCGGCAAGGGTCGCGGCGTTGCTGGCGAGATTCCCGTGGGTGATCATCGCGCCCTTGGGCTGGCCCGTGGTGCCCGAGGTATACACGATGGCCGCGATGTCGTCGCCGCTTCTTTCCCGGCATCCCGTAAAGGGAGCCGCCGCGGCCGCCGCCGTCGCGAAGCTGCCACCGGCCGCCTGGTCGAGCGTGTACAAGGGCGTCCCGGGCGGGAGCAGCTCCCTGAGCGACGTCTCCGCCTCCGCGCGGCCCACCACCAGAGCGGGCTCCGCGTCGCCGAAGAAGTATTCCAGCTCCCGGCGCCGGTAGGCGGTGTTGAGGGGCAGGAAGACCAGTCCGTAGCGCAGGCACGCGAGGTACAGGAACAGGGCCTCGGGCGATTTGTCGATCTGCGCCGCCACGCGGTCGCCGGGCTCGAGGGCGTGATGGGCGAACAGGCCCGCGAACCGGGCGCTGCACTCGTCGAGATCCCGCCAGGTGTACCGCTTACCGGCATCGGTCTCGATCAAGAGCCGGTCGCGATCCGCCGGAAACCGCTGCACGAGGCGGGCGAAAAGGTTCTCATTCATGGTCGAATCACGCTATGCATCGGGATGTTGACTTGGTGTATCCTCCCGCTCCGCAAACAACCGCCTCGAGAAGAATTTCTGCATGAACGGCTCTCTGGCCGAATCCTCCACTTATGTCGTGGTGGGTGCCGGCGTCCATGGGCCCAGCACCGAATGGCACCTCACCATGGAGCTCGAAGAGCGTGGAACGGGCTCCGGGGTCGATATTGTATTACTTGACAGCGTGTTCATGGGTCCACAGCGCCCGTGGATTTAGGACGGTAAGTGCCGGGGAGTATCTGCGGGTCGGTCGGATCTCGTTCCCGACGATCTCCGACACTTGCCACGTCCCTGTGGGCCGGCATTCATTCCGACTCATGTGAGTCGCGGGGAATGAATTGCGACCTACTCGCGGTTCCCGGGCGGAAAATGGACGGGGAAGGGCGTCACCTTGCTGCTCTTGTCCTCGCCGGTGGAAAGGATCTTGGCGCTGCCTTCCTTCTCGACCTCGTCGATCCGGATGACGGCGTGCAGGGGTAGATAGGTGCGTTTGACGCCGGCGAACTGGTTCTTGAGCTGCTCCTCGCTGGGGTCGACAACCAGCTTGGAGCGCTCGCCGAAGATCAGGTCGCCGACCTCGACGAAGGCGTACAGCCCCGTCTGGCTGACGTCGCGTGCGTACAGCTCGATAACGTTTCCCTGGCTGTGAAAAACCACTCGGTAGATGCTCTTCTTGTCGCTCATCCGGTCTCAGGTTCGATAAATTTGCGGGTTCCATCCCTGGCCACGGTTCAACTCATGCGTCCGATTCCGCCGATAAGCCGATTAGACCCGACCCGCGGGCCACAGGCAATGGCGTCACCCCGGAAAACACCGGGTTTCGAGGCTCGAGGGTGAGCTGTTCAATACCGGCCGCCCCGTCGCGCGAGGGCGGTTAATGGTCGCCGAAGGGGACATCTGCCTGCAGTTGAGCCGGTTCGTCGCGAGGCTGGCCGACAAGCATACCGACCCGGATGTCGTGTTCGCCCTGCGCATGGCCCAGACGGGGCTCGCGGCGCTCGATCAGCCTCCCGCCCCGGCGCCGGCGCTCGCCGTCATCGGACCGACGCAGACGGGGAAGAGCACCGTGGTCAATGTCATTGCGGGCGGAGACTACGTCGAGGTAAGCCCGCTGGCGGCCCACACCCGGCGAGCGGCGGTCCTGGCAGTGAACCTGGACCACGATGGGAGAGTCGCCGTGTCGCCGTTCATCGGGGAGCTCGCGGCGGATTGCCGTCCGGTGTCGGCGGACGGCCCTCCCTGCCTGATCTGGGACACGCCGGACTTCGATTCCAACGCGTCCGCGGCGTATCGCCACCAGGTGGCGCAGGTGTGCGCCTTGGTGGACCTGGTGGTCGTGGTGCTCAGCAAGGAAAAGTATGCCGATCAATCGGTGTGGACCGTGCTCGAAGGCATCGCCCCGCTGCAGATACCGGCGGTCGTTT